>NZ_QICI01000072.1 GCF_004119445.1 Chryseobacterium sp. CH21 | reverse complement strand
AAAAAGTAAACAATTTAGGATATAAAACAGCTAAAAGACGCATCGCTATGGAACTTCGGGATATGATTACCGCAATTTTAATAATATTTGCGGGGGGTGATCCTGCAAAAGTCTTCAAAACTTAAAACATAAAAATGGTCGGAAATTTCTTCCGACCATGACTAGCTGAAATGCAGGTTTTTTTTATTGAAAATTATATTCATAAACAAATTTATCAGGAGCACTGCTGGTTGGGTTTCCATTGATATCCAGCGTTTGTCTGTCCTCTACAGATGGGTAACCCGCACTATTAAATGTGGTTGTGTATTTATGGGCACTGGTGCCGCTACCTGTTCCTCCTCCGGCGGTAGTATTGGTGAACTCACCTTTGTAAGTGCTTAAAGAGTTTTTTATATTTGAGAATAACATGCTTACCCCATCACTTTCATTTCCATTGAATATGATTTTATCAAAGCCTTTTATATTTTTAAAAGGATAGTTTTTGTCCGTGTAGGTATAAGTCTCTTTCTCAGTGTAATTAACCGTATTTCCATTAACGGTTCCTGTTCCTGAACCTACGTTGCTCACCATATTTCCATTGTTATAAGTAAATACGCTGTTAATGGTAGAAGAACCTGCAGCTCCGGAATTGGTTTGCCTTTTTACACTAATCTCAGTAGTACTAGTATAAGTATAGGTAAATGTAACTGTATTCTCTAATGCTCCGGTGGTAGAATATTCTTTTGTAACTGCTGTTGCCATACGTCCGCTATTATACCCGTATTCAACTGTGCTTTCAAGAACATTATTTTCGTAATTTTTAATTCCCGTAACATAATCATCAGTATAAGTGAACTCAATTCTTTGTCCATGATTAATGTTGTTAATCATGCTGATGATTTTGGTTCCATTGTAATTGATTTTCATGACAATGCCATCCTTCGTCATTTTTGTAGGAAGAATCACGTTCTGAGCAGATGGATCACTGTTGTCAAAAGGAGTGTCATCGGAACTGTAGCATGAAGTTGCAGATAAGGCTAAAATGCCAAAAAGTAGAAGTTTTTTCATAGTTATAAGTTAAATCACCCAAATATAATTTAATTTATAATATGATTTTATTTTTTTGGATTTGTTCTTAAAAATATAAGCCCGCCAATAATAATTCCTGCTCCTATAAATTGTAAATACGTCAGTTTCTCACCATCTATAATTCCCCAGATAATAGCCACAATAGGCATTATTAAAGTAACTGTAGAGGCAAAAAGGGGAGAGGAAACTTTCAGTAAACGGTAATTCATCGTCATTGCCAGACCGGTTCCGAAAACAGATAAAAGACTCACAAACATAAGTCCCATTAGATTATCCCTGGAAAAGCTGAATTCCGAAAAGAATCCCGTACTTGTTAATGCTATAACGGATGGAAATAATAATACAAATGAAAATACAAAAGCAGATAAGACCGTGGAGGAAACTTCCATAAGCTTTGATTTTACAGTCGTTGTACTCATTGCATAGCATAAAGTAGCCAATAACAGCAGCAAAATCGGAATCATTTTCAATTCCCCGCTGTCACCACCGCCAAAAGCCAGAATACAAACTCCTGTGAAGCTTATTAATGTCCCTATAATCTGTTTTTTAGTCGTTTCGAATTTCCATACCAACGCACCTACAATAATCACGAAAATAGGCATCATGGAATTGATAATTCCCGCAATACTACTGCTCACTTCAGTTTCCGCAATCGGGAACAAAAACATAGGAATAAAATTCCCTGTAAAAGCAGCCAAAATTAGCCACTTCAGATGTTTTTTAGGGAAAAGTTTATAATTGGAAATCGCAACCGGAAGTAAAATAATCCCGGCAATAAGAACCCTTAAAGAGCCTACCTGATACGGATTAAAATGCTCCAGAGACTTTTTGATCAAAATAAAAGACGATCCCCATATAATACTCAGGATGATCAGAAGAACCCATTTTTCTTTATCTGCGTTCATTATTTTCGTGTAAGATTTTTAGAAACTCTTTTTTAGGAATCATTTTTGCACCCAGGCTTTCAAGGTGCTCGGTATGTGATTGACAATCAATAAGTTCAAACTTGTTTTTGTTGCTCTCTACAAAATGAATAAATCCTGCTTTGGAAGCATTGCTCACCTTAGCAAACATGCTTTCGCCACAAAAAACGTTCCCGATTTGTAACCCATAAAAACCACCTACAAGCTCTCCGTCCTGCCAAACTTCAATGCTTTTGGCCAGTCCATATTCATGAAGTTGGATAAAAGAATCCATCAGTTCATCAGAAAGCCATGTTCCTGACTGTCCTTTTCGTATTGCCTGCTGACAATTTCTGATTACTTCCCTGAAATTTTGATTTTCTGAGAAAGTAAAAACATTTTTGTTCAGTATCTTCCTCATTGATTTTGAAACCTTCAGCTCTTCCGGAACCAGAACAAATCTCGGATCCGGGCACCACCAGAGAATTTCTTCTCCAGGATTGTACCAGGGAAAAATACCCAGCTGATAGGCAAACCAAATGCGTTCTACAGACAGGTCGCCGCCAAAAGCAACTACTCCCTCATGGCCCTCATACAGTTCAGGGTCAGGGAATGAAATCTCGTTTTCGTCTAATCGAACCATTTTTTAGAAAAAAAATCCCACTTCAAAAAGCAGGATTTATATTTGATCTTTATTCTTTAATTAGAAAGGCAAATCATCATCATCGTCTCCGGCAAACGGATTTTCGTTAGAAACTGGAGATGCTGACTGCTGTGGCATAGCCTGAGTAGGTTGTGAAGCATTCTCAGAAACTTTCTCTACTCTCCACCCTGTAATAGAGTTGAAGTATTTCGTTTCACCCTGAGGAGAAACCCATTCTCTACCTCTGATATTGATTCCTACCTTTACGTTTTCACCTTCTTTAAGGTTATCTAATAAACTGATTTTATCAGACAAAAATTCTATGTTTATCGGCTGTGGATACTGTTCCTGGGTCAAAATAACCATTTCTCTTTTTTGAAACCCGCTCGCAAATGTTTGAGCATCAAAAAGTTTCTTTACCGTTCCTTGTAATTCCATATCGTAAATATTAACGATGTAAAAGTAAGAAAATGAAATGTAATAAAAGGTGCCGTGAAAAAAAAATGTGGAATTTTTAATTTTTTTTCCTGAAAAGTTTGGTGCTAAAGGAAATTGTCCTATATTTGCACTCACAAAAACGAAGCAAGCTCTTTAAAACTTACAGTATAAAAAAACCAGCGGATGTGGTGTAATTGGTAGCCACGCCAGACTTAGGATCTGGTGCCGTGAGGCGTGGGGGTTCGAGTCCCTTCATCCGCACTATGCGAAAATAGCTCAGCTGGTAGAGCACAACCTTGCCAAGGTTGGGGTCGCGGGTTCGAATCCCGTTTTTCGCTCCACACCATGCCCTGGTGGTGGAACTGGTAGACACGCAGGACTTAAAATCCTGTGTCCGCAAGGACGTACGGGTTCAAGTCCCGTCTGGGGTACAAGACCCTCTGTAATATCTTACGGAGGGTTTTTTGTTTTAATAGAGAGTGTTCTTTTAAATAAAAATTTTATATTTGTAAGAAATATAGCCGGAATCTGTAAAAAGAGAATGGTAAATCTGCGGATGTGGTGTAATTGGTAGCCACGCCAGACTTAGGATCTGGTGCCGTGAGGCGTGGGGGTTCGAGTCCCTTCATCCGCACTATTCTAAAAGAGTCTTTTAGAATTATTTAAGAAGGTTGGAATCTCTGGTTCGAATCTTTTTTTTTACCCACACCATGCCCTGGTGGTGGAACTGGTAGACACGCAGGACTTAAAATCCTGTGTCCGCAAGGACGTACGGGTTCAAGTCCCGTCTGGGGTACAAAGCCCTCTGTAAGAGATTACGGAGGGCTTTTTTTGTTTTTTAATATGAAAATTATCGCACTCGTTTTTAGGATCTGATTCATTATAATTTCAAAATACTGTACCCAAAAGAGAGAGTTTATCATGTCTTTTGGTACATTTGCCTCAGAAAAAATAAAACCATGAAATTATTGAATATGATGGCAATCGTTAGTATGATAGCTACTTCTAACCAATTGCTCTCACAGATATCCAGCGAAAAGAATGCCCTGCAAATTATTGAAAAAGCCATTCAGGCAAGAGGAGGAAAAGAGCTTTTAAGCAGTATAAAAACCCTTTATTCCAGGTCAGAAACGGTAATGGACGGGCGAAATGTGAATTGGATTACGAAAGAAATGGTACCCAATAAAGGAAGTTTTGAAATCGAATATCAGGGAAGAATTGTTTACAGATCTTGGTTTGATGGTAAAACAGGATATGAGCTGGTGAACGGAGAGAGAAAGTTGGCTGATCCAGCTGAATTTAAGGATAAAGCAGACAGAAAGTATATTATAAATGAACTGGCTTATATAGATCCCAAACTATACAAGATTGAACTTATTGAAGAAAATCCTGATAAGCTCTATTATAAAATAAAAGAAACGTATGTAACAGGTAAAGTCTCTTATCTTTATTATGATATAAAATCATTCTTTCTTAGCAAAGAAGAAACGGTTGAAAATGGAGAAAAAAATACCTTCTCTACAGTTTTGCAAAGTGATTATAAAAAATTCGGAGATCTTTGGAATGCTACCAAATCGACTTTTGTTTCTGAAGATGGTAACCAGGAAGCAACGCTTGTAGAGTTATACTATAATAAAAACATTGAGGATAAATATTTTAAATAATTGATTTACAATATTTTAAGACTAATGTAAAACCCTTTGTAAATATACTACAAAGGGTTTCGTTTTATTAAAATAAAAACCGTTTCACAGTTTGCGAAACGGTCAAAAATATATTGAGAGGTGATTAGTTGCCTAATTCAAGCTGGTTTTTAACAAGACTGTAGTAATCTGCTTTTTTGTTGACCAGCTCCTGATGGTTTCCTTTTTCAACAACGGCTCCGTTTTTCAGAACAATAATCTGGTCTGCATTTTTTACGGTGCTTAAACGGTGTGCTACAATAATTACCGTTTTTCCTTTGAAGAATTCCTGCAGGTTGTCATGAATGATCTTTTCATTTTCGGCATCCAGCGCAGAGGTTGCTTCATCAAAGAGGATAAAATGCGGGTTTTTGTACACTGCTCTTGCAATAAGAACCCTTTGTTTCTGACCTCCGGAGATTCCGTTGCCGGCAGCCCCTATTTTAGTACTGTATCCTAACGGAAGATTATCTATGAAGGAAGAGATATTAGCTACTCTTACCGCATTTTCCATCTTTCTGGTATTGATTTCCACTTCGCTGGTAGCAATGTTTCTTTCGATGGTATCGGAGAAAATAAATCCGTCCTGCATTACCACTCCGTAGTTTTCTCTGATGCTTTTAGGAGAAAGGGTAAGAATATCGTCTTCGTTATAATGAATGGTACCTTCAGTAGGATTATAGAACTTCAACAGTAGTTTCATCAATGTTGTTTTTCCGCTTCCGCTGGCTCCTACAATGGCTGTAACTTTGCCTTCAGGGATAAACAGGTTGACATCTTTTAAAACAAACTGAGATTTCGGCCCTTCATACTGGAAAGAAACATTATTTAAGGTAATCCCTCTCTCTTCATCTTTTGAATAAGTATTGCCTACTTCCAACGCTTTCATTCCCTCTTTTTCTTCTTCTTCGTGATTCTGAACTTCATTTAATCTTGAAAGACTCAGTTTCGCATCCTGTAAAGAGCGGAAGAAAGAAATCATTTGATTAACAGGTGAGTTTAGCTGTCCGATGATGTAAGATATTGCTAATAATTCACCAATGGTCATATTTCCTTTCACAACCTGCAATGCAGCAAAGAACGTAACGAAAATGTTTTTCAGCTGGTTAAGAAATTCAAATCCGGAAAACTGATACTGATCTACTTTTAGAATACGAAGGGTTGTTTTGAAAAGCTTATTCTGAATCCCTTCCCATTCCTGTCTTTTATAGTCTTCGAACTGATTTAATTTCATTTCAGAAACTCCGTTCAGGATCTCATAAACGCTTTCCTGGCTCTGACCTTTTTCACGGAATCTGTAATAATCCAGAATTTCTCTTTTTTTCAGCCAATATTGGGCCCAAACTAATGATAATGCCGTTAGAGAGGAATAAATAAGTACAATTGTAACATTATAATACCAAAGCACTCCGAAAAACACAAGGAAAGTCACCATAGAGAAGAAGGTCATAAGGCTTTGAGAGGTAAGAAAATCTTCTATTCTCTCATTATCCTGGATTCTCTGGGTAAAATCTCCCTTCATTTTGGTATCAAAAAAGCCCATTGGAAGCAGTAACATCTTTTTCAAAAAGTCTGAAATAATGGATATACTGATTCTGGTTCCGATATAAAGCATCAGCCAGTTTCTGAGAATTTCTATGGTGATGCTTCCTAAATATAAAACCACCTGGGATACCAAAATGATCGTAATAAGATCTACATCTTTTGTGTTAACTCCCTTATCAATAAGTGTTTGCGTAAGGAATGGGAACACAAGACTCAGGCAGCTTCCGATAAGCAGCATTCCGGATAAAAAGAGGAATTTGTTTTTGTGCTCTTTGAAATATTTCATGGCAAAAGAAATACTCAGTTTATCTTCTTCCGGGAAGGTTTGCTGGTAAAAGCTGTTGGTAGGGCTTACAAAAAGGGCAATTCCGGTTTCTCCGTCAGACAGCCAGCTTTTAAGGAAATCTTTTTCACTCAGCCAGATTATTCCATGGCTTGGATCTGCAATTTTGTAGCGTTTTTTTCCTGAAATAAGGCTTTTCTTTACGTCAAGAAGCACCACAAAATGGTTTTTATTCCAGTGAAGAATACAAGGCAGGCTGCCGTTTTCGTCCAAAGTCTGCAAGGTAAGCTTGGCAGGATAGGTTTCAAATCCAATATCTTCGCACAGTTCACTGATACTCAGTAAGCTAACTCCTTCTCTGGATAGGTTGGCATTTTCTTTCAAAAAATGTAACGGAATCTGCTTGCCAAAGTAGGAAGCCACCATTGCGATACATGCAGGACCACAGTCCATTTGGTCGTGTTGAGGAATAAATTTTAGCTTCATGATACTAGATATTTTCTTTTGCCGATTTTCATTTTATAATACTTTTCTACGATGCCGTAGATGATCAGTTCATGCATTCTGTGTCTGGATCTTACCAGTCTGTTGATATGCATGTGAATAAAACTGCTCACTAATCTTTCTTTCTGAATAGTCTTGAGCTTTTCTATTTCCTTACAGTTTTCTGTGACCGCATTGACAAACTCTGAGAAGTATGGATTCTCATCTGTTTCTACAATTTCACTGATGATATTCAGATTGCTTCTGTATTTAAGGTCGAGCTGCTTTTTCAGGTTGCTGTCTACATTAAACTCTTTCTGAAACTGGTTGTAAATCTTGTTGATGACTTCATATCGTTTATCCAGATCCAGATTGAAAACATCGAAATAAGCGTCAATACTTTTGATGGCATATAACCAGAGATCATCATTATTTGGAACATTTTTCAATAGATTCACGGTCAGTTTACTGTCATAGTGGAAGATATGTTCTGCGGTCTCGATAAATTCACCTTCATATCTTTCATATTCTCTGTCGTAGGTTCCCATTTCCACTTTATTAATGATTCCTTCGCTGATATATTTATCGAAATAATCGTTGAAAGTAGTGATGATCTGGGCTGTATTGGTGAGGTTATCGTCATTGATTTCCAGTCTTAGTCTGATGTGGTTATCAGGATCACTGTACCTGATGTAGAACCATTTTTTGATCAGATCCTCCTCGTTGAGCTGGGTTAAAAGCTCCGGGAAAACGTCCTGTAATATTTTGTCTGAGAACTTGTTTCCGCAATAGATTTTATAGTAAAGCCATTTGTTTCCGGGGATGAATTTATTGTCAGCAATATTGGCATTGAAAAGATGCTGGTCAAGCTCAGTTTTAAATGCAGTATAGCTTCTGTTGATCATGGGAATGATAATCTCATTGTTGAACTCATCTGCCTCAAGATCGTAAAGACATTCTGTAAGCGTTACCATTTCTTTAGACCTCAGTTCTTCTACCAGGAATAATAAAAGGTTGCCATTTTCCGTGTCGATCAGTAACTTATTGTCTCCCTGAGAAATAAAGAAATATCGGTTTACTTTTTTATCGGAGAGATATTCTTTTACTTTTTTAATGCTTTCCGTGTTGTTTTTAGCCTTTATTCCTGATACTTCATTCTGATATACTCTCCATAAGGCCGGTGTAAAGATGATATCATTACCAAAGGTGATGCGGGGAATATAATCATACATCAGGTAATTGGTATCTCCAATATTTAAAACCAATGCGGTGGAAACATCCTGATGCTGAAGATCACATAAGAACTGATACACAGGAAGCGAATTATAATCAAAATTATGTGCAGTAGAATGGAAGATTTTTACTTCTTTATTCAGTTCTTTATGGAATAGAACGATTCTTTTATCAATCATTTTAATGTAAAGGTCCTTCAGGCTGATAGTGTTTTCCGAAGCTGAAGGTTTCGTAAGGTAAGAAAGCTGGTTTCCTCTTTTACCTGTCTCAGAAGGATATTTCCCGCTCTGTTATCTGGTAAATGAAGCAGTTCTGCGTAGATAAATGATCATCATTTTGTTCTTCTTTGATGATTCTGTTCATCGGGGCAAGAATTTCTTCATCTTCATTAGAGAATCTGGCGATAAGATTGGCTCCGCTGGTACCTCCTACTGAAGAGATAGCAATTTTATCAGACGCTTTTTCTATCATTACTGCAATAGATCTTGCAAGGCTTACTTCATCTGTATTCTGAAGGCTGCTGATATCATGCTGGCTAAGGTCTATGGACGTTTCTCCGTTGATATTGGCTTTATTGATGAGTCTTCTCCAGAACTCATGGATCTTTTTATTGTAAGTGATAGAAAATGAATCCGTATCTGAATTCGGCCAGCTCAATGTATCCAACAGGGAAGAAAAATCATTTTCGCTGTTTTGTTCCTGAATATACCCTATACCGCTTTCGTTGTCCAATACTTCTACCAAAGGCACTAAACTTTCTTCATATCTTGTGTAAAAAGCGTTCTTGAATTTTTCTAAATTTTCATTCACCGTTTCGCTTCCTTTGTCCCAGAAACAAGATAAAGTGTTGATTCCTTTTTTGATTTTGGAAAGATCTTCTCTGGTCACCGGAGAGAAATCCAGGTTTCTTTTTAATGAAGAATTGATCAGGTATTTTCTGTCATATAAAATGGAAAACTGATTGGCAAGTGCAAATATTTCATTGTAATATTCCTGAGGCTGTCCAATTCCGGAGTTCAGCAGCTTCATATAGTCTTCCATTTTGATGAGGATTTCCAGATAAGCGTCCAGTTCAGGAGCGATGCCTTTTTTTGAATTTAAATAATCAATGATCTGGCACAATGGGGAATGTTCGTTTAAGCAGATATCGAAGTTGCTTTTGAAGAACTGCGCATCAATCAGGCTGAAGATATAATATTTTGCATCTTCTTCAGAAACTCCGTCTACGTTTTCCGCAACCAGAGCAACCAGGCTGTCGAATGAGTAAGACTTGTTGGCAGTGGTTTCAACCAGAAAATCCAGAAGTTCATCTTTTTCCAATGAGCTTAACGTGTAGACTCTTTTTTCATTTTGTACTGAAGTTTCGATATATCGGTAATAATCACCTAACTTATAGATAGAGTCATTAAGTTCATATTCGTGAACTTCCGGAAAGTCTCTGTTGATCAATGCAATAACCTGAAAAAGGAAAGACAGATCCAGCGTTGTATACCGGTGGATAGCATCCATATTTCCGGCTTCTATATTTTTATGTTCTGAATTCAGTTCAAAAGCAGAATGCGAAGCAAATGTTCCGAACGGAGTAGATCTGGTGGTAATTCTGATGTAGTATTTCAGGATAGAATTGTTTATTCTGTTTCTCTTTACCTGAGATAAAGACGGATCATCCTGGCATAATTTTGCCCATTCATTATACAGCTCATAAGAAGCTAAGAAAACAGATTCTCTGAAGACTTCATCATTCCATAATTCAAGCACAAAATGATCAAGATCTGCTGTATTTTTCGGTATGTTGTTATATTGTCTGAATGAGTACAAAGAGTTTCTCATAAAGCCAATATTAATGTTATCTAACTGCGTTTTCATGTTGAATAGATTGTAAATTGTAATGATTGCTTATCGTTTCAGCGTTTTCTATTTTCTTGTCACTGTCCGCTTCTGTATCATATAAAATGAATTCATCTACGCCCAGCTGTTCATCCAGTTTTTCAATGAGTTCAAAAAGCTCTTCAAAGTTGAGGTGGAGAATTTTAAAAGCTTCGGACTCATCGGCATCAGATTTTATTTCGTTTACTTCTGAGAGGTTGATGGCAAGTGCCAGTGAGGTTTGGGGAATAAACCCATTTTTCTTTTCAAATGCTTCCCTGTATCTGTTGATCTCTTCTTTTTTACCTTCAAAACTGTCAAGGAACTTTCCGTTTCCGTGAAATGCTGATACACAGTAATTTGAGTGTAAACTGACGGCATCATCCAGATTATTCAAAGAAGAAGAAAGATACCATAGATCGGGGATCAGGCCGCCGTAGGGAGGAATTAAGATTCCTTCTTTCTCGTTTCTTTCTGCTTCAGAATAGAAAAGCTCGTGGATCTCCTGGGCATTTTCTTTAAAAACCACTCCGGTACCTTTTTCAAGAATATCAGGATTTAAAAGGTTTTTCGTATGGTTACTTTCCGGGATTCCTTTGGACAGACCGAGGTCTATTCTCCCGTTGAATATATTGTTGATCAGCTTATAATTGGTAGCTACAGCATAAGGAGAGTAACTGGGAACTGAAGTTCCTGCTGAGCCTACTCTTATTTTTTCTGTCATTCCGGCAATCATGGCAATCACGATATCCGGGTTTGAAAAGGCAAGATTCTTAAGGTGGGAATAATGATGCTCTGCCAGCCAGAATCTGCTGTATCCTAATCTCTCTGCATGAAGGGCATAATCAACTACATCGTTAAGAGCTGTGATGGAATCTTTGCCGCTTCTGTATCCTAGTTCTAGTAATCCTATGCTTTTTGTTTTCATGTTACAGTAAAAATTTTAGGTATTTAGTTTTGTCTATTTTGTCATTCAGAGCAATCAGGGCTCCTGTTTTTCCAAAGAGTAAATTACTGTCCTGCTCGGTGAATGGCTGATCCAGTTCGTTTTCCAGGATTTCCAGTGATCTTTTCGTCCAGAAATTTTTTGCTTTTTTATATTCAGGATGGCTGTCTTTTTCATTAAGCTCATGGTAAAGCTGTACAAGTCCTGAGGTTCCGTGGCAATACTGGATAAATTCTATTCCTGTGTTGGCCATTACTTTCCTTTTTGTGGTTTCTAAACCCAGCTCGTGAGCCATTTCTGTATATCTGTTTTCCTGTAGTGTTTCTCCTGTTTTATACAAAAGATAAGAGAAAGAAAGATCACTGTTGCACCAGCAAAGTCTGTTATTATGGAAAGGCTTTAGCAGGTTTTGAGTTATTTTGTAATTATATGGTTTATATATTCTGGCATTTTCTACTTCGTGAACATCAAAATTGGAGATAATGAAGTCCAGGCAGTTGTTAATGATATGTCTTGCTTTATGCGTTATTACCGGAAGGGCTAAAAGATTATTAACAATAGAGAGGTAGCCATAGTTGAATCCTAAGTTAATACCATCTGCATAGCTGTCATTCAGCTTGTTTTCAAATGGAATGGGGTGAGAAATACATTCGTCATAAAGTATGTTTACGATTTCGCTGCTGTATTTTTCGTTTCCGATGGTGTTGAAATAGTGAAGATTTCCTATAGGTCCATCAAAAAAAGTATAATTGTTTTCATTCAGCATGGTGACAGACTGTTGGAAGATCAGTTCTCCGATGTCTGCAATCTGTTCATCAAAATCATCCTGAATAAGTCCGTCCTGTTTTAGCAAATTCAGAATAATGCCCAGTCCGGTCATTCCTTTGGATAGATTTGGGAGTGTGTATACATTGTTTTCTTTTTGCAGGTTACCATTTTCAAATACTTCTTCCAGGATAGCGCCTACTTTGTTCACATAGATATCATTTCCGGAGATTTGATACTGTGCAAGGAAATAAAGCAGAAGTCCCAGTTTTCCATAAAGCAATCCGTCCGGTAAATTTCCATAATCAAAATCAAGAAGCTTTTGATCGTATTCCTGAAGCAGGGTAGTGATGTTTTGAGATTGTAGAGTTTCCATTATAGATCGTAATTATAGAATGAAACGTAATTGTGATTGGAGGTCATGATATTGTTCATCAGATTAATACCAATTCCTGCGATGCCTTGGCCTAAGGCCATATTAATATTGTCGAATTCTGCATTGTAATAGGCATTGAATCCTGCCCATTGTTCATTTTCATTTTTCTTAGACTGAATAAGATGCTGGTGCCAGTACTCTTTGGCTTCCAGAAATACATCCTGTTCAGTAAGATGATAAAGGTTTTTATACAATGCGGATAATCCGGCAGAACCATAAATTAATCCTGGTTCAAGGATGGCAGACTGATCAGTGTCTTTAAATTTTGTAGTATTGATCAATATTTGTAGTCCTTTGTCGCAGTAGTCTTTATTGTTTAAAAGAATTCCGGCATTGTAAAAAGTGTATCCAATTCCTATTTCGCCGTAAGCCAGATTGTGATAATCTATATAAACCTCTTCAAAGGCATTGAACGGAAAAAGAGTGATATAGTCTGTGGTATTTTCTTTACAGTTCCAGATGAATGAAAGTCCTGTGTGAATAAGCTCTAAAGATTTCGGAGTGTAGATGTTATTTTTGAAAAGGAATAACAAATAGTTGATGACTCCTGTAGTTCCGTGTCCTAAGCCCAGTTCTACATAGGGATTTTCTCTATTGCGAAGATCAAATTTCCAGTAGCTTCCGCTTTCGTGAGTTTGAGTAAGCTCAATGATTTTATCCAGGGTGTTGTTTATCAGATGTTTTTTATCATCAGGATTTCTCAATACGAAATACTTGGCAAAACTTGGAAAACCGCTGGTAAGATCAAGATCTCCTTTCTCTGTTTTCTGGATCAGAATTTCTTCAAGAATTTCATCAATATTCTCCAGTAAAGAATCTATTTCGCTGTCTAAAACTTCCTGCTGTTTCAGGAATATAAGATATAATCCCAGCTCTCTTATTTCATCATTAAAATGAAGGCTTTTATAATCTTCTGTTAAAACAGACAGAGACTTTTCAATATAATGGGTTACCAGTTCTAAAGATTCCGATTCCTCGGTCATTAGATAATGATAATAATAGAACATTGAAGCACTTAGAATTCCGTTATTAAGACCTATTCCGGTAAGGGAAGCTTCTTTTTTACGGATGCATTCTTCTATTTCTGAGATGATTAGTTTTTCTTTTTGCATGATGTGAGAGCTGTGAGATTATATAATTTTTTTAAAAGAGGGAGAGAAGTTCATCCGGCTCCCTCTTTTATAGGAGAAGATTACTTTCTTGTTTGTACCACAGTGTTTCCACCGCAAGAGCACTGTCCACAAGATTGTGCTGCTGCCTGAAGGCTGTTTACTCCTCCTTTTAGGCTGTTCATTTGCTCTTCCTGTAATTTGCTGATTTGCTCTTTGTTGATTTGAAGACCCTTAGTTAGTTTCATTTTGTTCATGATGTTTAATTTTAAATGTTATTGTTTATTTTAAATGTGATTTGGAGTGCTGATTATTGAGCTGCTCTTGTTTTTACAATAGTGTTTCCACCGCAAGAACACTGTCCGCAAGACTGCGCTGCTGCCTGAAGGCTGTTAACCCCACCTTTAAGGCTGTTCATTTGCTCTTCCTGTAATTTGCTGATTTGCTCTTTGTTAATCTGTAAACCTTTTGTTAATTTAATTTTGTGCATGATGTTTAATTTTTAGATTGTTTGTATAAATATTTTCGACTTATTATGAGAATTACTTAGCAATTCTTGTTTGTACTACAGTATTTCCACCGCAAGAACACTGTCCGCAAGACTGAGCTGCTGCTTGTAGGCTGTTTACTCCTCCTTTAAGACCATTCATTTGCTCTTCCTGAAGTTTGCTGATTTGTTCTTTGTTGATCTGTAGTCCTTTAGATAATTTCATTTTGTTCATGATGTTTGATTTTAAATTGTTATTGTTTATTTTAAATGTGATTTGGAGTGCTGATTATTGAGCTGCTCTTGTTTTTACAATTGTGTTTCCACCGCAAGAACACTGTCCGCAAGATTGAGCCGCTGCCTGTAGGCTGTTAACCCCACCTTTTAGGCTGTTCATTTGCTCTTCCTGTAATTTGCTGATTTGCTCTTTGTTGATCTGTAAACCTTTTGTTAATTTAATTTTGTGCATGATGTTTAATTTTTAGATTGTTATTGTTTATTGTAAATGTGATTTGGATTGTGGATTATTGAGCTGCTCTTGTTTTCACAACTGTATTTCCACCGCAAGAACACTGTCCGCAAGACTGAGCGGCTGCCTGAAGGCTGTTAACCCCTCCTTTAAGGCTATTCATTTGCTCCTCCTGAAGCTTGCTGATTTGTTCTTTGTTGATCTGTAAACCTTTTGTTAATTTAATTTTGTGCATGATTTTAAAATTTTTAAAATAGTTGATTGTGGTTATCTTTTCAAGTCATAAAACCTTTATTGGACCCTACTTGCAAGTATATAGTTGATTAATTAATTCTGTTTCTTTCGTCCTCGTTTCCGAAGTTTCTCTGTTGTTCAGATTTCAGATTTTTGTTCCCGAATTTGTAACTTAAAGAAACCCTCACCCCTCTGGTGTCGCCATAGCTGCTGAAGTCTGTTTTCACCCCATTAGATTCGTAAGTGATTACAGGGCGCTGGCCGTTCAGAAGATCCATTCCGGTAACTGTAAGTGTCAGTTTCTTATCCAGAAGCAGGAATTTCATAGAGACATCCAGAATATTCATCGTTGAGATGTGGAAGATCTGATAACGTCCCGGAAGTTGAAGCCCATAGTTCGCACTGAAGAATATAGTTTTAGATTTATTCAGTGTGAAATCATTATTTGAATAGAAATAAGCATTGTATCCGTCTATTGAACTGATGAAATCTGTTTTGGATTTTACTTTCTGATAATTCACATTAAACCCTGTAAAGCTGTTCCACCAAGACCATTTATTGAAATTGTAATAGGTGGAAACTCCTACCTGATACGTATTGGCATAGTTCAACGGTGTACTTCTGGTGATATTTGTTTCAGGATCCAGAATAGACAGATCCTGGCTGAAATCCGATACCTGAGAATAATACACAGAAGATACCCACTTCTGATTTCTCACATAAGAAAACTCTATATTATCAATAATAGAAGGCTTTAAAAAAGGATTTCCTTCCGAATAATAATAAGGGCTTGTACGTACCACAAACGGATTCAGATAATCGAAATTCGGTCTGCGGATCCTTCTGCTGTAGTTAAGTGAGAATGAGTTTTTATCATTCGGATTATAAGTGACATATGCTGTCGGGAATAACTTCACATAATCATTTTTGTTGGTCTGATTAAGATTGTGAGAATAACCCGTTGTCTGTGTCGCTTCCATTCTTAATCCGGCCTGTGTTTCCCATTTTTCGCCCAGCTTTTTGCTTGCAGAAACATATAATGCTTCATTATGCTCTTTATAATTAAAGATATTCGACTGATCTGTATTCAAGACTGGAGTTCCGGTTTTATGATCCATAACCACAAGATCATTGTTCGTATTGGTATAGGTGTATTTCCCTCCGAAGCTCAAAGAAGCCCATTTCAGCGGCATTTCTACATCCACTTTCCCGGAGTAGTTTTCAATACGGTTCACATTCGTATTCGTAGCCGAGAAAAAGCTTCCCGGGAGAATATTTCTCAGAGGATCCAGCTCATTTCCTGCATAAAAGTTGTAATCACTCTTTCTGTAATGGAAATAATCAAAGTCCGTAGTGATTTTTGTGCCTGCAGAATCTAGCTTAAAAGTATTATACCAGTTAAGAGAATTCATATTAGGCTTATTATTCGCATCCACATCAGAGGTAATGTAGGAGTTAACAGCTCCTGCCGGATTAAACCTCGAGGTGAAAGGGCTGTTGGATGAGGTATTTCTGGTAAAACTGCCCAGATATTTTGCCCCTGTAGTCCATTTATCAGATATTTTATAATCTACGCCAAGCCCCAGTCCGAGATTGTTCTCTTCAGACTTATTTTTTACATTCAGAATCCATAGCTCATCAGGATAGTAGATTTTACTGTCTGATGTTGTCCGAAGTCTCTGAGAATTCGTATTGGCCGTTACCTGTAACGACAGTCTGTTTCTATTGTAGTTAAAAGCTCCCTGAAGCCCACCTCCTGCATAGGTTTTCTGAGTATAATTACCTCCGATGTTGGCATTCCAGGAATTCGCTTTTCCTTTTTTCAGTTTGATATTGATCAGCCCGCTGTCTCCTTCTGCATCATACTTTGCTGGTGGAGTAGTAATCACTTCAATAAACTGGATATTGTCTGAAGGAATAGATTTTAATAAACTTGACAAATCATCCGGAGACATTCTCTGAATACGGTCGTCAATCATGACCAAAACCTCTCCTTTTCCTACAATGGATACCTTTTCATCCTGAATACGAACCAAAGGAGTCGTTTTTAAAGCATCTATTGCCGTTCCTCCCGTTGCTGCAACCGAATTTTCCACATTGAAGACAAGACGGTCTATTTTTCTTTCTACCAGCTTTTTCTTTTTGGTTAGGCTGATGGCCTGGATCTCCTGGCTTTCCTGTTGGTTATCTTTTATAGTATAGCTTCTTGTAATTTCGCCTTCTATATTTTCATTTCCTTCGTATACTTTGCTTCCGTTCAGGAAAAATTCCATTTTATAAGAATCTGCTTTGGGAAGTTTTATAGAGAAAAGCCCATTTTCATCAGTCATTGTAGAGAACTTATTGTCTCCTGCCAGGAGGATAACCTCTACATAAGAAATATTTTTTGCCTTTTCATCAGATACTTTACCGGAAATACTCTGAGCGTTAAGGTGAACGCCCATTCCTATGAAGGATAATAACGGTATTAAGTATTTCTTTGTCATGTCTTTTGTTTTATATTTCAAATGTAGAATGTTGTGGTTTGAAAGAGGCTACACGCAAGTGTAGTTTTAGGCCGTTTGTTGTAATACTACACTTTGGTGTAGGGCGCTAAGCTCATGAGTAGACATTAATGATAGTTCTTATCAAGGAAATTTTTTAGCCCGTTATAAGTAAGCATTACAGGAATGGTTTCAGAACCCAGATAATGGATAGGCTCAGCTAATGTAACAGCTTCAATTCCCATTAGCTTAAGAACTTTCAAAAGCTTCGCATCACATTCAGCGATAGCAACAGAATTTTTGTTACAGCAAACTTCATTGATTGCATAAGCCATTAATGTTTTGAAAATTCCAAAACCCGTTTTATCAATTCCTTTTTTAATAGCAAATCTTCCGATATGCCAGATGTTGGTTGTTTTGTTTTTGATAAAAGAAGAAGGATTGATATGGAAAAGTTTTTCCAGGGGAAGTATATCCTTATGGTTCCATTTAAAAACTCTTATAGAACCATTGATCTTACCATCGTGATCTCTGGAAACAAAAATCTTAGACTTTTTAAAGTTCTTCTCTTCATGATAGATCTCCTCTACTTCAGCCTTAAACTGATCGGTATCAGAATAACTTTCATGATGATTAAAGTTTTCGGTAACAACAAATTCTGCTAATTCGTATAAGTTTTTATTACTTAAAGAATAAAAGTTAAGATGTTCCATATTTTTTTTATCTTTATGGTAAAATTATTACACTGAATAGTGGGATATGCTACACTTTAGTGTAGATTCCTTAAAGTCTACACTAAAGTGTAGTAACCTAAAAACTGTACCTTAAAAACTGAACTATGGAAGAGATTGGAAAATTCTTTTCAAATAAAAACAGCATTGCAGCGATCTCAGAGTCAGAGAATAACCAGACTTCTGACTACCTTGAGGTCATTAAAGCATTTGCGAGAATCACTTACATGAGTCTGTATGTCATCGACTATCAGAAACAAAACTTTGAGTATGTATCAGATAACCCATTATTTCTTTGTGATCATACTCCTAAAGAAGTAGAAACCATGGGCTACGCTTTCTATTTCCGGCACGTGAAAAAAGAAGATTTGGATCTATTGTTTAAAATCAATGAAGTAGGGTTTGAATTTTATGAAAATCTGCCGGTGAATGAAAGAAAACTATATACCATTTCCTACGATTTTCATTTAGTGAATGAAAGTAAAAACACCATCCTTATCAACCACAAGCTTACCCCTCTTTTCCTTTCATCAGAAGGTAAAATGTGGAAAGCTATGTGTATAGTCTCTTTATCCCATAACCACGCCTCCGGAAATATCTCTATTGTAAAGCAGGGAACAGATGAAATCTGGAATTATGATCTGAAAGATAACAGATGGATCAAAGAAGAAAAAGTAAAGCTCTCGGAAAGAGAAGCCGAAATTTTGCGGTTATATGCCCAGGGACTTACCATTAACGAAATTGCCGATAAGATCTATGTAACAGGAGATACCGTGAAATTTCACAGAAGAAAACTTTTCGATAAAATGGGAGTAAGTAATATTACAGAAGCATTATCTTACGCTACCAATTACAAACTGATCTAAGAGCATAGCGCATAAGTAGCTATTCGGAAATAGCATTCATATAGAACTGAGGAAAAGTTTTGTAAGGCTTTCCTGTGGCTATTTTGAACATGACGTGAGTACACATTCCGGCAACAATCCATGAAGCGATGGCCAACTGAGGAGGAGGAAGATTTTCTTTTTCCTTCTTATAGTCGTCAATAATATTTTCAAGCCACTCGTTGGGAGTTCTCCAAAACCGCAGATAGCCGGCAATGTACTCTACCATTTTCAGTTCGTTAAAATTATCATCAGAAAGGATGTCCAAAGGAAGCCCATCAGGTTCCAGAACAGCTACCAGACCTCCCCAGCCAAGATTGTAAGGATGCAACACATGTATTCCTCTTTCCTGGCATATTTTGTCAAAAACAACGGGAATATTGCTTGAAAAATCCAGTGCATTAATCGCAATATCATGATCTCCGATTATTTCATGAACATTATCAGGCGTGATAAATTCACTCCGGTACCGGATATTGGCATCCGGGTTAATGCTTTTTAACCGGTGGTATAAGGTTTCAGCTTTATAGGAGGAAATATCCTGATGGGTATAGTTTTGTCTATTCAGATTAGACTGTTCAATAGTGTCACCATCCACAATGGTAATATTTTCAAAGCCAAAACGAAGGGCACATTCGGCAATATTGCTGCCAATTCCGCTTCCTGCAAGCAAAATAGAAAAATCTTTTATTGCTTGTTGCTCTTCTTTCTGTACGTATAACCTGTTTCGAGAATATTTTGTTTCCATTGCTTCTATTTTAATACAAAAATAGGTGGATGTGTAGTAATTCTGACTACACGATAGTTTAGTTTTGATCCTGAAAATCAAAATAAAAGCATGCAAAACATAGAGTAAATAAAGGTTTTTTTAAGAATAATATTTTCTATTATTCATTAAATGGTGATTAAAATAAGGTGTAAAAGCAATTACAGATCATTTTTTATCTGATCTATTAATTCTTGACTTTATTTTCAAGATTTTCCAGCCTTTTAAAAATATCGGTGAAAATATTTTTATCAGCTGTAGAAACGTAGCCTACAATCTTATAATATTCCTGATGATCTGTGTTTTTTATTTTAATTTCAGAAGCATATTGAAGATGGCCGTCTTTATGGAGTAAAAGATTGGATAAAGAGTCATTTTTTAAATCAGACTTATTTAAAAATATAATGTCTCCGTAGTTATATTGAGCAAGCAATTGTTTTTCAGAAGTAAATTCATAAACCAAATCCACGGATGCTAATATTTTTTGCAATATTAATGCGTTTGGGTTGTTTTCTTCTGTTTTTGTCTTTGGTTCTTTGCTGTTTTGAATAGCCAGCTCTGGAAAAAGCATAAGCTGGTTAATGTCAGAAACATTTGCCAGATGGGTTATATGAATGGTTTCGGTCAGTAACTCATCAAGAGTAAGGTTAAAATAATGGGCTACTTTTAATAAGGTTTCAATCTTCGGTTCGGCACGTTCTTCTTCATAAGAACTTATGACTCCTCTGTTTAGATCAAATAAATCAGCAAAAGCTTTTTGGCTTAAACCCTTTATTTGTCTTATTTTTTTAATATTAGCTCCAAAAAAGCTCATTTTGTCTAATTCTTTTTGCAAAGATAGAGAATCTGGAATGAATGACTGCTAATAATATTTGCATTTTGAAGATTTTATATTTATGTAGAGAAAATAAAACACTCAACCAGCCATCATGAGAAATCAAATATTCAGAACGGTCAAAGAATAGTTGTTAGATTATGAGTTTAACATCACGTTGAAAGATGAGACTCAGAGAATCTTAATGATTGAAAAAGAAAATTTAATTTTTATCATATAAAAAACGGCATCTATTCATCAGATGCCGTTTTCATTTTTTATTGTCGGATCACTTTAGCATTTTTGTCAGACAGCTTTTCAGATATCCATTGCTTCATTTTTTCATTCTGCTCTTTTTCTTCTTTATCAGATTTATATAGAATAACAGTACTTACATTTGCGCTATCTGTATTGGGAAAGTTGGTGACCTTTCCAATAGAAATATTATGAAAGTCCGGAAAAAGAATATTAATTTCCTTGATAAGGCTGGAATCTTTTACTGTATACCTGTCCAGCTGCTGCCTGAGGCTGTTTATGACAAGATCTTTTTCAGAGACAACACTATTCCGTTGCCCCAATTCGTTAAGTATTTCCGATTTTATATCGGTAGCATCTTGTTTGATAATAAGTTCTGTATTGGAGATCCCGAGATTCTTAAGCTTTTGATTGATGGAATCAAGCTCGTTCTTATTAAATTTTTGGGACAAAAAGGCGAGTTCTATTTTTTTGGGTGAAGTATGGTAGTTAACCTTCTTATAAATCATCGTATATCCCTTTTGAGTAAACTCAGTGTTGATAAAATTATCCACGTTTTGGCTGAACTTCTTTTCATTCAACAGATTATATGCTAAATATGAACTGGGCACAATCATAATAATAATTAATGCTGTGATTCCAAATCTTATCTGTCTTTCATATTTCTTGTCAACAAGTTGAATGGGCGCATACTTAAGGTATTTTATAATAAGAAAAGTGGCAATACAGATGAAAAAACAATTGATCGTATAAAGATAAAATGCTCCTATAAAATAACTCCATTTGCTCACAGAAAGAGCATATCCTGCAGTACAGAGAGGAGGCATTAAAGCCGTGGCAATAGCTACCCCAGGAACAGGATTTCCTTGCTTTACTCTTGTAATGGCAATAACCCCTACAAGGCCGCCAAAAAAAGCGATAAGTACATCATAAATATTGGGAGAAGTACGGGCAAGAAGTTCAGACTGAGTTTCTTTAAAAGGGCTCAGGGAAAAATAGATAAATGAAACCAATAAACTGACTATGGTAGCAATTAAAAGGTTTTTCATTGATCTTTTAAGAAGCTGAAAATTGTAAGTTCCCAATGCAAATCCCGCTCCCACAATGGGTCCCATTAAAGGTGAGATAAGCATGGCTCCAATAATAACTGCTGTAGAATTTACATTCAGTCCTACAGAAGCAATAACAATGGCGCATGCCAGAATCCAGAGATTAGAACCACGGAAAGAAATATTTTCCGTAACATTCTCAAGAACTTTTTGCTTTTCCTCTTCGCCAAAATGCAAATTAATGAAATTAAAAAATTTTCCCACCATTGAATTATTATTTGGAATAAAAATACAGAATTATCAATAACCTTTCCAATTCTTAATATATGGAAAAATGAAAAAAATTGAAACAGTATGGAATTACCGTATTATCTGTACCCATAATATTCTATAGTTCTGTATCTGTATCCAAAATTAAATAGTCCATAATTTTGTTTAGCTAAAGAAGAAAATATGGAAACAATCATTCAACATCAGAAACAGTTTCAATATGCTGAAGCTTATGTCTCAGACATGTTGGTGCTGAAAAATATTTTTCTGGAAACCCAGAATCTGAGGAAAGCAAATCAAAACTTCGGTCTTCCTTTTCTTTTGGCTAAAAATGGAAGGGAAACTTTTGCTTTTGCCAGCCTTATCATTAATGAAAAAGATGAAATCTCTTTTAAAATCTATGATAAAAACAAAATGGCTGAATCCGAAAAGAGAAACTTCTTTTCCGGTGCTGAAAGATATTTTAAAAGTAATAATACACCCAATTTCAAGGATCCGGAACAATTAAAAAGCAGTATCAGCAGTATGATCAGCTGGCTGAATCCTGAGTAAAGACAGGATAAAATTGTACATTTACTTAAAACCATACTATGTCTAAAGATGTTCTGTACCTTAAAATAGCCAATTCTGTCACAGAACAGATTAAAAGTGAAACCCTGCAGTTTGGAGACAGACTGCCTTCACTGAGAAGTGCTCAGAAATTATATAATGTGAGTCTAAATACCATAAAGCAGGCTTATATGGAACTGGAAAGCCGTTCTCTGGTAGAATCACGCCCTAAACATGGATATTATGTAAGCCAGACCTCTCAGAGAAAACTGGCGTTGCCATCCGTAGCTCAGATGAAGGTTTCAGAAAAAAAGAATACACCACAAGACCTTATTGATAAAGTATTTGGAGTAATTAGTGGAACAGATATTACGCAGTTTGGATTGGGAATTCCAGGGAAAAGCCTTCTTCCGGTAGCCAAGATGAAGAAGTCTATGATTGATGTAATGAAAAGGAAGAGTGATAGCGGAACCAATTATGAACCCGTACAGGGAAGTGAAGTATTACGCCGGGAAATCGCCAAATGGTCGATGGTTATGGAAGGAAAAATAACAGAAGATGATCTTGTTATTACTTCCGGAGCGATGAATGCTGTTTATAATTGCTTAATGGCCGTGACGCAACCAGGAGATTCGGTGGCGGTGGAAAGCCCTGTGTATTTCGGAATTCTTCAGGCGATTCAGTTGCTGGGACTGAAGGCGGTAGAAATTCCTACCCATCCCCTTACGGGAGTGGATCTGGATGCTTTAAAGAAAGTACTTCCGAAGCTATCCGCATGTTGTTTTGTGGTAAATTATAATAATCCATTAGGGTTTCAAATGCCTGATGAGAATAAAAAAGAGCTGGTTAAAATGCTTACCGAGCACAATGTTCCTTTGGTGGAAGATGATGTTTATGGAAATATCTATTTTGGCGCAGGAAGACCGAAACCCTGTAAGTTTTATGATGAAGCAGGAATTGTGATGTGGGTAGGCTCTGTTTCCAAGACATTGGCTCCAGGTTTTAGAGTAGGATGGGTAGCTCCGGGAAAGTTTAAAGAAAAAATTATCCGTCAGAAATTGGTTCAGACGGTGAGTGGGCCTTCTTTATTTTCAGATGTGATTGCAGATTTCCTTGCCCATGGCCGTTATGATCATCATTTGAGAATGTTCAGGAAAAAGTTGTACGCCAACTACCTTCAGATTCAGAAGTCGGTGATTGAATATTTTCCAGATAATACAAAGATTTCAGAACCGAAGGGCGGTTTTATGCTCTGGCTGGAATTGGATAAGAGAATCTGTACAGAAGATCTTTATGATTTGGCTGTAAGCCAGAAAGTAAACTTTGCGCCCGGAAGGATGTTTTCACAATACAATCAGTATCAGAACTGTATGCGTCTGAATTATGCATTAGAATGGACAGACAGAGTGGAAAGTGATCTGGAAAAGTTGGGAAAAATGATAAAAAACAGAATTTAATAAACCTTATAGTGATGAATGACAATAAGAATGAAGTAAAAATTGTAGTATACGAACCACAGTATAAAGAAGCTTTCAAGGCTTTGAATGAAGAATGGATCAAAACATTTTTTGTGATGGAAGCAGGAGATTATAAGCTGCTGGACCATCCGGAAGAGGAAATTTTACATAAAGAGGGGCACATTGCCTTTGCTTTATTGGATGGAGAGGTCGCAGGAACCTGCGCATTAGTAAAAACGGAGGATAATCCCCTTACTTTTGAGCTGTCAAAAATGGCGGTAAGTCCTAAAGCGCAAGGGAAAAAACTGGGCTATCTGTTGGGAAATGCTTTAGTAGAAAAAGCGAAAGAATTACATGCAGAAAAAGTCTTTTTAGTGACCAATTCTATTTTGGTTCCGGCCATTAAACTTTATGAAAAGCTGGGCTTTATCCATACACCTATCGGAAAGGCTGAGTATGACCGTGCTGATGTTCGGATGGAGTTGATTTTCAATAAATAAACAAAAAAAATATTAGAACTCGGATGGAAATATCCTTGTTCTAATATTAAAATTAAATCTAATTGCTTTACTGTTTTATTTTTTGATAAAAGTCTTGGTCTGTGAATTTTTACTTCCCTTGATTTTAATGAAATATACTCCTGCCGGAAGGCTTCCAATATTGATTTTTTCATCATAAAAACCTCTTGAAGACTTCAAATTTGATGTTGAAACAAGAGCGCCTTTACCATCAATGATTTCTGCTTTAATTTCCTTATCCTCAGACTTGTACTGAATTCCAATGAAGGTTGAAACAGGGTTGGGATAGATTTTAAAATCATCAGCAACTACTTTCGTTTCTTTTGCGCCTAATACTCCTTTTGAACATTCCGGAATTCTGTTGACCCCATCAATTCCCCATGAAGATTCTACCGGAATACAAAGCCAGTTCAATACGGTAGGGAAGTGGTCTGTTTCTCTCGTTGTTGAAGTATAGTCATACACTTTAAAGTTGTTCACTGTACCAGCATTATAAGTCGGAGAACCTGTTATCATCATGTTATTGGTGTTCGGACTGGAATCAGTCAACGTATTTCCAGAAGTTCCATTGCATCTCCAATTAGCAACCAGTTGAGAATAATAAGGGTGGGAAGGTGTAATATCTTGGTTCGCCCAATTCACGATCACATCATTTGGAAGAGCAGACTTCCAGATTCTCACATCTTTATAAGAAGCAGCCAGATTGATTCCATATGCATTCGTTCCATCCTGATTTAAGGTCAAAGGAAGGCCGGAATCAATATTTCCGATGGTATTCATTTTGCAAAAGTTACCGGAACACCATCTTCGTATAGCGTTACAAGGCCGTCTCTGTCAAAGCTGGCAGCAATATGTTTCCACTTATTGGTTTCCACTTTTCCGCCAACAAGGTCAATTCTGTTCGTTCCATCGCCAATATTCATTTTAAAAGTCTGGCCGGAATATCCTGAGAAAACAAAACCTTTATTTTTTCCGTTAGCCCAGTTTTTATTACTGATCATCACCGGATCACTGGAATAGGACGCATTAGGTTTTACCCAAAATTCAATCGTAAAATCCTGATTGGCTCCAAAATTAAAAGGAGTCTGGTTTGCCGGCTTTGCATAAGTTCCAGCCGGAAAATTCAATTGATTAAATGTTTTATTGGATTCCAGAACGGTTTTGCTGATTTGTTGTGGAGTAAATCCGGGGTTAGAATAGACCGTGAAAATATTTCTCTCCGTAAGATTTCCGCCTCCATGAGAACTTTCAATAGCTCCGTGATCTGTTGTCAGAACTACCAGCCAGTCTTCGTTGTTATAAGAAGGCCTGTTTTTCATGGCTGTTACAATTTCTCCAATATAAGAATCCGTAGTCTGAATAGAAGAAACATACTGAGGAACCGTTGAAGCAAAGCCATAAGAATGTCCTGCATGGTCTACATCATCAAAGTCTACAAAAAGAATATCAGGATTGTCACTCTGCAAAGCATTTACAGCTGCATTTTTCACTGCAAGATCCGTTGCCAGATTACTTTTTACATCTGCTGTATTTATAATCTTGTCATTAATGGGTGACCAGTGAGCCAGAGAAATGGTTCTCAAATTAGGATTATAAGTCTCCGCTCTTGTTAAAAAGTCAGGGTAATTGACATAGTTCGGACTGGTAAAATTATTGTCCTGAACATTGTGCTTGGTATGCCATACACCTGTAAGCATGGTGCTCCATCCGTTTCCGCTCCAGGTAGTGGCAGCGCAAAGTCCGTCAATAGAGTAAATTGACTGACTGATGAGGTTTTGGATGTTAGGAGTAGAGGTAGACATCATGACATCTGCACGACATCCGTCGATACCGATAAAAAGAACTTTTTTAGTCTGAGCTCCAAAGAAACAGCTCATGATAACAGCCATTGAGAATAGTTTTGTTTTCATAGGGAAAAAGAGTTTTTGAAAGTAATAAGTTTACAAATAGTAATTTATTTTTAATTAATATAAAATTAGTTTACTATTTGTAAACTTTTGTAAACTGAAAGTTAATTAATTGATAATTAAAAAGTTCACTCAAAAAGTTTTAAAATCTTCAATTGGATGCATTACATCGGGGCTGTTTCAAAAGTGTCATTCTGACGAAGGAAGAATCTTATTGATTTTCAAAACAACTAGATTCTTCACTACATTTCATTTCGTTCAGAATGACAAAAGCCAAATCATTTGACTTTTGTGAAAAGAAAACCTCTGTCAAATTGAAAATTTAACGGGGTGGTAAAAAACACAAACATTTCCAATAGAAAAATCCATGAAAACATTTGTGTCAAGAAGTATTAAAAAAATATGATGAAAAAGTGGTTAAAGAATACCTTCAGCTTCAGAAATGGTATTCAGAATATAATCCGGGGATGCTTTTTCAAGCTCTGATTTACTTTGAGCTCCTGAAAGAACAGCTACCGTTAGTCCACACCCTGCATTTTTTCCCTCTTCAATATCAATAACAGAATCGCCTGCCTTTAAAACTTTATTAGCTTCTGTAATATTGAATTTCCTCATCGCAAGTTGTATCATTTCAGGACTAGGACGGCTTTCTGAAACATCATCTGCTGTAATCAAAGCATCAAAATGAATGCTTTCTTTCCAGTTGAGTTTGTCTAAAAGCTGTTGAGCGATTTCTGATGTATAGCCTGTATTCAGAACGATTTTCTTGTTTTGGGCTTTCATATTCAATAAGAAATCTTCCGCTCCGTTGATGGGTTTTACATCCAGATTTTGATAAGATTCTTTCAGCTGGTCAGAAAAATTCTCAAAAATAGCAGGAGCATCTTCTTCATTCCCATCGATTTCCTTTAAAAGACTTGTGATAGCTTCCAGTTTTTCCATTCCGGCACAGCTGGATAATACTTTTTCCAGGCTTACCATATAGCCGTAATCATTCACAGCGTTGGTAAGTGTTTTGTAAACTACATTATCCTCATCAATGGTTGTTCCGGCCATATCCAGAACGAGTAATTCTATATTTTTCATGTCAATGTTATGCGTAAATTTTTTCAATATTAAATTTGGAAAAGCCACCGCTTCCCGTCATTCCTTTTCCTCCGATTCCCGTTACAATATGAATATTGGCAGATGGGCTGTGTTCAAAAATATCTTTCGTTTTGCACTGGGAATAGATTCCGAACCACCTTCTCTGAATTTCATACGTAGGAAGATCAATAATTTTTTTGGCCTCATGAATCATGAATTCATCAATCTCCATATTAAGATCATACCCAAGGTCATCTGCATTTTTAGCATCTGCATATTCGTGAGAATCTCCTATGATCACAGAACCATCCAGCGCCTGTTTGAATAAAATATGTACTCCATACTTCTTTTCAAATGAATTAGGATCTTCTAAAGCCTTGATTTTCTGAAAAGAAGGACACTCACTGAATGATTCATACCTTCTCACAGAAAGACTTGTAAGAATATTTCCCTGAAGCGAATAAATTCCCTGAGGTTTGGTCTGAAGCATTTGTAGCTTACTCACTTCCAGATCACTGTCATTGAATACTTTAGGGTATAAAGTTTTAAACTCATGTCCACCGCAGATCATGATTTTAGAAGCATTAAATTCTATTCCGTCAGCAGCTAAGGCCGTACATTTCTGATCATCTTCATAGGTTTCAAGAACCGTTGTATTGTAGAAAATCTGTAATCCCATTTTTTCCTGAAGCAGCTTATGAAGCTTTATAATCATCTCTGCAGAATCTACAGAAAGTTCCTGTGGGAAAAACAAACCACCTTTGCAATAGTCGGAACGAAGTCCGTCAAATTTCTTGATGCAGTCATTTTTTGATAATAAAACAGATTCATAATCATTATTTCTGTTGATTTCATAAAGTTCTTCAATCAATTGAAGCTCTTCATCATTTGAAGCAATATAGATGGATCCATTTTGTCTGATGGTAAGATCTGCCTGATCATGAAGTTCATTGTATATGGCCAGACTTTCCCTTCCGAAATTCTGCCATTTAAGATCCATTCCGGAAGGCACTACCTGTCCGAAATTTCTTACTGTGGCACCCTGAGGAACAGAATTTCTTTCCAGTAAAGCTACTTTAAGATTTTTCTTCAGTGCATGATAAGCATGGAATGTTCCTAAGATTCCACCTCCTACAACGATTAAATCAAATTTTGTTGTCATTGTACTATTATTTATAAAATTTTCGACGTATCGAAATTGATGAATTGATTAGAGTTAGATTTGGGTTTCGACTTTTTTCTGAAAGCTATAAAAGCAATCACGGAAAGAACGAAAACCGTTATGGTGATGATATAATTTAAATTGATATAAAAATTTAACCATGAAGTCTGAGCTGAACCGAAGTTTTTATACAAAAGAATCAGAACACTTCCTAAATAACCGAAAGAATCTACAATATAGATCAGAAAACCTACATTTCCTTTGATTTCAAAAGCGGCAATCATCCGGTCAAAATAAATTCCGTTGAAAGGGATGTAGCAGATATACATTCCGAAACCTGAAATCGTCATCCATAAAAAAGGAGACAAAGAACCCTGCTGAAACAGATATGTGGAAAGTCCAACGGTAAGAATGCCGGCAAAAAGGATGTAATGATAATAAGCAAATGCCTTTTTATTGTTTTTTACCTTAACCATAAAGCTTAAAATCACCAGAACCATTACCGCAATAGGAATTTCCGTTAAAGTAAAAATGGAACTGTCAAAAGTAAAATGCAGCCCATCCCAGATTTCCCTGTTAAAGTTATCTCTGAAATCCCTTAAAACGGTTAAGCTGATATATAAAAAGATGATACACACAATCGGAACAAAAAACTGTTGGATCAAAACTTTTCTTTCCTTACCATTCAAAGGCTGTCTCTTATTTTTAAGCAAAATATCTTCGTCCGAAGGCTTGGGAGTCCTTTCAAGAAGCAACCCGAAAAGAATTAATGGAACAATGAAAACCAGCCCGGCTGAAAAGGGCATCCAGAATTCTGAAATGGAAAAAGTATCCATTAAAAATTTCCCTACGGATTTTGTAAACCCTGAAGAAACCACAAAGCTTGAACATAGAAAAAGACCAATGATTTCGGTGGTTTTTCGTCCTTCGATATAAGAGAAAACAATTCCCCAGATCATTCCCAGCGGAATCCCATTGATCAACATAAACAGGATATTGTAAGGAGCAGGAACGACTGCAAATCCTAGCAAGGCAAGCTCAGCAACAGCAATGAAAGTAAAGAGATAAGTAATTCTTTTCTGAGGTTTCAACTCCGAGATAAATTTGATTCCAATGAATTTTGAGATAAAATATCCTACAGCCTGGGCAATGATAATCAGAATCTTATAATCTACCCCGAAATAGGAAAGACCTTCGAAAGAAGCTACGGTAAAAGGTTTCCTGAAACCGTACATGCAGAAGTAAACACCGAAAGCAGCAAAGGCAGCCTTCAGTGTTACTAATGTTTTTTTATTGATGGTTCTGGCCATGGTAATGGGTTAGAAGTTCAGTTTTATTCCAAGATTGAATCGTACTCCATAATATTCCACCTGTTCCGGACGGTCTTCACTTTTTCCGAAGTGATAGATCAGAGGTTTGTTCAGAATATTGTTCACATCCGCATACAAAGTCAGGTATTTGGTAAATTGATAAGAACCTCCGAAATCCAGATTGCTGTATTTACCGTAATAAGAATCATTGATGTCCTCCTCAGCATACTCTACAGCATATTTTCCTTTGTAGTTGTAAGCCAGTCTTGCATTGAACCCTTTTTTCTCAAAGAAAAGCTGGGCATTGTACAATTCTTTTGCCTGATAGGGAAGGGCTACCGTTCTTCCGCTTGGTTTTTCCATTTCGGAAGTCATGAATGTGGTATTCAATTGTACTCCGAAATATTGTAAAAGCCCTGGAAGGAAGTCAAATCTTTTATTAATTCCAAGCTCAACACCTCCCAGCCATGCTGCTTTTCCGTTATTAGGCGCTGTAAATTGTACACCGTTGATTCCATTATAATTTCCGATAAAAGAATCCTGGAAAATAGGGTCTGTAATCGATTTATAGAAAACTCCGCCACTCAGAATTCCTACATTGGAAAAATAATATTCTCCCATCAGGTCAAAATTCAAAGAATAGGTAGGATTAAGATTCGGGTTCCCCCCTTTAAACTCGTTGTCTGCTTCAATATATGTTCCTCCCGGAGTCAGATCACCAAAATTCGGTCTTGAGAACGTTCTTGTTGCTGCAAAACGAAGATTGGTTTTATCATTTAATGTATATTTTAAGTGAATCATTGGAAGAACAGCCAGATAGTTTTTAGTATTTTCTACAGGAGTCAATACGTCATCATTTACGCTGTAACCTTTCACTTTTGTATTGGTATTTGATAATCTGATTCCTCCTAAAATGGTAATTTTATCATTCAGTTTATACGTTGCCATTCCATAAGCATCTGCATGTTTTTCATAGACATCAAAGTTTCTTCCTAATGCTTTATTATATTCCAGTGCTTCGGAATCTGTAGTATTTATTTTTAAATTTCCTTGATTCTGATACCAGAACTGGTTCATTCCTGTGGCAGAAAGTACCGGACCAAATGTGTTGCCGATGTGGGCATTCATTTCACTTAAATATTTCGGTCCATTAGGCTGTGTAGTGATATATTGGGAAAAATCAGATAGAAGAGGTGTTGTTCCACTGCTCCAGTTGTAGAAAATATCAGAGAATCTTGCATTACGTTCTTTATCTCTGTATTTAAAACCATATTTTAAAGTCAGTTTATCAGAAGCATTGATTTCATGGTTGAAAGCTGCTACAATTTTATCCTTTTCCTCTACAAACACTTTATAAAATTCAAGATCTGTAAATCTCATCTGCGAAGCATCCATTTTAAAGTTCGGATCACTGTAGAAACCAAACAAAGCATCTGGATTTTTATAATCTAGTTTCCCGCCATCAGCTTTCCAGTAGGCTCTAGGACCATTTCCATGATTTGAAATATAATCAGGATTGATGGCTACACCAGATTGAGTGTACTTGATCACATAGTAAGAATTGTTTTGCTTATCAGGAATATTTCCATATTTGAATTTATTGTCGTAGTAAGATAAATCCCAGTCGATTTTTCCTTTGTTTAATTGATGAACCGCTCCCAAGGAAACAGACGTAAGTTCCGTTATCAGTAAGTTGTGGATATTCTGAAGCTCTACTCTTGCGGTATTATTAGTACTACTGAATTTATCAAAACGGATTCTGTGTTTATAATGCGTTTCATCATCGGATAAAGTACCATACATTCCTTTTAAATAAAAAGTAGTCTTTGGAGAGAGTACATATTCAAAAGCGGTATTAATTCCTGTTGTTTTTCTTACCCCGTTATAATCACGAAGTTCCAGTCTGAAAACCCCTTCATCACCACTTCTTCTCGCCTCAAAATTATCTGTAGACCAGTTTCTGATAAAATGCGCAAAATTGAATAAATACCCGAATTTTTTATCCTTCGTTCTTCCTCCATACAAAAATCCAAGGTTGTAAACTCCCTTATCAGACTTGGCATTATAACCACTTCCCACAGTAGCTTTGAATTCTGTTTTCATCGGTGGAGTTTTGGTGATAAAATTGACACCACCACCTATTCCGTCTGCTTCAATGTCTGGGGTAAAAGACTTATTTACATGTACATAGGAGATCAGTTCCGTAGGAAAGAAGTCGAATGCGGTAGCTCTGGAAGTGGTTTCTTCCTCTGCAGTGGGAAGTCTGTTTCCATTGATGGTTGTGGATGCCCAGAATGGCGGAAGTCCTCTCAGGGAAACAAATCTCCCTTCTCCCTGGTCCCTTTCAATCGAAACGCCCTGTACACGCTGCACGGTCTCTGCGGCATTTCTGTCTGGTAGTTTCCCGATCCCATCTGAGGCAATCACGTTGGTAATATTGATCGCATTTTTCTGAAGATTTAAAGCTCTCGCTTCTGTATTTTTCAACGTTCCGGTAACGATAACTTCATCAATATTTTTTCGGGGCTGGGATAGTTTAATGATTCCTAAATCAACGGATTGTTCCGGTTTCAGGTCTATGTTAATATCTGTAGATTCATAACCGATGTAGCTGATTTGTAAAGTATATTGGCCTTCTTTGATATCATTGATTGTAAATTTTCCTTCAATATCAGTCGTTATATTTTTAGATAAGCCTTTTATTTTGACTGTGGCCCCGGGGAGAGGCTGGCTGTCATCAAGAACAGTTCCTATAATTAACTGTTTTTGCGCTGAAACAAATACAATGAAACAGACAAAAACAAGGGTAAGTAATTTCTCTAATTTTGTTTTCATTTTTACATATATTAAATTTTTTATGCAAATCACGCTAATAATTTTAATATATATAAATATTTTGTATTAAGTATTGATTAACAAATGAGTCCGGTTTGTTACGTCTGTTTTACTTGAAAACCAATTGAAGTTAACCATTGAAAATTTTATAAAAGAGGGTCTGAAGTAGCTGCTTCAATGTTTTTAGCAAATGTTTCCCAAGAATATAAGGAATAGAAACCTGCTGAAAAAAGGCTTGTTTTGGTTCATATTTCGTTCATCTTGGAAGAAAACAGAAAAATAAAAGTTGCATATTTGTAAACTTTTGTGTGTTTCGTAAAATCAAAAATTGAAGAATGATGTAAAATTTGGAATATGATTTAAACGCAAAGTTTAATAAACCATAGGATATATTATGAGGGTGCAAAGATTGTGACGTTGTCGCTGATGAAGCGTGATTATCATATGTGTATTTATAAGGAATCTACACTACAATTGTCATTCTGAATGAAATGAAATGTAATGAAGAATCTCGCGTTATTGAATGCAAATAAGAGATTCTTCCTTCGTCAGAATGACAAAAACAAAATAATAAAAAGCTTTGCGTTAAAAAAATGCAGTTAAGCCGTATAAAAATAAAGAACAAGCATTACACAACTTTCATTACTGATGCTTACCGGAACGTGAGGAAACTTCCCGTTGAAATACAGAGAATCACCTTCTTTTAGGATAATTTCTTCATTATCAATTACGTATTTCACTTCTCCTTTCAGAATATATTTGAATTCCCAGGCATCCGTAATGACCTTTTCCCTTTTAGAATTGGGTTCGAGAGTTAGGAGCACAGCTTCAAAACCCAAAGAATGAAGGCTTTTGCTGAAGATATGCATATATTTAAATCCTTCAGCTTCTACTTCCTTTTCAATGACTTGCTGACTTTCTTTCGGAACATAAATGAATTTAGCATTGGATTTTTTCTCAACCCCTTCAAAGAAATAGCTGGCATCAATCTCAAGCGACTGGATCAGATCTAATAAAACAGGAAGTGAAGGAATGGTTCTTCCGTTTTCAATTCTGGAAACAAGACCGTTGCTCACATTAGCTTTGAAAGCCAGTTCGTTGATGGTTAAATTATTCTTTTTTCTAATATCCTTTAATCTCTTGCCGATACCTATTAAAAAGTCATTCATACTGTGTGTAATTTAACCTGATTATTTTATCATCATTATATTAAAAACAAAGGTAATATTATTCTATATAGGTTGTATGGTAAAAAGAGGAATTCACAAAAAGGTAAAGTGATACAAAAGTGGAAAAATAAAAAAAGAAAAGTTGGCAAGTTTATTAATTATGCTGTTTTATTTTTCGATCGCGAGGGCACTTCGTTCAGCTAAGAATGCGATCATTGCATAGTGAAAGACCCTTGCGATCATTTTATAATTTTATATTGAAAAATTCCTTGCGGATTTTGCGGTAAATCTAATCCATCTGAACCGAATCATAAAACGTTTGTAATAGGTTCCCATCTTCTAGCGTCCCTTTTCTTTCTCTGTTCCAGGTTTGCCCATCCCAGGAAAATTTCCCTATTTTTGTAAAACTCCTTATTTCATTTATGAAAAAAATTATTCTTATCGAAGACGAAACCAGTGTGGTGTCCTTTATTAAAAAGGGACTTCAGGAAAATGGATATGAAATTTCTGTTGCTTTTGACGGGCGTACAGGAGTACAGCTGGTGCAGGCTAATGATTTCGATCTGGTAATTTTAGACATTATGCTTCCGGAAATGAATGGCTTGGATGTATGTAAAGAAATAAGAAAAACCAATCAGAGTGTTCCGATTTTATTTCTGACTGCTTTGGGAACTTCTGAAAATATTGTTCTCGGATTAGAAAGCGGCGGAGATGATTATCTGGTGAAACCTTTTAAATTCATTGAACTGGTTGCGCGTGTGAAATCTTTGCTAAGAAGAAGCAACAATAATGGACCTCAGGAAATTGCAGAACCGGAGCCGGATAATGAGCATGTATTTCAGTTTTTGGATCTGATGGTGAATGATTATACCAAGAAAGTAACCCGTGCCGGAGAAGATATTTCTCTTACTTCCACAGAATATAAACTCCTGCTATATTTCCTGAATAACCCTGAAAAAGTAATTTCCAGAGCCGAAATTCTGGATGCAGTGTGGGGTGTAAACTACGAGTTGGGAACCAATGTGGTAGATGTGTATGTAAACTATTTAAGAAAAAAACTAGATAATCACGATGATAATAAGCTGATTCATACCGTGATAGGAATGGGGTATGTGTTGAAAAAAACATAATGTATGTTTAATAAAGTCATTACAAATCAGACCAAAACGATGGTGCTTTTGATGTTGGTGTTTACCGCCATCATTTTGCTGTTCAGTGGTTTAGTGTACTTTTCAATCGTTAATTTTTCACACCAGAGATTTTATGAGCTTCTGAAGATCAGAACAGCTACTATTGTTCAGATCGAAAAAAGCAAAGACCATCTCGATCTTCCGGAAAACTATGTTCTCAGCAGTTTGAATGATGAAGAGCTTCCGATGGAAAAAGACTATGTTTTTGCTGTTCCTACAGATTCCAATTTCAAAAAGATATCTCAGGAGGTCCATATCCCTTCGTATTTCTTCAAAAATATTATCAAAGAAGGAGAGTCCAATTATAATGATGAGGAATTCTATTATATAGGACAGAGTTTCAAATATGATGATAAAGATTATATAGCCATTGCTTCTGCTAAAAACCACTATGTTGTTTATTATCTGGGCTTTTTAAAAAGAACGTTGCTTACTTGTATTGTGCTATCGCTTTTCTTTAGTATGATTTTCTCTTTTTATCTGTCTAAAACTTTATTCAGACCGATCTTAAAAATTACCGGAAAAGTAAAGGAGATTAGTTCTGAAAATCTTCACTTAAGATTGGAGTCCCAGCCTGATAACAAAGAACTTAATGAGCTGGTAGATACCTTTAATGATATGCTCAATCGTATTGAAACATCTTTCGAAACACAGAACCACCTGATTGGAAATGTTTCCCACGAATTGAGAACCCCTCTTACCTCTATTATGGGAGAAGCCGATGTTGCCCTTTCCATCAGCAGAACAGCGGATGAATACAAGGAAACTTTAGGAATTATTTTGGACGAAGCCGAAAAGCTGGATAAAAAGATCAAAGCCCTTCTCATGATTGCCCAAACCGGATTTGATGGGAAAATCCAGAAAATGGATAAGGTAAGAATTGATCAATTGCTTTGGGATGTTATTGAAACCCTTAGAAAAATTGATTCCCGAAATAATATCTATCTGGATATCAGTATGCTTCCCGATAATCCGAAAAAACTGAAAGTACAGGGGAATGAGCAGCTACTGCATCTTGCAGTGGCCAATATCATCAGCAATGGCTGTAAATATTCTAATTTTCAACAGGTTAAAGTTTCTCTTGGTGCTACGAACACAGACGTTTATATCATTGTAAAAGATAATGGTATTGGAATTCCGGAAGTAGAAATGAACAAAATCTATGACCCGTTCTTCAGAGCTTCTAATACCAATAATTATGAAGGTTACGGAATAGGGCTTCCGCTGGCAAGAAACATTGTAAGAATGCACAACGGGGAATTGATCGTAAGCTCACACGAGAACCAGGGAACAACCGTACAGATGCGCTTCCCTAATTTCTATAGTACACAGAAAAATGAAGAGATAAATAAGTAAGAAGCACTATTTTATCTTTATTTATTTGCATTTTTTAGTCTGTTTTGTATTGACAGACAGATTGTTGTGTCATTAATTTCGATCCTTCTGGATTGGGCTTTATCTCCATGTTAACTCCCCTTTAACAATTTTCTAATCTCATTTTAATCTCTTTAATCACATTTTAATTCCGTTCCAAAGATCTTCTAATGTGGTCGTTCTAGTTTTGTATCATCGAAAAAGATCAACACAATACAAAATAATAAGAACATGACTAAAACAATTTTAATTGCAACGGATTACTCTCTTGAGTCATTGAATATATTGAAAAAAGTACTTAAAGAGAAAGATACAGCAGAAGATCAGAATCAATACAACATTCTTTTGACATCGGGGTATGATTCCGGAGATTCTATCAGGGATCTTTTGTTCAGTACCAAAACTTCTGTTTTTAATAAAATCAGACCGGCAGAATTCAGTGATGCCCTTGGGATTATCAGTAATAAATATTCTCACCTGGTTAATAAAACCATCTGCGACATTTTTACAGGAAGTTTCCAAAGAACATTCAACCAGTATGTAAAAGCGGAAAATATTGAGGAAGCTTACTATTCTCCATCCATCAAAAGCAAAGGAAAGGGCAAATTCGATCTGATTCCTTATATCAAAAAATGTAAAGAACTGAAATCTCATGAAATTGCGGTTGAAGTGAGAGAAAGACTTCCGGAAAGAGGAAGACTGGCAGAGATCTTTGTAGAGGTTTAAAAATTAAACACAATTTAAAAACGATAAAAAATGTTAAGAAATTATAGTAACAGCAGGACACTGGGAGACAATATCAGGTTGGGGACGCTGACTGCCTTCACGGCGGGTACTATAAACATTGCTTCCCTATTGATATTTCTCTCTTTTACGTCAAACGTAACGGGACACTACGCTATTTTAGCCGCAGAGATCAGTAAAGGAAACTGGACGCAGGTAGGAGTAGTAGGAGGATGGATCTTCCTGTTCTTCTTCGGAAGCTTCCTGTCCAACTTTATTGTGATCAATTTTAATAAGAAAAGTAAATATTTCGCCCATTCCATGCCAATTGTGCTGGAAATCATCTGTCTTCTTTTTGTAGGAGTATACGGGCAGTTTTATTACCAGAAAACACTAGAAGAAACAGAGTATTTGGTTGCATTGATGCTTTTTGCTACCGGACTTCAAAACGGATTAACGGCAAGTATCTCTAATTTCTCTGTAAAAACAACTCACCTTACCGGAACAACCACCGACCTTGGGATTCTGGTATCGATGTTTACCCAGAAAAAATATAGAAAAAACGGAGAACTGATTGGCAGAGCAAAGCTTCTGATGAGTATTATGCTTGCTTATGTAATGGGAGCTGTATTTTCAGGTTTGACTTATTATTATCTGGAGTTCAGAGTATTCTATGTCATCAGTATATGTCTTCTTATCGTTATCGGATACGACGCTTATAAAATTCACATCCGTCACTTCAATACGAAGTACAGATACAACAGGATTTACAGAAAGCCTAATGTTTTTGCTTATCTGTATGAGAAAATCCATGGAACTCCTAAAAGAGAGAAGAAAAGGAAGCTTGTCTTTGAGGATTAAAATATAAAACACACTATTAATTTTTTGTATAAACTAGCTGTAAATGCCCTTATTTTATTATGAAATAGGGGCGTTTTTGTTAAAAATTAGACTAAAAATCTATCAATCTCTTGTTTTTTATCCTGTTTTAGATGGTTGTTGAAATGAAAATCTCCGGATCAGATCAATAAACTTGCTAAAGCCCTTCATTACAAACATTAAAAAAAACAGTTGGGGATAAATAAGCAAAAATGTTGATAATTAAATATTAAATCACGATTTTAGTATTTTAATTCCCGTTTCCATTGACTATTTTTGTAAGTTGATTTACGTTTTTATGTCAGATATTATTCAGCTTTTACCGGATCATGTAGCCAATCAAATTGCAGCAGGAGAGGTGGTGCAGCGGCCTGCATCCATCGTGAAAGAACTTTTGGAAAATGCTATAGATGCAGATGCAACGAAGATTGAATTGATCATCAGGGATGCCGGAAAAAACCTTATTCAGGTGGTAGACGACGGAAAAGGAATGTCCGAAACAGATGCCCGCATGGCGTTTGAAAGACATGCTACCTCCAAAATCAAAGGAACAGAAGATATCTTTAAGATTGCCACAAAAGGGTTCCGTGGTGAAGCCCTGGCTTCTATTGCGGCAGTTTCACAGGTGGAATTGAGAACAAAGCAGCAAAATACCTCCATAGGAACGAATATTTATATCGAAGGCGGAGTTTTCCAGTTCCAGGACCCGATTCAGACAGCAGACGGATCAAATTTTTTAGTGAAAAATCTTTTCTATAACGTTCCTGCGAGAAGGAAGTTTTTGAAAAATAATAATATTGAATTCAGACACGTTATCGATGAATTTCAGCGTGTCGCACTGGCTCATGAGAATCTGGAATTTTCTCTGTTTCATGATGATGAAGCTGTTTTCAGACTGAGAAAAGGAAGTCAGATGCAGCGTATTGTAGATGTTTTCGGCAGAAAACTTCAGCCGCTTCTGATTCCTATTAAAGAAGATATTATCTGGTGTAAGCTTCATGGTTTTGTGGCCAAGCCGGAAGGGGCTAAGAAAGCAAGAGGTGAGCAGTTTCTTTTTGTGAACGGAAGGTATTTCAGAAGCCCTTATTTTAATAAAGCAGTACAGGAAGCTTTTGAAGGGTTGCTTCAACCAGGGTATGTACCATCGTTTTTCCTTTTTCTGGAGCTTGATCCGGAGAAAATAGATGTCAATATCCATCCACAGAAAACGGAAGTGAAATTTGAAGACGAGCATCTTATTTTTGCTTTGCTTCGTTCAACCATAAAAAGGTCTTTAGGAATTTATAATGTTTCTCCAAGTCTTGATTTCGACAGAGATCCGGAACTGGATGAAATGATGAATAAACCTATTCCAAGTAAAGGAAATGGAGGCGGAACCGGCGGAGGTGTTTTCAAAATGCCGGAAATCATTGTAGATAAAGACTATAATCCGTTTCTGGAAGAAAAAAATGTAGTACATCCTGAGGAAATTCAGAATCTTACGGAGATGTATCATCAAAATATTACGGCAGAACCTTCAAAGATTAACCTCTTCGAAGATGAAGATTTTGATGAAGATCTGATGAGACTTCCCAATGGCTACTGGCTTTTCAATAAAGGAGATGTCACCCTGATGCTGGATCTGGGAAGAATGCACAGGCTTTTGGTTTCTGAAGGAAATAAATCCACCAGAAAATCAAATACAAACAGTCATGCCCTTCTTTTTTCTCTGGAGTATCATATGAATGAAATCGAAAAGGCAAAATACAATTCGATAAAAAAATATCTTCCGGAATTAGGGTTTGACATGAAAATTGCTCATGAAAGTGTACTTCGAATAGATTCACTGCCCGAAGGACTGAAAGAAACTCAGGCTATGAAGTTCTTAGAAAACCTTTTTGAGATCCTCGATTACAAGACAGAAGAAGAATTTTTGCAGTATTACCATAACCAATGGAATAAAATGCAGTCGAAGTCAAGATTTGACTTTATTTATAAAAAAGATGCGGAACAGTTGATTAAAGACTTTACAGCATTAGGCTTCCCGGAATTTTTACCGGACGGCAAACGATGTTTTTATGAAGTTCCGTTTAATGACTTTAAAAACAAATTTTAAAAAAATATGTTTAACAATATACCGCCAATTACCAGGAATATTATAATAATCAATGTTATAATTTTCATTATAACTTATCTAATTGGAAACAAGATGGTCGAGTATCTTGCTGCCTTTTATCCTTTTTCTCCCTTTTTCCATTCATGGCAGATTATTACCCATATGTTTATGCATGGAAGTATTATTCATATTTTATTTAATATGATGACGCTCTTTAGCTTTGGACCTATTCTGGAACAGACATTAGGAGATAAAAAATATTTGATTTTGTACTTTGCAAGTGGCCTTGGGGCGTTTTTTCTTTTTAATGCATGGAATTTTGTGGAAGTTCAGCAGTTCTCCCGGGAATTGGAGCAACTAGGATTTAATGTAAATGCATATCTGTCCGGGGCAAGCGTTGAGTTTACGGGAAATACAGGTTCAGTTCTCAAACAAAAAGAATTGCTGAAAAGCTTAACAGATATTTTAACAACTCCAATGGTTGGAGCTTCCGGAGCTATTTTCGGAGTGGTAGCAGCATTTGCAACATTATATCCTGATTCTAAAATTGGAATTATGTTTATTCCGGTTCCGATTAAAGTAAAATATTTGTTGCCTATTATTGTGGTTGGGTCTATATACCTTGGTGTTTCCGGTAACGGAGGAGGTATTGCTCATCTTGCTCACGTAGGAGGAGCGCTGGTGGGTTGGCTGTTGGCACGAATTTGGAAAAGACATTTGTACAGATTCAATTAAAATAATTTTGTGAAAATTTTCCGACTTATATTATTCATCCTGCATCTTGGAATTCTGTTTCTGCTGCTGGGTACATTACTGAATGCCTATATTCCACCTAAGGTTTTTCCGTGGTTTAATTTACTTTCTTTAGGTTTTCCGGTGTTGATGATTGCTTATATCATCCTTACAATATTTTGGATATTCAGCTGGAAAAAGAGAGCTTTTGTATTCATGTTTATAGGGCTGGCTTTTATTAATCCGGTGAAAAGATGGGTAAATTATTCTTCTCCTAAAAATCAGGATTCTGATATAAAAGTGGTTTCCTTCAATACCAGAGCTAATAGCGGTAGAGTTGAAGAGATTGGAACTTACCTTAAATCTCAGAATGCAGACGTTATTTTTTGCAGGAAGATTCCGGAGCATCCTATGAGTTTGAAGGATATCAAAAAACAAATCCTGCTGGAGGTTTTGCTATTTTAACCCAACATAAAATCATCAGCCAGAAAACAATAGATCCACAGGACGAAAGTGTAAGAGTGCCCGGATTGCAGGCTGACATAGAAATCAATGGCAGAGTGTATCGTTTTATTGATGTATATCTTCATCCATTCCGCTTTGATAAGGATATGGTAAGGCTTAATGGAAATACCGATGCCAACGAACAAAAAATAAAAGATGTTGTTAAAAGACTGATTCCTACCTTTAAAAAACATCAGGAACAAGTTGATTTGATTCGACAGGCTATTGAAAATTCACCCTATCCTGTTATCCTCGCCGGAGATTTCAATTCTGTTCCCAATTCTTATGAATATTATCATCTTTCAGAAGGACTTGAGGATGCTTTTTTAACAGCCGGAAAAGGAAGTGCAACCAGTTTTCACGACTATAAATTTCCTATCAGAATTGATTACACTTTTTCTTCAAAATCATTAAAGGCAATATCTTACGAAGTTGACCGTTCTATACATATTTCAGATCATTATCCTGTCATTGTGAAGTTTTCTAAGGAGAGCAAGTAATCATAAAAAGAGTTAAAATTATCTGCTTGGTAGGATTTTTGTTGAAAGAAAACCGTACCAAGACCGTTTTTTCATGAAGTCGAATCAGATATTACTATTTTTACATATCGTTGTTGCTGTTTTGCTGTTATGCACATTAGGGAATGCATGGATTCCGCCTAATCTTTTGGGCAACCTAAATCTGCTCTCGCTTGGTTTTCCCTATCTGATATTGACGCATATAATTTTTACACTGATCTGGATCTTTAAAAAACAAAAAATAGCGATTGCTTTTGCATTAGGGACACTTATTTTCTATAACCCCATCAGACGATGGATCAACTTTTCTCCTAAAACAGAAAATGGAAAAACAATACGGGATATTAAAGTATTGACATTTAATGTTAAATATGGAGAGTACGGTTGGGATAAAGTAAAAAATTATATCAAAGAACAGGATGCTGATATTATTCTTGTGCAGGAAAAAGATACGAACCGCGCTATAAAGAGAGATCTTATAAAATATCCATCCGTTATTCTGAAAACAAAACATAAAATTGTAAGACAGGCAGAGCTGATTGATGAGAAAGCACGAGGAAATTCATTCTATGCTGATATTGATATCAATGGAAAAGTAATCAGAATCATCAATGTTTATCTTGAACCTTTCAGACTTCATAAATCCATGTTTACGAAGCTGGATGCTTTAGGTTTTGGAAATGTTTCAACACTCCTTTCTCACATGACTCCAACATTTCAGGCGCATGAAGATCAGGTAAAAAGAATCAGAAAATGGTAGATTTATCCCCTTACCCAGTTATCCTGGCAGGAGATTTTAATTCTGTACCTAATTCTTATGAATATTATAATCTTGGTAAGGATCTTCAGGATGCCTTTCTGGTAGCGGGAAAAGGAAGTGCAAGCAGTTTTCATGACTATAAAGTTCCTTTGAGAATTGATTATATCTTCAGTTCAAAATCCATTATTCCTCTTAGCTATAAAGTAGATCAGACTGTGAAATTATCGGATCACTATCCCGTAATTGCAGAATTTCTGCTAAATTAGTTCCATGAAAAATATATTGTCTGCGATTTTCGTCTTTATACTTCTCTTTACTGCCTGCTCGAAGAAAGAATCTCCGGGATTTGGTGCCGAACAGGAAGTGATGATCAAGTATGATACAGCAGCTGTTGATTCCTTTTCCACAGGAGCTGTTTCAGTAGATATTGCAAGAAAGATAAGAATGTCTTCTCCTCAATATCTTGATTCGGTAAAGCAGGCTAAAAAGCTTCAGGAGGAAGAGAATAAGATAAAAGCGGAGCTGGAAAAAGAAAATAAAGCAAAACAGGAAGAGGAGAAGAAAAAAGCTGAAGCAGAAAAGAAACAGAAAACTTCAGAAACACCACCATCCTCAGAAACTAAAACACAATAAACATCATTAAAACAATATACAATATGAAAAAAACAATTCTTGCCGCAGCAGTGATCTCAGTATTCACTGTAGCATGTACAAAATCAACAACAAAAACAGAACAGGTAGAAAATGCTGATGGATCCGTTACCACTACAACAACTACCGTTACAGAAACCCCAAACACTGTTGATACGGCGAAGATCAACGATGCTAAAGAAGATGTGAAGGCTAAAGTAGATGCCGCTGGAAATAAGATAGACGATGCTGCTCAGAAGGCTAAAGATAAAATTGATGCCACTGCAGATAAAACGAAACAAGATCTTCATAAAGCAGGACAAGATATCAAAACAGAGGCTAATAAAGTAGGAAAAGATATTAAAACCGGAGCACAGGAAGTTGGGAAAGATGCTAAAGAAGCCGCTAAAAAGGGAGCTTCAAAAGTAGAGGAAGCTGCTAAAAAAGTAAAAGAAGACTTAAGCAAATAAAATAAAAGCCGTAATTCAATCAGAATTGCGGCTTTTTATTTGTTATCTGTGAATAGATTTTTTTAACGCAAAGTTTTTATTATTGAAGCTTTTACTTTTAAGGAGGCAAAGTATGGGATCAATGAAATTGATTCTTTCTAAGCGTGTTGGCTGTCTTCTCGCTTCACCAACGACAAAGTCGTAATCTTTTGCTCTCTCATGCTCTCTCAAAAATTACAGCACACCGCTGAAACCTTTGCCTTTAAGAAATAATCTTTATTTATTCATCTCCAGCAATGGGTCTATATATTCCCTGTCATTGCTTAATCTCGGTACTTTATTTTGCCCGCCAAGCTTTCCTTTGGCCTCCAGCCAATGATAAAACAGGTTGTTTTTAGCAATATGTACAATAGGTCTTTTAAGCGTTATATTGTTGTATCTCTTAGCTTCATAATCTGAGTTGATGGTCTTTAAATGCTTATCAAAAGCATCAATAAAGCTGTCCAGATTATCAGGATGCTGGCTGAATTCAAAGATCCATTCATGAGCGCCGCCTTCATTTCCTTTCATGAAAACCGGTGCTCCCGTAAAATCTGTGACTTGTGCTCCCGTTGCTTCGCAGGCTTTTGAAAGAGCAGATTCCACATTGGTAATCATCAGTTCTTCCCCAAAAGCGTTGATATAATGTTTTGTTCTTCCCGTTATTTTTATCCTGAACGGATTGGTTGAAGTAAATACGACAGTATCTCCAATCAGGTATCTCCAAAGTCCCCCATTAGTTGTGATCACCATTGCATAGTTTTTCCCGACTTCTACATCTTCCAGGCTCACAACTTTTGGATTTGAAAAATGGAACTGATCCATAGGAATGAATTCATAAAAATACCATAATCCAGCATCAGAAGCATCTCATCACTGTCTGATCTGTCCTGTATACCGAAGAAGCCTTCAGAAGCATTGTAAATTTCGTAGTAATTGATGTTTTTTCCGATGATCTGTCTGAATTGTTCCCTGTAGGGCTTAAAACTGATTCCACCGTGAAAAAATACCTCCAGATTAGGCCAGAGCTCCGAAATACTTTCAATATTGGATTCCTTTACTACTCTTTGCAGGAGAACCATCATCCAGCTTGGTACCCCAAGGATGCTGCCCACATCTTCGTTTTTTACTTCAGAGGTAATGGCTTTCAGTTTGCTTTCCCATTCCCCCATTAAAGAAACCTTCTTGCTGGGAGTAGTGGTAATTTCTACCCAAAACGGAAGATTGTCAATTAAAATAGCCGATAAGTCTCCGAATTTTGTATTGAAATCGGCATATAATTCTGAACTCCCCCCAAGTCGTAAATTTTTATAATTAAAAAGCTGATTTTCGGGGTGATTATTGGCATAAATGGAAACCATATCTTTTCCTGCCTTCATATGACAGTATTCAAGACTTTCAGTCGAGATGGGGATAAATTTGCTCTTGGCGTTGGTGGTTCCTGATGATTTGGCAAAATGCTTAATCAGACCGGGCCAGCTTACATCTTTCTGTCCCTGTCTTGCTTTTTCAATATAAGGCTCCATTTCTTCATAGGTAACAATCGGAACCTTGTTTTTAAAATCCTGATAACTTGATATAGAATTGAATCCGTATAGCTTGCCATATTCCGTGTCCTCTGCATGAAACAGCTGAGAAAAGAGTATACCTTTCTGTGTTTCAATGGGATGATCCATGAAATTCTGTATCTGGTCTATTCTTTGTCGGATGAACCAGTTGACTACGGTGTTGAAAAGTGCTTTGGTTGCCATTCCAACAAATATAATGATATTTGAATTTTCAGAAAATTTTTTAACTGATTAAATAAAAAAACCGTTACAAAATATGTAACGGTTTGATATTTAGTTCATTGTTTACTAGCAGTACTCATCGTAAGCAGCCTGAAGGTTTGCTGCAATAGCTCCTGCAGGGTTTCCTTCGATGTGGTGTCTTTCCAGCATGTGAACCAATTCACCATCTTTGAAAAGGGCTACACATGGAGAACTTGGAGGAAATGGAGCAAGGTGTTTTCTTGCTTCTACTACAGCCTCAGTATCAAATCCTGCAAATACAGTTGTTAAGTGATCAGGTTTCTTATCTCCTGTTAAAGAGTATACTACTCCTGGTCTTGCAGCTCCTGCAGCGCAACCACATACAGAATTGATGACCAATAACGTAGTTCCTGATTGCTTTAAAGCATCTTCTACCTGAGTTGGAGTTGTTAAATCTTGGAAACCTTTATCTGTAAGCTCTGCCTTCATAGGCATTACCAAATCTGTTGGATACATATATTATTGTTTTTTATCTGTACAAAGTTAAGCAATTCTTTGCTTTTCTTCAATATATAAAAACTATCAATCGTTTAGTCATAAAAAATTAATCAAATATTAATATTGCAATAATATTCTAAAAAACATGAAATAATACTAGGAATAATAAAATATTATTATTAAATTTGAAATGATTCTGAAAAACAAACGACCGTGAAAAAACATTTAAACGCTTTCCCTCAAGCAATCAATCACTTAAATACTTTCTGAAATATGGTAGTATCTTAATTCTTTTTTCAGTTTAGAATCAAACTGATTAACAAACTTTAATATCCAAACAAAGTGAAGCCCGGAACTGAAGAGTTCCGGGCTTCTAATCAAATCGATATGCAAAGGTTGTATATCCTTAGTTATGGAATGAGATGCATTATTCCGGAATTTGAGATTAATCCCAAAAACCCGAATATGAATCACATTATGAAAGGAGCTTTTTAGCCATCTCGGAAATGCTTTTTCCATCTGATTTTCCGGCTAATGCTTTTGAAGCGGCTCCCATTACCTTCCCTAAATCTTTGATAGATTCAGCTCCGGTTTCTGAAATAATATTCTTAATTTCTGTTTCTAATTCTTCAGCAGAAAGTTGTTGAGGTAAAAACTTTTCAATGACTTTACTTTGAGCTTCTTCTACTTCTGCAAGGTCCTGTCTGCCCTGAGCGGTGAACTGCTCAAAAGAGTCTTTACGCTGCTTGATCATTCTCTGCAGAATGGCAATTTCCTGCTCTGCAGAAACTTCAGCGCCTCTTGCTTCTGTTTTTAAAAGAAGAATCTGAGATTTTACAGCACGAAGAGAATCCAGAGCTACTCTGTCTTTTTCTCTCATGGCTGTTTTTATAGCTTCGCTTATTGTATTTTCTAAACTCATGGTTGTTTGCTTTTGGCTTCTGGCAGTTGGCTGATAGCTTTTATATGGTCTCGAAAGCCATTCGCTAGTAGCCAGCTGCCAATAGAAATTTAGTCTACGTCTTTATTTAAAAATCTGTTTTCTCTGATCTGCATAGATCCATTGTTGTCAGACAGATACGTATTGATGTTCTGATCTGAAGCATTGTTTCCGTCAATCGAGATATTTTTTCTTTTGAAAGCAGGAATAGATTCAAACTCACTTGTGCTGTCAAAACTTTGGTAGCGTGAGTTGAATTCTTTTAATTTATTTCTTCTTTCAATGACTCTTTCCTGATCCATCGTTTTATTCACAAACGTGAATTCTGATTCTTCAGTTTTTGGAGTTTCAATTTCTGTTTTGTTTTCAAATGCAGGTTTTGTTTCTGCTTTTGGCTCTTCCTGCTTTTGGTAGAATGTTTCTATTTTTTGAGCAGGCTCTGCTACCGCAGCATTGGTGGGCGTATTAAACTCCGCTTTTGGCTGTCCGAAATCAGTATTAGGCTCATTTCTTACAGGCTCGTTTACAAAGAAACTGAATTCAACAGGTTTTTCCTCAGAAAAAGAGTTGTTGAAGGTTGTTCCGGACTGTGGCTCATCTTTTTTATTTTCAAAATCAAATGAAAAAGACTGGATTTCAAGATCATTTGGATCTTCATTCTCTTCATCAATTGAAAGCAAGCTGTATTCCTGTTCTTCCTCTTCATTTCTCCAGTTTTGTTCAGGAGTATTTACGGTATCTTCCTCTTTATCAAAGAATTTTATTTCAGCTCTTGGCTGCTCTTCTTCAATAATCATTTTTTTTCCGTAGATGCTGCATTGAAGGGAGTGCTATGGTCTTCGTCATCTAGTCTGAAAAGGTTTTTACCGCCAAAATCATGTGTTGTTTCAGGAGCTGATTCTCTTTCCTCTCTTGTTTTGAAAGGAGAGTTTTTCTGAGCTTCAAAACTATCGTTAAGGCTGATTCTGATTTTTTCTGTAGGACCTGCAAATTTCTTATTCTCGTTTGAGAATCCTGTAGCAATAACAAGAACGCTTACTGCATCTCCTAATTCTTCATCTGCACCCACCCCAAAGATAATATCTGCAGTGTTTCCTGCTTCTTTCTGGATGTGGTCCATAATGATACCGATTTCGTCCATCGTAACTTCTTCAGCACCACTTCTGATCAACAATAGAACGTTTTTAGCACCTGTAATCTTATTATCATTCAATAATGGGGAATCAAGAGCTTTTCTTACTGCTTCTTCAGCTTTATTTTCACCTGAAGCCGTCCCAGTAGACATCAATGCTGTACCAGAATTCTGAAGTACAGATTTAGCATCTCTAAAGTCAATGTTTACATCAAAGTAACCCGTAATAACTTCTGCCATACCTTTTGCCGCATTGGCTAGAACTTCATCAGCTTTTGAGAATCCCTGTTTAAATCCAAGGTTTCCGAATTGTTGTCTTAATTTATCGTTATTGATAACAATTAATGAGTCAACATTATTTTTTAGTTTGTCAAGTCCGTTTTCGGCCTGATCTAATCTTCTTTTCCCTTCAAAGCTAAAAGGAACGGTAACAATACCTACTGTTAAAATTCCCATGTCTTTTGCTACTTTAGCAATGACTGGAGCGGCTCCGGTACCTGTACCACCACCCATTCCGGCAGTGATGAACACCATTTTGGTGTTTTGGCCCATAGCAGCCTTGATGTCTTCAATACTTTCGATGGCAGATTTTTCTCCTACTTCAGGATCAGCTCCTGCTCCAAGACCTTCGGTAATGGTAGTTCCCAATTGTACTTTATTGGCAACAGGGTTATTATCTAGAGTTTGAGCATCCGTATTACAGATCACGAAGTCAACCCCGTGAATTCCTTTTTCGTACATGTGCTTCAGCGCGTTGTTTCCACCGCCCCCTACACCGATTACTTTTATGATGGATGAATTTCCTTTTGGCAAATCAAATGAAAATCCTTGTGTACCTATATTTTCCATAACTATATTTTTAATAATTATAATTGATAATTGATCAATGATAATTGATAAGGAAAAGATCGTTTATCGCTTATCATTCATCATTTATAATTTACTCTACTTCTTCAAAGAATTTTTTTACTTTTTCCATAAGCGACTGCCCGAAGGTGAGTTTCGCTTTTCTGTTCTCTTGCTTTTCATTTTCAAAAGAATGCTGCTCCTGAACTGGCGCTGCCTGTTGAACAGGTTGAACCGTTTCTGTTTGTGCTGCAGTAGTTTCCTGCTTTGGCTGCTCTGCAACAACTTCTATGATTTCATCAGCAGTCTGTTTTTTGTCTCTGATCTTTAAACTCTCCATCAGTAACCCGATAGAGGTAGCAAATTCAGGGCCTTTCAGGTACTGATTTTTATCATTGGCAATATATTCATTGGCAAAACCGATTCTACTGTCGAAACCTGTAGTATAATTGGCCAGCTGACGAAGATGTTTCAGGTTTGAACCACCACCCGTAAGAACGATTCCAGCAATCAGTTTTTTCTTTTGTTCAAAAGCACCGTAAGCCTTCAGTTCTGTATTGACCATTTCCAAAACTTCTTCTACTCTCGCATTGATAATTTGTGCTAAAGTTTTTAAAGAAATTTCTTTATCAGGTCTTCCGTGAAGCCCCGGAATGGTTACAAAAGTACTGTCTTTTTCTAATTCGGGAACAGCCGAACCGAATTTTACTTTCAGTTGTTCTGCATGTTTCTCAATAATAGAACATCCTTCTTTGATATCTTCGGTAATAATTCCGCCACCGTATGGGATCACACAGGTATGACGGATGATATTATCTTTAAATATAGCAATATCTGTAGTACCACCACCAATGTCAACAATGGCTACACCGGCTTCTTTTTCTTCTTTTGTAAGGACAGCTTCTGAAGACGCTAATGGCTCTAATGTAAGAGCTTCCATTTCTAATCCGGCTTCACGAACGCATCTTGCAATATTTCTGATGCTTCCCATTTGGCCTACTACAACATGGAAGTTAGCTTCTAAACGCTTTCCGTGCATCCCGACGGGCTCTTGAATTTCCCCCTCGGAATCCACTTTATATTCTTGAGGAAGTACGTGGATAATTTCTTCTCCAGGAAGCATGACCAGCTTTTTTACCTGATCTTTTAATGCTTCGATGTCATCGTCTGTAATAAATTTATCCGGATGTTCACGCATAATATAATCGGAGTGCTGCAGAGAACGTATGTGTTTTCCTGCAATACCTACCGTGACTTTGCGGATAGGAACGCCAGCACTGGACTGTGCTTCGGATACTGCAGCCTTGATTGAATTGATGGTTTGTGAAATATTATTCACAATCCCTTTATGAACACCAAGACTTTTAGCTTTTCCTACACCGAGAACTTCTATTTTCCCGTGTGCATTCCTTCTTCCGACAATCGCGACTATCTTCGTTGTCCCGATGTCCAGACCTACTGAATACTCTTGATTTTCCATTTTTATATCGATTTGATTTTTTCTACTTTTTTCCTTTTTTCTGTAAGGATATTATCCTATTTGTGTATTAAATGTCCTGAAGGACTTATTCTATTTTTACTTTTGCCTTGGGCTTGGGTTTTGCCGGGGCAGTGGGTTTTTTTCTGTTTTTTTCGCTTCTTTTGTATGTGTTTTTGTCTTTGTAGGCTCCTTCGGCTTGGCCGGTGTAGAATTTGTTTTTTTGCTTCCGCTATTTTTGGCTTAGTCTCCGTCTTTTTGGCGGCTATTGTAGGAGCTTTTGCCAATTCCATTTTTCCTGCTTTTAAAATACTGTCATTTTCTTTAAAATAAGGGTTTAAAGTAGTGACAATCTGATTCTGGTATTTTACAGAGACCATGCTGTATTTCTGAGGGTCCTGATATACAAGGTATTTTTCTACGAAAGTTTTAAATCCTTTTACTTTAAAATCAATATTATCAAGATCTCCAATCTCTACTCTGTAGTTTCCCTCGCTTGTAAGGAGACTGTAGCTGTCTTTATTTTTTGAGATTCCGATAAAATATTTTTTACTGAAATCATCTTTGTCAATTTTCTCTACCAGCTCTGCCAGCTTTTCATATTCATCCGGTTTTACATTTCCGGTCACCAGCATACATGGATGCGAATAGGTTCTCGAGATAGGGAATTCAATTCCTTTTTCATCTACATAAAAGTCCTTTCCATCTTTATTGAGTCTGAATACAGGAACTCTCTGCTTGATATCCAGATTGAGCTTTCCATTCAGATTCAAGTAGACATTGGCACTGTCAACGGCCGGAAGAGCGTTGATCTTTTTTTCTAATGAAGGAATATTAAGATCACCTACATTTCCTGATGGATTTTCTTTTTTTACGATCTCCCTGATGTCTTTTTCATCGACGAAATAAACGGGAGTTTTCTCACTCATTTTTACAGAAATCTTATTGTCCGTAATCTGTTGGCGGCTGAATCTCTTCAACGAGAAACTCAGTAACAATCCAAGGATGATTACGGTGACAGCAATTTTTAATATTCTGTATTTATTTTTCATACATCTTTTGTATTCATCTATTTGTGTAAAATGTATTCATGAATACGTAAATACATTATTACTTTTTTTACAATTTATTTACAACTCGTTTTACTCCGTTTTTGAATAGTGTTGAATGGAAATTCAAAATCATTCCGAGTTTTATGTTTGTTATTCTTAAATAATTTAAAAGCTGAAAAAATGATAATCATTAATTTCCTGAACTGCTTTTATTTCAATTATTACTTTGTTTTCAATTAATAAATCTACTCTGAACGCTTTAGATATCTTTAACTCTTCATATTCAATGTCGATATTTTTTTGACATTCTACGTTTAATCCCCTACTTTTCAGTTCATAAACTAAGCATTCTTCATATACATTTTCATAAAGTCCAATTCCAAGCGTACGATGTATCTTCATTCCAGCATCGAAAACAATCTCTGAAATTTCATTTTCTATCATACATTTTGTGTTTTTAGTTTTAACGCTATGATCGCAAAGCAACCTTTTTATTTCTTTCCGTTCGCGAGGGCGTTTCACTCAGCTACGGCTATCATTTGAATAATTTGTTTTAACAGAAATCTGTTTTGCTGAGTGAAACGCCTTTGCGAACAAATTTTCATTCACTCTTTGCGTACACTGCGTTTACACTTATTATACTCAAATTTTCTCTATCCATTCACAAATAGGATCATACAGGGTATCAATGTTTCCTGCGCCTACTGTTAGAAGGATATCAAAATCTTTTTCTTTTATTTTTTCAAAAGCATCGGATAATGTTGATACTTCTTTTTTATCTAATGTTACTTTATCCAGCAGCCAGCTTGAAGTAATTCCTTCAAAATTCTCCTGAAGTTCTCTTGCGGGATAAATATCAAGAAGGATAAGTTCATCTGCTTTGCCTAAACTTTCTGCAAACCCGTCTGCGAAATCTCTTGTTCTGCTGAAAAGATGCGGCTGGAAGGCTACCAATAGTTTTTTGTCAGGATAAAATGTTTTGATTGAGTCCATTACAGCATTAATTTCTGTAGGATGGTGGGCATAATCATCAATATAAATTTTACCGTTTTGATAAATATGTTTAGTATATCTTCTTTTAATTCCTTTAAAATTGGCAATTGCCTTTTTCAGCGTATCAAAATCTGCGCCTAAATTATGCAGAATAGCCAGTGCTACAGTGGCATTCTCGACATTATGGATCCCAGGAATTTCCCAGACAAAATCCTCAATCTTTTCAGTTGGGGTATGGAAGTCAAAGTAAATTTTATCATGCTCCATACGCAGATTGTCCGAATAATAATCTGCAGGCTCGTTTACTGCATAAGTTTGATGTCCTCTGCCTATTTCTAACCCTTTTCTTACAAAAAGCTGCTGATCATTAGGAACCAAAGCCGCAAACTGTCTGAATCCTTCTTCAATATGGCTTTTATCTCCATAAATATCCAGGTGATCTGCATCGGTAGAAGTCACAACTGCCCAGTCCGGAGAGAGGTTCAGGAAGCTTCTGTCATATTCATCTGCCTCTACCACAGAATAAGTGGAACCATTATATAGGAAGTTGGATTTAAAGTTTTCAGAAATTCCACCCAAAAAGCATGAGAAAGGAAGATCTGTTTCTTTGCATAAATGGGCTACAAGGGTAGACGTGGTGGTTTTTCCATGAGTTCCTGCAACAGCGATACAGTCTGTATTTTCAGTAATTAAGCCTAAAACTTTAGCACGTTTTAGTACTTCAAACTGATTTTGGTTAAAGTAATCCAGTATTCCAAGCGTTTTGATCGCCGGAGTGTAGATCACCAAAGTATCTTCTTTCTGAAGGGAGGTGATCCTTTCATCAATAAGGTCTTCAAAAACAATGTCAATACCTTCATTCATCAGGTTCTGTGTCAATTTTGTATTGGTTTTATCGTAGCCCAATACTTTTTTTCCGGACGCATTGAAATAACGTGCCAATGCACTCATTCCGATACCTCCGATTCCGACGAAGTAAAAAGTTTGATATGTTTGTAAAATGTTCATTTATATTTTAATCTTTAATAACTCTTTAACCAATTCAGAGTTTTTATTACTAATATTTTTAAGGCATTAATCAACTAACATCCATGACTCGTTAATAAATTAAATTTTAACGGTGTCAGGCTGAGCTTGTCGAAGCCTTCTAATCTTTCATCATATTTTTTGATAACATTGGTAATAAATCCCAGTTATCATTTATTATTGCTTCCTTCTTTTTTCTACTCCAGCCTTTAATTTGTTTTTCAAAGCTTATCGCTTGAGCAGCATCATTAAATTCAAGGTAGAAAACAAGTTCTACGGGTTTTCTTGTATACGTGTAACTTTCAGGATTTAATCCGTCATTATGTTCATTAATTCTTCTTTCCAAATCATTGGTAAAGCCTGTATAATAAGAATTATCAGAACATTTTACAATGTATACATAATATATTTTCATTCATTTGTGTTTGCTTACTGGCCCTTCGACAAGCTCAGGGTGACAGTTCTAATACTAACTGTTTTATTTTATGTATATCAGGCTGAGCTTGTCGAAGCCTTTTCTAAATTATTTTATTACTTTAAAAATCTCATCTACAATCTCTTTTGCAGCGTTTGGCTTAGCAAAATAGGTGAGATTGTCTGACATTTCTTTTCTTACGCTTTCATTTTCGCAGATTTCTGATAATGTATTCCAGAATTTTTCCTGCATTTCAGAGTCTTTTACCATTCTGGCCGCATTTTTTTCAACCAGGTTCATGGCATTTTTGGTTTGATGATCTTCCGCTGCAAAAGGGAAAGGTACCAAAAGCACTGGTTTTTGTGCTACAGCCAACTCTGAAATGGCAATAGCTCCGGCTCTGGAAACAATGATATCCGCTGCAGAATAAGCCAGTTCCATATCTTTGATAAATTCAAGAATCTGAATATTTCTGGTATCTGTATCTTTTGTTTCTTCTAAAATATCTTTATAATCAAGCTTTCCTGTCTGCCAGATCAGCTGATAATCTTGATCTACAATTTGCTGCAAATGAGACTTCCATGCATTATTCAATGTTCTGGAGCCTAAAGAACCTCCTACAGACAGAATTGTAAGTTTGTCTTTATCTAGTCCCATTTTTTCTTTTGCCTGAGCGGTATCCTGCATTCCTGAAATAATGTTCTCACGGATCGGATTTCCCAGAAATTTTATTTTCTCTGCCGGAAAGTCTTCTACTTTTGGATATGCTGTGAAAACGGCTTTGGCTTTCTTGCTTAAAATTTTATTGGTTACCCCAGCATGAGCGTTCTGCTCCTGTATGAAAATCGGGATTCCCATTTTACTGGCTTCATAAAGAGCAGGACCACTCGCAAATCCTCCTGTTCCTACGGCAAAATCTGGAGCAAAGCTTTTGATAATCCTTTTAGATTTTGATAAACTTTTCAGAATCTTGAAAGGCAGTCTCAGGTTGGATAACAAATTTCCTCTGTCGATTCCTGCAATATCAATTCCTTCAATTTTATAGCCTGCCTGGGGAACTTTTTCCATTTCCATTTTTCCGTTGGCACCAATGAACAAAAATTCTGCATCAGAAAATCTTTTTCTGATCTCATCAGCAATGGCAATGGCCGGGAAGATATGACCTCCTGTTCCGCCGCCTGATAATAATATTTTTAATTTTTTGTCCATTTTAAGCGATATCGTTTATTTCTGCTATACTTTGTTTTTTGCCCATTCCTTCTTCATCATAAATCTGGATTCTTGAGCTTATATTTAAAATAATGCCTAACTGCAAATAGGTGACCAGCATTGAGGTTCCTCCATAACTTATCAAAGGAAGCGGCTGCCCTGTTACCGGAATCAGATTCACAGCAACGGCTATGTTAACCGAAAGCTGGATAAAGATCATTACTCCGAGACTGAGCACAAGCAACGATCCGAAGAACGCGGGCATTTTACTGGCAATCATTACAATCCTTATCATCATAATCAAATATAAACTGATCAGAAAAGCGGCTCCTATCACTCCGTATTCTTCTACAATAACTGCGAAAATAAAGTCGGAGGCGGATTGTGGAAGCATTTGTTTCAAGGCACTTTTTCCTGGCCCCATTCCGGTAATTCCGCCGTGAACAATGGCTGCTTTGGCCTGCATTACCTGATAATTTTTTGCTTTTACGCTTTCATCATCTACATCTGCTGATTTTGCTTTGCTTGAGGTAAATGTTTCTACACGGCTCATCCATGTATGTACACGGTTTCCACCAATCATATTCGTATTCAGGGCTATTAATAAAAATAACACAATGGCTACAAATGATGCGGAGATAAATCCAGCAATGTATTTCCAGTGAAGCTGCCCTATGATAAGAACCACTACGGAAACCATTAAAATCATTAACGCTGTAGATCCGTTATCTTTGGCTACCAATACAAAAACAAGCAGGATAGGTCCGAAAATATACATGATATTCTCTATCGGAAGCCTTTCTCTGGTGATCTTTTTGGTCAAATATCTGCACAGATAGATGATGAGCATTAAAAATGCAAATGATGAAGGCTGGAATGATATTGGTGTTCCCGGGATTTTCAGCCATCTGGAAGCACTGGCTCCATCAATGGTCTGTCCGGTAAACATGGTAACAATCAACAGAACAATCATAAGGCCGAGCAGAATGCTGCTGAGCTTTCCGATGTATTCATATTTTATGGTTCCTACCAGTCTCATAATGGCTAATCCCAAGACTACAAAGAACATATGTTTGATAACGTGACCTGTTGTAGTCCCGTTATTGACAATGTATTCCAGATTTGAACTCGCAGAGTATACAGGGAAAATAGAGAAAATGGAGATCACAAGGATGACCATCCAAAGTACTTTATCGCCCTTTAGAAATTCAAATCTGCTTTCTGTGTTCTGTTCGTCCATATTTAATGCTATTCTGGCTAATGGCCATTGGCTTTTAATACCTGTTCTTTAAACTGGCGTCCTCTGTCTTCATAGCTTTTGAATAAATCAAAGCTTGCGCAGCATGGGGATAATAAGACCGTATCGCCCTTTTTAGCCAGTGATTTTGAAATTCTCACGGCTTCTTCCATGCTTGAAGTATCATAAATAAGTTCTTTTTTATCTTTAAAGAAATCGATGATCTTCTTGTTATCTACTCCAAGGCAAACAATTGCCTTTACTTTTCTTTTGACTAAATCTTCAATTTCGGTATAGTCATTTCCTTTATCTAATCCACCAACAATCCATACGGTGGGTGTTTTCATACTTTCTAAGGCGTAATAAGTAGCATTTACATTGGTTGCTTTACTATCATTGATGTATTTTACATTGTCAATTTCAGTAACAAACTCCAATCTGTGCTCTACAGCCTGGAAGGTCATCAATGAATGTCTGATGCTTTCATTGTTGATTTTTAATATTTTACCGGCAATAGATGCCGCAAGGCTGTTGGCTACATTGTGATTTCCCAGTAGAGACAATTCATCCACTTTCATGGCGAATTCGTCTTTCATTTTTACCACAATTTCATCGTCATTGATAAAACCTCCTTCCGGTAACTTCTCTTTAATGGAGAAAGGAATCATTTTAGCTTTTATTTCAAGCTTTTCAAGAAGATTTTTACTCATTTCATCATCTTTGTTATAGATGAAGAAGTTATCATTCTCCTGATTTTCAGTGATTCTGAATTTAGCCAAAGCATATTCCTCATAATTGTAGTTGTACTGATCCAGGTGATCCTGAGACAGATTCAACAATAATGAGATATAAGGTCTGAAATTCTGAATATCATCCAGCTGGAAAGAGCTTACTTCCAGTACATAATATTCATGGTTTTCATCTGCAACCTGCTTGGCAAAGCTGTATCCGATATTTCCTCCTAAACCTACATTCAATCCGTCGTTTTTCAGAATATAATAGATCAGGGAAGTAGTGGTTGTTTTTCCGTTGCTTCCGGTAATTGCAATGATCTTTGCGTCTGTAAATTCAGAAGCAAATTCAATTTCAGAGGAAAGTCTGATTCCCTTTTCATGAATTTTATTGATGATGTCTGCCTTTTTCGGAATTCCCGGGCTTTTTACGATCCAGTCTGCATTTAAAATCCTTTCTTCATCGTGGTTTCCTTCTTCAAATTCAATTTCATTTTCGGTAAGAAACTGCTTATAGTTATCCTTAATGGCTCCTTTATCTGAAAGAAATACTTCCAGACCTTTCTTTTTAGCCAAATAAGCAGCTCCGCATCCGCTTTCTCCACCTCCTAAAACAACTATTTTCATATTATAAAAGCTTTATGCTATAGGCTTTAAGCTTTACGCTTATTGCTTACAGCTTTTAATTTTTATCTCATTTTTAATGTGATCAGACATACAATAGCCAGTATTACTCCGATGATGATCATTCTGTTTACGATTTTACTTTCGTGAAATCCTTCTTTCTGATAATGGTGGTGTAACGGTGACATTTTGAACAGTCTATTGTTTTGGGCATATTCCAACCCGAATTTTCTTTTTCTGTATTTGAAAACTACGACCTGAAGCATTACAGATACGTTTTCAATTAAGAAGATTCCACATAATACAGGAATCAGCAATTCTTTTCTTAAAATAATGGCTAAAACGGCAATGACTCCTCCAAGCATCAAACTTCCGGTATCGCCCATGAAAACCTGTGCAGGATACGTATTGTACCAGAAGAATCCGATCACGGCGCCTACCATTGCCACGGCAAAAATGGTGGTTTCTCCCATATTGGGAAGGAACATGATATTGAGATAATCTGCAAAGATGATGTTCCCTGAAAGATAAGCGAAAAGAGCCAGTGTAAGCAATATAATGGCACTTGTTCCTGCCGCGAGACCATCAATTCCGTCTGTGATATTGGCTCCGTTTGAAACGGCTGTTACAATGAAGATCACAATAGGAATAAAGACAATCCATGCCCACTCATGGGCATCTTTATCATTCATCCAAAATAGAATTCCGCTATAGTCGAACTCATTATTTTTTGCAAAAGGTACGGTGGAAACAGTAATTTTTTCTGTAGGCATAAAGTTCTGTTCTACATTGTTTCTGTTCACCACTTTAGCATCGGCATATTTTCTTTTAACCGTAATATCCGGGTGGAAATACATTGTAATTCCGACAATTAGCCCTAATCCGACCTGTCCTACAATTTTGAATTTACCACTTAAACCGTCTTTATTTTTTTTGATTTTCTTTAAATAATCATCAAGGAAACCAATAGCACCCATCCAAAACATAGAAACCAGCAGCAGTACAATATACACATTGGTAATTCTTGTAAACAGCAATACCGGAATGATGGTTGCCAAAATAATGATAAGCCCTCCCATGGTAGGAGTTCCTTCTTTTTGTTTTTGGCCATCCAATCCAAGATCACGTACCAATTCACCCATCTGTTTTGTTCTCAGGTAATTGATTACTCTTTTTCCGTAGACAAGAGCAATAATGAGTGAGAATAAGACGGCCATTCCGGCACGGAAGGAGATGTATTTCAACATTCCTAATCCCGGAACGTGAATTCCATGGTCGGTTAGATATTCGTATAGATAGTATAGCATAGTTTCAATTGTTAATAAATGATCATTGATAATTGATGAATGATAAATCGTTTATTATTGATCAATTATCGTTTATAATTTATTTGCTCATTAATTTCCAAAGTTCATTAATTACTTCTTTGTCATCAAAATGATGTTTTACACCATTTATATCTTGATATGTTTCGTGGCCTTTTCCGGCAACTAAAACAATATCTTTAGGTTCTGCAAACTTTATGGCCATTTTTATGGCTTCTTTTCTGTCCGGAATTGAAGTGTATTTGCTGAAGTTCTGAGGTTCAACACCTGCTTCAATTTCTTTGATGATCTGTGCAGGATCTTCTGTTCTCGGATTATCTGAAGTGATGATTGCCAGCGTTGATTTTTTGGTGGCAATATTTCCCATTTCAGGTCTTTTGGAGTGATCTCTGTCTCCTCCGCAGCCAAATACGGTGATTAATCTTTCGTTTTTGGTTCTGATATCGTTGATGCTGTCCAGAATGTTTTCCAAAGCATCCGGAGTATGTGCATAGTCTACGATAAAGAAAATTCCACCATCGGATTTGAAGGTTTCAAATCTTCCGGAAACTCTTTTTAATTTGCTGATGGCCTGAAGAATTTCATCCTGCCCGAAACCTAATTCTTCAGCAATCCCGAATACAAGCAACAGATTGTATACGTTGAATTTTCCTGTCAATGTCGTCCAGAATTCTTTTCCGTTGAAATTCAACAGCATTCCGTTGAAATCCACCTCCAATAATTTTCCGTGATAGTCGGCCATGGTTTTCAAAGCATAAGACTTCTTTTTAGCCTTCGTGTTCTGAAGCATGATGTTTCCATTTTTGTCATCTACATTGGTGATGGCAATGGCTGTATCTTCTAACTGGTCGAAGAATCTTTTCTTTGTTTTTAAATATTCTTCGAATGTTTTATGATAATCTAAATGATCATGAGTAAGATTGGTAAAGCCTGCTATTTTGAAATGTAATCCTTCAATTCTGTTTTGGGCAATTCCGTGTGAGCTTACTTCCATGAAAGCAAATTCACATCCTTTTTCTAATGCATCAGCTAAAATCCTGTTGATCGTAATTACATCAGGAGTCGTGTGTGTTGCCGGAATAATCTCTTCACCAATTCTGATCTCAACAGTAGAAAGTAAAGCTGCTGAATACCCCAAATTTGTGAAAACATCAAAAAGGAGAGTAGAAACAGAGGTCTTTCCGTTGGTTCCGGTAACTCCTATCAGCTTCAGCTTTTGAGAAGGGTTTCCATAGAAATTAGAGGCAAGGTGACCTAAGGCTTTAGATGAGTCTTTTACCTGAACATAGGTTACATTTTCCACCAATGTCTCTGGGAATTCTTCGCAAACAATTGCGGCAGCACCTTTTTCAATAGCAGATGCAATGAATGAATGACCATCCACCACTGTTCCTCTCATCGCAATGTAAAGAGAGTTTTCTGTAACTTTTCTGCTGTCGATCACCAATTCAGTCACTTCACGGTTGTTGTCACCGTGGATTTCCAATACTGGGATTCTGTTTACTAATTCTGTTATTATCATCTTTATCAATAAGGCTTGCCTTATTTTGTTTTAAGTCCTTGTTTTAATTCTGCAGAGACAAATAAATTCTCTGGTTCTTACTGATCGTTGTGCCTTCCAGAGGGAATTGTTCTTTAATTCTTCCTACTCCTTTATAATCGACACGGTAGCCTAAGTTTTCCAACTGCGGGATTACATTTTTCCCGATTAATCCTACCACATTGGGCATTTGCTTATCATTGACAGCTACTTTAACATTAGGTTCAACCATTTTACTTAGGTTTACCTTTCTGTCTACCAGCATTTCTTTTTCAATATTCTGAGGTGTTTTCAGGAAGGTTTTTCCTGCAATTTCCTTAAATACCGGTGCTGAAACGGAACCTCCATAAAATCCTTTTGCGGTATTAGGCTCACTAATCATCACGTAGCATGTATATTTTGGAGCGTCGGCGGGATAAAATCCTGCAAAAGATGCTCTGTACTTCATTGGACCTGGCAGCCAGTATTCAAATCTTGCGGTTCCGGTTTTTCCTGCCATTTTAAGATTGGGCGTGAAGATGCTTCGTCCTGTTCCTTTTTCTACCGCTTTGGTTAAAGCACTGGTCATCATTTTAATGGCTTTTTCAGAGGCCATTTTGTTCACCATTACTTCAGGTTTGGCGCTGTACATAACCTTTCCGTCTTTCATGATTTTATCAATGAATAAAGGCTTAAGCATTTTACCTCCATTGGCAACTCCGTTATAGAAGGTTGTTAATTGCAGCAGGTTGATGTTGGAAGAGTATCCGTAAGAGATAGAAGCGAGTGTTGCAGCGTTCCATCTTTTATTTTGTGGCGTTACGATCTTTGGTTTTGTGATTCCCGGAAGCTCGATGTCCATTTTGTCAAATAATTTCCAACGTTTCAGGTGGTCAAGGAAAATCTGTGGCTTTTCTGCATAATATTTTGTGATCAGCTTTGAAGTTCCTACGTTACTGGACTTTGCCAATACATCACTGATATCATATGTTCCTCCTCCGTGGCCGTCTGAGATTCTCTGTTTTGCATAGACCCAAACTCCGTTTCCTACGTTTACTGTTGTGTTTTCATCAATGAATCCATCGTCCATTGCTGCCAGAAGCGAAATGGTTTTAAAGGTAGATCCGGGCTCAATATTATCTTTCAGGGCATAGTTGTAAGAGTCTTCGTATTCTCCTTCTTCTGTTCTTCTTAAATTAACAAGGGCACGTACTTTTCCGGTTTCCACTTCCATGACGATTACGGTTCCGTGTTTAGCTTCGAAATTAATCAGCTGCTTCTCAAGTGCGGAGTGTGCAATGTCTTGAATTCTAAGGTCTAAGGTAGTATATACATCTTCTCCATCTACAGGTTCCTGAACTTTCCAGAAGTCAATAGGTTTCCATTGAGAAGAGTTGATTCTCTGTTCTAGCCTTTTTCCGTCTGTTCCGGTTAAATATTTTGAGAAAGCACCTTCCAGTCCTGATCTAAGCTCTCCATTATCCATACCGATGGTTCCGGCTCCGATTTCTGAGGTGGCCAATTCTCTTTTATAGTTTCTGTCAACAATAAATCCTCCCTTATTTTTTCCTCTTTTGAAGATCGGGAATTTTCGGATTCTGTCGTATTGATCGAAATCCAGCCCTTTCACCAAGGTGTAGTACTGGTTTTTCTTTTTTTTCTGCTCGTCAAACTTCTGTCTGAATTCTCCTCTTGATTTTCCGAACATTTTGCTCAAAGAATCAGTCAGTGCTCCGATATTGTTGGAGTACACCGTATCTTTCATTGTCTTGAAATCAAGATAGATGTCATATCGCATCACTGTTGTAGCGAGAATAGAGCCGTCGGAAGCAAAAAGGTTCCCGCGGGCAGCTTTTAAAGTAGCTTCACGATAGTTTTTATTAATGTAATCATCTTTTATTTCCTGGACATTGGTGTTCTGTAGGATGACAATTCTTGCCAGGAACATGACAAACACGCACAAAGCTACCACTGCAAAGAGGTAGCCCCATCGTAACGCTTTCTTACGTTTATTGTCGTATTCATTTTGCTTTTGCATCTGTACTGTCCAGTTTTATTAGCAATTTGTGAGGGTGGTTTTCCAGGGTCATTAATGAATCCCGGGCGACCTCTTTCCCCAGCTCTGATTCCATTTTAACTTTGATCAGCTTACTCTGGGCGTAAGCGTTTCGTGATTTGTATTCTTCTGTTTCTTCCTTTAAGGCGTTTACAATTTTTATTTTTTTATTGACGAGGTGGTTGGTATAAATCATGGCCATCATCAGAACAAACAAGAGTAGAAAATACCTGTAATGTATTTTGATCTCATCACGATTCAGAAAGTTTCCTTTTATAATATCTATAAAAGTGAGTCTTTTCTGGGGACGATTTGTTGTTCTTTTAGCCAATTTATGATGTCAATTTGCTTCACAGTGAATTTACTTCGTGTCAATGGTCAATTTTATTTTTTTAAATAATTCACTATTGACGATTCACTCATTCACATTTTTTATACTTTAATTCCTGTTCTCATCTTGGCACTTCTTGCTCTTGAGTTTTCTTCGATTTCCTGATCATCAGGAATGATTGCTTTACTCTTTATCAATTCAAATGCCTTTTTATAATTTCCGTAGATATCTCTTTCCGGTTCTCCCTCAAACATTCCGTTTTTCAGGAATCTTTTTACCAGACGGTCTTCCAGAGAGTGGTAAGAAATAACGACTAATCTTCCTTCCGGTTTTAAAACATTGTAAGCCTGAACCAGCATTTCTTTTAATACTTCAAGTTCCTGGTTTACTTCTATTCTTATTGCCTGAAAAAGCTGAGCATAGAACTTGTTCACTTTGTGAGGCGGAATATAGCTGAACAATTTTTTCAGATCTTCCGTAGTATCTATACTTTTAGTTTTTCTGTGGTGAACGATTTCTCTTGCCAGTTTTCTTGCTTCTCTTAATTCTCCGTAATGGTAGAAAAGATCTGCAAGTTCACTTTCTTCATATTCATTAATTACTCTTTTGGCATCCAGATTCTGCATTACATTCATTCTCATATCCAAAGGAGCATTGCTTCTCGTTGAAAAACCTCTGTCTGCTTCATCAAACTGATGTGAAGAAACACCAAGGTCAGCCAAAACACCATCCACCTGAGAAACTCCGTACATCAGCAATGAGTTTTCCAGAAATCTGAAATTCTGATTAACCAATGTAAATCTGGAATCATCAATTGTATTTTTAAGTGCATTCAGGTCCTGATCAAAACTGAACAATCTCCCTTTGTCGGAAAGTCTGCTCAAGATTTCTCTTGAATGGCCTCCGCCTCCAAAGGTGCAGTCCACATATATTCCGTCAGGATTCGTCACCAAATCATCAACACTCTGCTTCAACAAAACGGGGTTATGATACATGCTTAATTGTGTTTTTTATTTAATACTATAATCAATTAATAACCTACAGTTATTCTTCATCGAAAGAGCCCATCACATCTTCGGCAAGGCTTGCAAAATCAGCTTCATTGGTGGCGATTACCTTTTCATAGGCATCTTTGTCCCAAATCTCGAAGAGCTCTCCTGCGCTGGTAATCACAATATCTTTTTGAAGATTTGCAAAAATCGTCAGGTCTTTGGAGATCTGTAATCTTCCTGCATTATCCAATTCTACTGTTTTTACGCCTGCCGTAAACATTCGTATGAAATCAGCATTCTTTTTTATGAATCTGTTCAGTTTATTAATTTTGCCCATTAGTTTGTCCCATGCATTCATAGGATAGACTTCCAGACAAGGTTGGAACACAGATCTTTTGACTACAAACGCCTTATCGTCGAAGTTTTCCATCTGTTTGATTAAAGATGAAGGAACTTTCAAGCGGCCTTTGTCGTCAATTTTGCACTCATATGTCCCAATGAAATTTTTCATTTGGGACAAATTTATATAATAATTTCCAAAATTTCCCACTTTTTCCCACTTTTTGACTCAATGTTAATAAGTTTTATTAAAGATTGAATTTCAATAATGTAAAATGCTGATATGAAGACATTTGCTAAAAGTGTTATTTAGTCCATAATAAAGCGGGTTTGAAAAAAAGGTTAAAAAGGAGAATATTATATTATTTTTATCTTAAATTAGGATAATCAAAATTTTTTTGAGGTTTAATTTGTATTTTTGCAGGGCTTTATTAAGGCGTTTTATGATATTTAGTACAAAAAAAGAAAAGAAATATTCCTATGTAGAAGCGGGAGAAGGACATCCATTAGTGCTGTTGCACGGGTTAATGGGTGGTTTGAGTAATTTCGATAAAATGGTAGATTTTTTTTCGGATAGAGGCTTCAAAGTATATGTTCCTCAGTTGCCGATCTATGATCTGCCGGTACTCAATACCAATCTTACCACTATTGCAAAATATATCATCAAGTTTATAGAAAGTCATATTTCTGGTCCGGTTACTATTGTAGGAAACTCAATGGGAGGGCATGTAGGGCTTATCATGACTTTGGCGAGACCGGATCTGGTAAAGAATCTTGTTCTTACAGGAAGTTCCGGATTGTATGAAAGAACTTTCGGAGACAGTTTTCCGAGAAAGAATGACCGATCTTATATCAGAAAGAAGACTGAAGAAGTTTTTTATGATCCAAAGATTGCAACCGAGGATCTTGTAGATGAAGTTTTCGGAGTGGTAAATGACAGAATGAAAGGAATAAAAACAGTAATGCTGGCAAGAAGTGCCATCAAACACAATATGCTGAATGATCTTCCGAAGATTGTGACCCCTACGTGTCTGATCTGGGGTAAACAGGATAATGTGACTCCTCCGGAAGTGGCAGAAGATATGCACAAGTTTATTCCTAATTCCGAATTATTCTGGATTGATAAATGTGGCCATGCTGCCATGATGGAAAAGCCAGATGAATTCAATGAAATCCTGTACAACTGGATAAAAGATAAAGTTTAAAAACATATAAATGACCATTAAGAGCTTTTCTTAGTGGTTTATTTTTCTAAAATACATTCAAAAATGATTATCAAGACAGCAGAGTTTGTAAAGAGTAGTGGAAAATGGCAGGAATGTCCTGAACCAAATATTCCCGAATATGCTTTTATCGGAAGGTCGAACGTAGGAAAATCATCGTTGATCAATGCCATGATGAATCATAAAGATTTGGCTAAAACTTCGGGAACTCCGGGTAAAACCCAGCTGATCAATCATTTTTTGGTAAATGAAAACTGGTATCTTACTGATTTACCAGGATATGGTTATGCAAAAGTTTCGAAAGTTCAGCGAAAGGATTTTGAAAAGCTGATCACCAATTATATTCTGAACAGAAGAAATCTGGTGAACCTATTTGTATTGGTAGATTCGAGACATAATCCACAGAAAATTGACCTGGAATTTATCCAATGGTGTGGGGAAAGTGGAATTCCATTTTCAATTGTTTTCACAAAAGCGGATAAGCTAAAGCCAAATGTTGTGATCAAAAATGTTGAAGATTATAAAACCGAGCTTCATAAAACGTGGGAAGATCTTCCTGAATTGTATATTACTTCAGCGGAAAAGAAAGAGGGTGGAGATAAAATTCTTGATTTTATTCAAAAGACCAATGAGTTTTTAACAAATAATAATATCAGCTTCGATGAGTAATATGGTCTGGAAAATTAAGACTTTTGATGAGTTCACCGTTCCTGAATTGTATGCAGTCCTGAAGGCGCGTATTGATGTCTTCGTTATTGAACAGAACTGTCCTTATCCTGATCTGGATAATTATGATCAGAAGGGAATTCATATCTGGGCGGAAGAAGATGGACAGGTACTGGCTTACTGCCGTGTATTTGACCAAGGGATAAAGTATGATGAAACTTCTTTCGGCAGAGTTCTGACTACGGAGCAGGGGAGAGGAAAAAGTCTGGGAAAACAGCTGGTACAATATGCTATAGAAACTATCGAAAACCGTTTTCATACTTCTGAAATTAAAATATCAGCACAGGATTATCTGTTAAGATTTTACAGTGGATTCGGATTTGAAGATACTGGTTATAAATATCTTGAAGATGATATTCCGCATACGGAAATGATAAGAAAATAAAAGAAGGTATCTCATTTGAGATACCTTCTTTTTCGAACTGTTGTATAAAATTATATTGGGTTGTTGTTAGTGTTTCTTATTTCTGAGATCAAAAGTAAGTGTATTAAAAGAATTAACCTTACGGGTTTCCGTAATTGACGGAATAATTTTGAAATTTATACAAATAAATCTATTAATTGCAACCAGCACAATACGATCTGTCTACATATTGTTTGCTGCTTCCTGAATAATAATAGCATCCTCCTCTGGATCCTACATACAATTGGTTTCCATTATAGCTACAGCCTTTGCTTGATGTGAATGTTCTTGAAGAAGATGAACTTTTAGACCTGCTTTTTTTACTCGTTTTGCTTTTTCTTGGCTTTTTGCCAGAAAACTCTTTTGCAGAGATATTTACTGAGTTAGAAGCAGAGAAGTTGTGAGGGAGTAATAGCCCTAAACCTAAGAGTCCTGTAAACAGTAGTTTTTTCATGGTGTTTGTTTAATTTTGTTTATCCTCGATGAATAATTGCTTCATTTAAAGCATTTACAATTTTCTGAATATAATCTCTGTCTTTTGAAACAATACTATTAACTTCTCCGGCATTAGTGCTTATTCGGACTGCATATTCATTTTTAATAGTATAGATCCACCAAAAGCCTAGAATTAAAATTATTATTCCCAACCAAAAAAATTCTTTTGAGAAAAGAAGTAGAACTCCTAAAATGATCAGTAATATGGCTTTGGTTTTACTTTTAATAATCTCAAAAATATAAACAGAAGAGATATTCCTCATGGTGTATGTTTTTGAATATGTTATAAACCTTGACTGTGTAACTTTTATAGAACTGTCATGGTAGAATATTGTTTCATTCTGGGTCTGATTTTCCATTATTTGATATTTTAATTGTTTTTCAGCTCAAAAGTATATTGTATTAAAGTAAAATCCTTACGGAAAACCGTAAACAGAAAAACCTTTCATTTTTTGAAAGGTTTATATAGATTATTCTGGCAAGATTTAAATAATTCCCAAATCTTTGCAAAAGGAAACAAGCTGCTCATTGTTTGTTATCTGGAGATTTTCTTTCATGATGTTTAGCTTTTTTTCTATACTGCTTAAACTATTGGGTTTAATATCATTGTTTTGAAGATAAACAGGGATGTTTTTCTGTAAAACACCTTGGGATAAAAGAGAGACTAGTGTAATGTCATAATTGGAAAACTCATAATTATTGAGTTGTTTTACTTCCTGCTGAAGATCGAGAGACAGATAATTTTCATCCACATAGATGGAAGCAATGGCTTTTTTAAGCTCTTTCGAATCATTACGGGCTTTACGAACAAAACCATTAATACCGTACTCATTAAAAAGATTGTCGATTACTCCGGATCTATGCTCTGCTGAAAAGACAATTATTTTCAAAGATGGCTGCAGTTTTTTAACGGCTTGTATCAATTCTTTTCCATCTTTAAGCTTTTGTATATTATGATCTTCTTCAAAAGAAAGATCCGTAATTAACAAATCGTAAAGGTCATTTTCCCGAATAGACTTTTGTACTTTTGCTAATGCATCATCACAATAATAGACATAATCTGTATTGGAAATAGCAAGGTCATTAAGGGTTTTCTGTACTGAAATGCTGATGCTTTCGTGATCTTCAGCTATTAAAATTTTTTTGAACATTTTTTTGTTTTTACGATGTTGGGAATGAAATGTAAATCTTCAACCCTTTTTCTGTTGTGTTGTCAAAAATAATTTCTCCTGAGATTGTTTCAATACGGGAAACCGTATTTCTCAATCCATTTTTATACGAAAAGTTTTCAGGAACCCCAATTCCATTGTCTGTATATTGGATTTTTACCCTATTATTATTTCTTTCAAATTTGAATGCAACAAGGCTTGCATGGCTGTGTTTCTTCATATTAACAAGCAGCTCGCGGATGATTTGATAGATATTATCTTTAACAGATTCGTTTATTCCACTCCAGATATTTTTTTCATTTCCGGCAAGGAATGTATTTATTTCATCATTTTTGAATGAGCCAATAAGACCGGATATTTTCTCATCAAATTCTACAATAATTTTTGACTCTGATTTTTCGTAGGAAATATCTCTTGATTTTTCATACACAAATTCTAGTTCGTCCAGCGCTTTTTCTTTATCAAAATTTTCCTGATTTTCTATTTTGGTCATCACTTGGTAGATCCCGTTGGCAACAACGTCATGAACTTTTTTGGAAAGATGGAGCTGGTGTTCTTTTATCTCTATTTCTTTTTCTTGTTGAAGTTTTCTTTGTCTTTTTTTATAAAGAATAACAATAATAATTAATAATGCAACAACTACTGCAAGAACTAAAGAAAGCAATAAAATCTGATTTTCTTTTTCCGCTTTTTCTGCTTTAACTTTTGTGTTTTCATATTTTATAAAAGCAAATTTATTTGTGTAATTGTTACGGGTGGCTTGAATACTGTCAGACAGATTCTTATATATTTGAAAATGCTTATTGATATCTAATGGATTGTCAACATAAATTATTCTTTCAAGAGCTTCCAGTCTATCTTCAGGACTTTTGTTTATTTGAGCGATATCAAGCATTTTTTTAGCATAATAAAGTGATTTTTTCGCATCCGTTTTTTTTGTTATTTCTGCCAAATGAGAATAACTTGAATTAGCTCCCCAAAAATCATTATTTTTTAATTTAAGTTTTACTATATTTTCTATATTCACTTGTGCCTCGGCATTGTTTTCATCAAGCCATTGTATGTATTCAATATTGTCTTGGATTCTATTTTTTAAATTTAAATCTGAAAGAGTTGATAAATTAATATTTTGTAAAATATTAAGAGCATGCTTATATCTTTTCAATTTGTATTCTGCTACAGATTTGTTGTTTAATATGCTTATCCTTTTTTGTTCCGATTCAATTTTAACGGATAAAGCCATATCATACCATTCAATCGCTTGAGAATATTGATTTTGACTTAATTTTAGATTAGCCATTGTATCATACAAGGCGTAAAGACTTTCATCATTTTCTTTCATCATTTTTAGGGCCTCTACTAATGTTGATTCAGCACCTAAAAAATCACCTCTGTTTTTTGGGCGTTTGCCTGCAATATCAAACTTTTAGAGATATTAGAGAAGTCCCCTTCCTTATTATAATAACCTATTGCCTCTTGAAATTTTAGATACGCTTTAACATCGTTTTTTTCAAGAAGATTAATACCTTCATTATATAACTCATCTGCTTTTACGATATTAATGTTCGTTTCAGCCTTTTCTTTGCATGATGCAATGAAATAAAAAGAGAGAAGGGAAAAGAATAGATTTCGTAACATTTTACTAAAATAAAAAAAACCACCCTAAAAGAGTGGTCAAAATATTTATTTTTTGGGGGAAGAGTTGTTCCCGTTTCTCCGCCTGTATCACTATCCGTTCCGCTTTCTGCAGATAGTGTCGTTATCGTTGTGGGAGGTGTATTATCATTTGCTGTATTGGCATTATCGTTTGGGAATGCTAAACCTAATAGCATCAATATAATTTGGATCATTTCCTTAAAATTTTTGAAGTTTGAAACTGGTTTTCTTCCTCCCGTGATATTTTTATCTCGGGCTGTACACGATTAAAATTTCGAAGCGCTTCTTATTTTTTTGGGAAGTGAACCATCAAAAACGGAGGAAAAACATCTGCTTCCCAACCCGGAGTTCTCCTCCGTTTTATCTGGCGATTATAAAATCAGTTTTGTGAATTTGTTTTCTAATGTTTTGTTTATCACTGATTTTGTTATGGCAAAGATGGGGAGGAAAGAAAGGTAAGTGGTAGACAAAACATGGACATCGATAGACAAGATATAGACAGAAACGGATTACGGAAACCCGTAATGCGACACGGCAGAAAATCACCTATTTTGTAGTCGCTTTTTAATAACTAATTATGTCTAAAAGAAAACTACTGATTCAGGCAGTATTCGAACAAGCTAAAAGAGAATCCGGGAGAGATACAAAGAGCGGAATAGCATCCTATTTGTGGACTTATTTCGAAGAACATCTGAATTATATTATTTCAGACAAGACTTTCATCAGATATTATGAGGCTTTTTTAGAAAATGATAAAGAAGTGAATATTAATCCGGATCGTCTTGATAAACTTAGCCAATATATTGGTTATGAAAGTTTTAAATATTTTAACTGTACTTTTGAAAAAAAAGTGGAAAAGGAAGGAGACAGTACCACATCCGTCAGGTTTCTTTTAGATGGAGAAGAGGTTTCTATGCCGGAGAAAATTTTGCAGATTATTATAAAAATATCGAATAACTCCAATTTTAATGTTCCGGATTTTGTAAAAAAAAACGGGTTAGGTGTCATAGAATTTGTTTTCATCGCTCTGCTGGTTACAGGAGGTCTTGTTTTCTCAAATAAATCCAATAATAAAAACGGGAAAGAAAGGACATTCGGAATAATGTCTTTCATCAATCCGGCTAAGAGCTATATGTATTGGAACGGAGATGAATTTGTGGAAACGGATAGCAGCTATATAAGTCCTGATTTTGAAGTGGTTGCCAGAAATGAACATAAAATCAGGTATTTTAAAAGAATAACAAGAAAAGATACCATGAATGTTGAAAATTCTGTTGGCAAAACATGGTATTCAAAAGTGAATGGAAAGGTCGAATTTTTTACCATGGATGGAATTGATCCTGAGAATAAGAGAGAATTAAGAAGGGCAACGGAATACATCATCAGGAAATATTCCGGAGAAAAGCCAGAAATCACAAAGCAGGAATGAATTTCCTTCACAATTATTTAAAATTCAATTAAAACAATTCTCTCTCTATTCCTGTATTTTCGTCTTATTTTAAGATGAATAAAATAATATTCTCCTGTCTTATTTTTGTATCTATATTTTTATCAGCACAGAAACCGGTACAAATCGCATTTCTTTCTGATGTACATTTTCAGGATTTGTACGGGAGTTTTTCAGATCATAATTTTAAAGGAATTATGAATCCTGGAACAGGAAAGCCTACTATTCTGAGAGCGATGGATTCTCAATTACATTCTACAAGAATTTTCCCTATTACTCAGGCAACTATTGATGCCTCAAAAGATTTTACCCAGAATCCAGGATATTAGTTTCTTTTTATAAATAATTATTTTTTGCGTCAAACAAGAAGCGAAGAGATTTCCCCTTCGCTTCTGTTATTTTTATATGGGTTTGTAAATATCCTGCTAAAATTTTGATAATGATATTAAAGATTAATAGGAGTGAAGCTGTCTCAAAAGTGTCATTCCAAACGAAATGAAATGTAGTGAAGAATCTCATAGATTTGGTTCTTAATAAGATTCTTCCTTTGTCAGAATGACAAAAGCCAAATTATTTAGCTTTTGATGCAATTTCTCTTAACCAAATATATGCAATCAATTCGGCTTTAGCCGAAACTTAAAATATCACATTTTATTCTGCATTCAACATTCCCAGCTCTCCGAAATGTTTTTTGAATTTCTGGATTTTAGGACCTACCACAGCGCTGCAATAAGGCTGTGTTGGGTTTTCGTTGTAATATCCCTGATGATATTGTTCTGCAGCCCAGAATGTATCGAATTGAGTTAATTCCGTTACATAAGTTCCAGCCCATCTTCCTGACTCCTGAGACACTTTGATGGCTTCTTCAGCTTTTGCTTTTTCAGCATCGTCTTTATAATAAATTACAGATCGGTATTGAGTCCCGATATCATTTCCTTGTCTGTTTAATTGAGTAGGATCATGAAGGAAGAAAAATACATCCATTAACTGTTCGTAAGAAATAACAGCAGGGTCATAAGTAATCTGTACCACTTCTGCATGTCCTGTTTCTCCTGTACAAACTTCCTGATATGTCGGATTATCTTTATGTCCTCCGGAATATCCTGAAATGGCAGAATGTACTCCTTTCAGCATATTGAAACAGCTTTCTACACACCAGAAGCATCCGCCACCGAAAGTTATCTGGTCTAAATTATTGTTGTCCATTTTTGGTAATTATATTGTTGTGTTATCTTTTCCAGATCCGGAAAAAGCTGATCAAAAGTATGAAAAACTTTTTCATTTGAACAGGATTTTATGTCTTAAACTCAAATTACAATGATAGATGTGACAAATGGTTTTCAACTCGATTGTGAAGCATTTTATAGACGAATATAAGAGGTTAAGATGAAAGAGATAATGTCAACAGTCTTTCAAAGCATGTAGTATTAGCGGTGTCATGCTGAGCGTAGTCGAAGCATCTCAATTAGGATGAATAATATTCTCCCATTTAATTTTAAACACAAATATCACCAATGTTTTCACAAATAAGCACAAGGAAAACAAAACGTACTCATCTGTAAATGTACGATGACAGAAATAATGTCAAAAGTCTCTTAAAGCATGTAGTATTAGCGGTGTCATGCTGAGCGTAGTCGAAGCATCTCAATTAGGATGAATAATATTCTCCCATTTTAATTTTAAACACAAATATCACCAATGTTTTCACAAATAAACACAAGGAAAACAAAGCGCAATCATCTGTGAAAATCTGTGCAATCTGCGGGAAAAACAAAAGCATCCCTAAAAAAGGATGCTCAGTATTATTTAGAAGATGTTCAGTTATTTTTCCCAAACCAAAGCACTCGCTCCAAGAATAGCAGCATCTGCTTCGTCAAGTTCACTGAATACCAGTTTTACTTTATTTCTGAAAATTGGAAGAAGGTTTCTTTCCATATGAAGCTTAGCAGGTTTTAAAATAAAATCTCCAGCTTTGATCACTCCTCCGAAAAGAAGAATAGCTTGCGGTGAAGAAAACATTACAAAATTAGCTAATGCTTCACCCAGTTTCTGACCTGTATATCTGAAAACCTCAATAGCAATAGGGTCTTCTTTAACAGCACACTCGTATACTGTTTTAGAATTAATAGCATCTTCAGGGTACTGATTCAGCATAGATTCCGGGAATTCGGCTCTCATTTTTTTTGCTGTAATGGTAATTCCGGTTGCAGAGGCGTACGCTTCCAGACTTCCTTCAGAACCTGTACTCCAGTGTTTTCTACCACCTGGTTTTACAATCGTATGTCCTAATTCTCCGGCAAACCCGTCATGTCCATAGATTAAGCTTCCGTTGGCAATGATTCCACTTCCTACTCCTGTTCCCAGTGTGATCATGATGAAATCCTTCATTCCTCTTGCCGCTCCGAAAAGCATTTCTCCAAGGGCTGCAGCATTGGCATCATTGGTTACTGTACAAGGAAGATTGAATTTTGCAGTCATCAGCTCAGCAAATGGAATTACTCCTTTCCAAGGTAGATTGGGTGCAAGTTCTATGGTTCCTTTATAATAATTCGCATTGGGAGCGCCTACTCCGATTCCGTCAAAATGTGCTTCTGCGCCATATTTTTCCATCATTGGACGAACATGTTCATATAAAGCGTCAATGAAATCTTCTACTTTATCGTAAGCATCAGTTCTAAGATTTCCTTTATCCAGAACTTCTCCACGGTGGTTTACGATTCCGAATTTAGTATTGGTTCCGCCGATGTCAACTCCAAGGGCAACTTGTTTTGATAAATCTATTAATGACATTTCTATTATTAAATTCTAAGGGCTAAAATTATAAAAAAGATTGTATTAATGGATTATTAACTCCGTTTTATTTAATATGTTAAACCGTTTTTACTGTTTTTTTCTTTTTTCTTCCCCACCAGATCATAAATCCGGTTACCGGAAGAGAGGCGCAGATAATACTTACAATAAAAGCAATAATCTTGGTAGGAAGCCCTAGAATAGCTCCTACGTGAATATCATAATTGGCATTCACAACTTTTTCCCCAAAGTTTTTATCTTTCGGATCATGAGTATGAAGCAATTCTCCTGAGTTTTCATCAAAGATTAAGCTGCTGCTTTTATGATAAGAATAGGAAAGATGTTTCACATATACCTCAAAGTTAGGATGTTCATGATCATCCATGTGTGGATGACCTAAATCTATAGCAAAACCATAAGAATCCGGATATTTTGTCTGTACCGTATTAATGATTTTATCTAATGTTCCTTCTGTTCTCAGTTCAATGGGAGCCTTTGTTTTAATGTGTGAGAAGTCCGGATACTTGGTTTCTCCACCGGAAAATATCACATAGATCATGGCCTGAACTACAAAAAATGCATAGAACAGTCCTGTAATAGAGAATATTAAAGCAAAAATAGAGGCATAAAATCCTAAGACATTATGAAGGTCATAGTTCTTTCGTTTCCAGCTTTTAATGTTTTTCCACTTGAAGGCAAAACGTTGTTTTCTTGCTGCTTTGTTTTTAGGCCACCAAAGAATAATCCCGGAAATCAGCATAATGATAAAAATGATAACAGGAATCCCCACGACATAAGTTCCCCAATCCTGTTTCAAAAGGTAGCTCCAGTGGATCATTTTTACAATATTGAAGAAACCGTTTTTCTCATCATATACTCTCAGTACTTTCCCTGTATATGGGTTTACATAGGCCTGTTTGTAGATGGGAAATTCATCAAAATAATTCCAGGCATCTGTATTATGCTCATACCAGAAGAACATATAAGACTGCGTTTTGTCAATAGGAACATTTACCCAATGGATGGGATATTTCTCTTTTACCTGCTCTGCGACAGCTTTTTCCATCACTCGGATAGGAAGAACCTGTTTCTGTTCGATATTTTGTTCATGGTGGTATATAACATCTTTTCGGGTGATGTTTTCCACTTCATCTTTAAAAACGTATAATGCTCCGGTAATAGAGATAATAAAGATCAGAAAACCTATTCCCAATCCGAACCAAAGGTGCAGTTTGGCAGACCATTTTTTGAAAAAGCCGGGTTTCTTTTTATGATGATTTTTCTTCATATAGCAGTAAAAAGTAAAGCAAAGATATGCTTTACTTTTTATTTAGATTAATTAAAACTTGTATTCTATCATGAATGTCCCTCTCAATCCAAGAGCATTCGTGAAATCACTGTCTCTGGCAGTCCACCATGAAATTGCAGGCTGGTATACTTTGTTAAATAGGTTTTCAATCCCTAATGACAGTCTCCAGTTATTGCTTACTTCATAACTAGATTTGAAGTTAAAAATGGTATATTCAGGAACATATCCTTCACCGTAAGCATACAATCCTGTTTTAGCATTCGGTTCAAATCTGTTTTGCTGGAAAGAGTGAAGCATATCAAGACCAACGGATAGAGCGGGAACTGGTCTTGCCTGAACATAAGCCAATACTTTAGGTGCAGAAATTCTGCTGTTGTTGATCTTTGCAGAATAATCACCATCATCTTTTACAGAGGTAATTCCTTCCATCCAGCTGTAGCTTCCACCAAACTGAATCCATTTTGTAGGAGTAAAGTGTAAAAATCCTTCAACACCATATACAATTTCCGGTGATCTCTGAATCATTAATGCTCTGTCTGGACTTTGTACGAATGAGGCTCCTAATTTAGATGTACTCACATAAGAAGTTAATTCATAATTTAACCAACTTGAAAGCTGCCCTGTGGCGCCCAATTCATAATTGTTAACGATAATTGGTTTTGTTTCCAGGCTATTGATGGTTTCAGAAGTTGAGGTTCTTAAAATTCTTCCTAACTCATTGATAGAGTAGGCTTGTGAGAAGCTTCCGAAAAGGTTGATGTAAGGCTCAATATTATAACGGAGACCAATATTTCCTACTAAAGCATTATAACTCAGTTTTCCACCGGCTACAGGAATACTTTTGGTGAAAGTTCCGTCACTTTTCAGCGTGGAAAGCGTATTGAAGTCGTCTACATTTACTTTGATGTTTTCGTAGCGAAGTCCCCCTTTAATGGTGAACTTTTTAAACAGATCAATTTTTGCCAATACAAAGGGAGCAATATTGGTCATGCTCATATTGGGAGTCCAGAAACGCCCGTCTTCCAGCTTTTGAACCGTTTCATCATTCAGAATATCAGCTCCGTAGATGATTTCTGCCTGAGAGTTCGCCGAGTTCCAAAGCTGGGTATCAAAATTAAATCTTGCTCCTGCTTTTTTTGAAATCACATTAGACTGTCCACCATTGAAAAAGGTGTCACTGTATCCATAAACGGTTTTGAAATCCTGATAATAAAGGTTGATATTCAAAGACGTTCCTGCAAACAGGTTTTTATTGTCGTAGCTCACTCTGATGTTATGGTTTTTTGGAGTTCCCTGAGGAGTTGTTTCCAATCCTTTTCCAATTCCTTCACCAATGGTGGGCGTGATGCCGTATTTCCCTGTTTTTAATCCTACATTCAGATCTGATCTTGAAGAATATCCGATGTAAGAGGCTTCAATTCTTTGATTTTCGTTGATGTCATACCCTACTTTCAGCAATCCGTTGTAGTTGTCCATCTTCGCAATACTGTAGGTTGGGCTTATCAAAACTCCATCTCCGTCTTTTGTATAGCCTGTTCTTTCGTAGGCTAATGAAAGGGTATAGTCGAATTTATTGATCTTTCCGGATAACAGCTGGCTGGCTCTTACTCCTAAAGTACCGCCGTAAGGCTGTCCCGTAAGACCGATCTGTGAAATTCCGGAGATCTTTTTATCTGATTTGTTTCTTTTCGTAATATAATTGATGATCCCTCCGTCTGCACCGTTACCATAAATGGAAGATGCTCCTTTAATCACCTCGATTCTTTCGATAGCTGAAGGATCGATAGTCCTTAAATCTCTTGCTCCGTTACGAAGTGGGGTAGACTGTGGAATACCATCAATCAAAACCAAAACCTGACGACCTCTTAACGTCTGCCCCGAGTTGGAGGTCTGCCCTGAATTGGTTCCTAAGCTGGGAACGGTATACTGCAGGATGCTTGTAATATCTGAGTTCACAGTCAGCTGAGACTGAATCTGTTTTTCTCCTACGACAGTGATTGAGCTTGGAACTTCTTTGATGTTTTCCTTTTTTCTGGAGGCCGTCATGACAACCTCGTCTACATTTTTAGTTTGTAGGGTATCTTTTACCTGGGCAAAAACGGTAGTAGTTCCTAAGCAGGCAGCTGATAAAAGCGCTTTTTTCATTATATTTTCTTTCCTTTTTTCTTTCTTTTTCCCCACCAAACCAGAAATCCGGTTACAGGGAGTGATGTACATGTGAGGCCCGCCATAAACCAGATGATTTTTCCAATGATTCCGAAGTAGGATCCGGTATGGATATCATAATTGGCGTTGGAATATTTTTCGGCGGTACTGAGATTGTGATGAGGTTTGTTGGCCAGTAGTTTTCCGGAGTATTTGTCGAATGTCAGGATGTTTCTTTCACTGTATCTTCCATCTAGTCCGTAAACTGTTACCGGAAGGTTTTTCAGCTCTTTTCCTTTTTTATTCTTTCCGTTTAGATTAATTCTGAAGCTGGATGATTTTGCGTACAATTTTTCAGTCTGTGCTGCAGCAAGATCGAAAACCGCTTCATTTTTTGCCATCAGGGAGTCCGGAGATTTTCTTTCTTTTTCTTTTGGAAGTTCCCATGAACCGGATAAAGCAAAAGTAAAAGTGTTTTTTACATAGGGATAAGCAAAATAAAGCCCTGTAACACTTAATAGCAATGCGATAAATGATGCATAGAATCCTAAGATATTATGAAGATCGTAGTTTTTACGCTTCCAGTTTTTTACATTTTCCCAGTTGAACCAAAAACGTCCTTTTCTGGCGTTTTTATTTTTAGGCCACCATAAAATGATTCCTGTAATCAGCATAACGATAAAAAGAACGGTTGGAATTCCTACGGTATACGGTCCCCATTCTGAATTAAGTAGAAGTCCCCAGTGAAGATATTTCAAAATACTGAAGATATCATATTTTTCATTGTAAACAGCAAGAATTTGTCCGGTATACGGATTCACATAGACCAGCTTGTTGATACGTACCTGCTGAAAATAATTCCATCCCTTTTTGCTTTTGTCATAATACTCAAACTGATAGGATTTGTTTTTGTGCAACGGAATTTCTACAGCACTTACAGGATACTTTTCATTAAGTTCCAGTGATACTTTTTCACGAAGCAGATTAATAGGTAAAGGCTTTGTCCCAATATCCTCTTTTTTCAGATAAATGGCTTCTTTGCGTAAGCTATTCTGTATTTCATCCTTAAAAACATATAAAGTCCCTGAAAGAGAGACTATAAATACAATCAAACCAACAGATAAACCAAACCACAAATGCAGCTTGGCAGACCATTTTTTTGAAGGAGCTTTCTTTTTCTGGTGATGCTTTTTTGTCATAGCAAAAAGTTAACCCCGTGAGGGGCTAACCTTTGATTTTTTTTAAAATTTATATCCGATTGATAATCTGAAATTTCTTGGAGCATCTGCTTGATAGTAGTAATATCCTGCATACGGCGAACCAGAATATAAATACCTGTTAAAGATATTGAATACATTGAAGTTCACTCTGAATTTTGAATTTTCCCAAGAAGCCCCTGCATCAAATTTTACATAATCATCCATTTGTAAGGTGTTTTTGCTTCCCCAATCCCAGCTGCTTCTATCAGCCATATAGGTTCCTCCGAAGCTTAAACCGAAACCTTCAAGAATACTATTGCTGAAAGTATAGTTTAGCCAGCCATTTGCTGTATGTTTAGCATATCCGGGAACTCTGTCTCCTTCTTTTCTTGTAGCTGTTGTTTCGGTAAATTTATTTTCTGTAAAGGCATAATTGAAGATAGCATTGAATCCTTTTACAATTTCTCCCTTAAGGTCAAATTCTACTCCCTGTACTCTTGTTTTTCCAAGAAGAATAGAATATTTGCCATTCGGATTATTTGTAAAGTCTGGATCACCTGTGATTTCATTATTTTTATTAATGTTATATAATGAAAGGACCGTATTCCATTTACCGGCAAACCAATCTTTCTTGAACCCTATCTCAATATTATTCCCGGTAAGTGGTGATGCTGTTGTTCCATCTCTGAACAGGCCTGCTTGTGGTACAAATGACTGATCATATAATGCATAAGCAGACATATTTTCGTCTATTGAGTAGCTTAATCCAATACGAGGAGTAATTCTGTTTGCTTCTGACTTTGTTCCATAGTTTACTTCTTTTACATTGGTGTAACGAGCTGCTAATGTAAGTCTTAATGCATCATTGAAGAAGCCTAGTTCATCTTGTAAGTATAACCCTGTATATTTCTGATCGATTGTACTACCAGCACCTGCTCTTACTGAAAGTGGGGTAGATTTGTTAAATGTTTTATAAGCTGCAGTATTGTTTGGCCCATAATAAGAACCTTCTCCATTACTATCATAATTATTGGTATCAATGTTATACCAATAGCTGTGATCAGCCACATTATTATTGATGGCATCAAAATCTCCATTCGCATTAAACTTATCCAAATTATATCCCTGTGACCAGTCTGCCATATATTTTTTGCTTCCAAGGTCAAGTCCAGCTAATATTTTGTGTGAAACAGGCCCGGTTTTTACAAGACCGTTTAAGAAAACCTGTCCAAATTTCATTGTATTGTCAGCTTCCCAATAATTTAAACGACGGATCATATAGTTTCCTTCAAACATACTTGGCCAAAGGTCGCTTCCCATCGTATATTCGTTTACATACGTTAACTGGGAGGTTAATTTCCAGTTTTCATTAAAATTATGCTGTAAATTGACATTTACTGTATTGTTATCAACTTTAGTTGGATCAATGCCGGGATCTGTAAGAGTATATTCAACAGGCTTTGCTTTATATCCCAGATAACTGAATACATATGCTGAACCCACCTCAGACATTTTCGCTTTCTGATAAATATATTCAGCCGTTAAAGTTGTTTTATCACTTAGCTTTACTTTTAATGAAGGATTGATAATATATCTGTCATTGAATTCATAGTCTCTGAAACTGTTTTTATTCTGAGCCATTAAATTTAATCTAAAAGCAACTTTATCGGTAATTTTAGTATCAACATCTGCCTCTCCGCGGTACATATTAAAGCTTCCGAATGTTACTCTTGCGGTACCATTCAACGCATTTCCAGTTGGTTTTTTAGTCACAATATTATAAATACCGCTTGGTTCACCGTTTGACATTAAGAATCCTGAAGGCCCTTTGATAAATTCAATGTGATCCACATAGCTCATGTCTTCACTTAAAGGTCCCCAATTTGAAGTTACATTTACTCCATTCATGAAAGCTGCTGCTCTCGCACCTCTCATATTGACTCTTGTATACATATCTCCCCAGTGTTCTAATCTCTGAGCTCCGGCAACGTTTCTTAGAACTCCATCGCTTAATGTTGTTACCTGTTGATCCTCTAAAGCTTTGTTAGTAATAATTGAAATGTTTTGAGGTATTTTGATAAGAGCTTCATCCAATCGAAGAGAAGAAGAACCCTGTTTTTCTACATATTTTTTATAGTATCTTCCGTTAACAACTACTTCTTCAATATCGTTGGATTTGATGGTGTCTTTTTTTTCCTGTGCAAAATTTAACATGGAAGTTAATAATGCAGCTCCTATTGTTATTCTTTTCATTGTTTATAAAGGGAGTAATTTATTCTAACAGTTTTAAAATTTATAAGTGAAGCTTCCTAATACATTGGCAAGAGCCTGAGCATTGGCAGTTGTATATCCGCTCCAGTAATGTTCGTTGGTAAAGTTGTCTACTTTTACCCCGATTCTGAATTTTTTGGTATCGTAAAAAGCGTTAGCATTTAATACCAGATATTTTGGAAGGATGAAAGTTCCCATTGTTGTTGAGTTCACAATCTTGTTGTCACTCGCATAGTTTCCTCCGACTCCGAACCCAAGACCTTTTAATTTTCCATCAAGGAACTGGTAGCTTGCATTGAAGTTAACCAACCATGGAGATGATGCTGTAGCAGGTCTTCTTCCGATTACCGTATTATCAGCTTCTGTATATTTCATATCGTTGTAGCTTACTCCGGCAATTACAGAGAATCCTTTGATCAGATAAGCGTTTGCTTCCAGTTCTACTCCCTGGCTTCTCAATAAACCGGCCTGGTTTTGTACAGCCTGTCCTGTTCCTGTCATTTCACCCGTATTAAGAAGGGTATTTTTTACCTGAATATTGTAGTAGCTTAAAGTTGTACTAACTCTTCCTTTAATAAGGTTTGTTTTGATACCACCTTCAAACTGATTAGCTCTTTCAGGAGTTGAAAGCGTTACATTTCCAGCTTTGTCTGAAGTATAATATCCATTGACCGTAAAGCTGTTCTGGTAATTTCCAAATACGGATAACTTTTCAGGAAGAATTTGGTATACAACTCCAAATTTTGGAGACCATGCTCCCTGCTTGTATTCAGCTGTTTTATTTTGTCCTACCTGTCCGCCTTTGTAGTTATTCGTTTCATATCGTACCGAAGTAAGAATGTTAAGCCCTGTTACAGGTGTAATAACATTAGAAATATAACCACTATAAGTGTCTTTTTTACCAGCGCTTATATAGGTGTTGTTTTTTTCAAAATCAGGTTGGCTTCTAAGGTTGTCGTACATTGCTCCTAATGTCTGCCTGTTCATATTGGTATAGTCTGTACCAGTGAAAGGAACCCAGTCAAAATTAGTGAACATAAAGTATTGGTTGTCATTCAGTCTCATATAATCGAAACCGGCAACCGTTCTGTTTCTTACGCTTCCGATATTAAAATCAAAATTGAAGTTCTGCTGAACCTGGAAATACGTTCTTTTGCTGTCTTTAGTTGACTGGTCCGCTCTTACAACTCCCAATTCTGTATCTGTAGGAATTCCTGTTACCATGCCTTTTGGAGCAAAATAGAAATAAGGATTAAATCCGTCTGAGTAAGAATAAGAAGTACTTACATTAGTAGAGGATTTGATGTGTTCATTAATCTTATAATTAACCTGTCCAAAGAAGTTTCTGGCTCTACCAATAGTTTTAAGACCTTCTCCTGTGTAAGATTGCTTATAGTTATAACCCAATTTTTCCAGTTTGTCCATACTGTCTGCACCAAGCTGTGCACTCGGAACATAGAAGAAAAAAGCTGTTTCAGGATATGAATTGGTTTCAAACATCTCCAGCTCAGCATTAATCTCTAAATTATCCGTAGGACGATAAGTAATAGATGGAGTGAATGCGTAGAAAGAGTTCTTAGCATTGGTTCTCTGGAAAGTTCCCTGGTTGGTATAGGCTGTATTTAATCTGAATAATAATTTTTTATCTTTTGTAAGTGGTGCATTCACATCTGCCTGTACTCTGTAGTAGTTATAACTTCCTCCTGCCAGAGAAACAGCACCTGCAAAAGTTTCAAATGGTTTTTTAGTGACTCTGTTCACAACACCTCCGTAAGAAGTCACATTACTTCCGAACAAAGTAGCAGAAGGACCTTTTAAAACTTCAATTCTTTCTACGTTAATAGCATCCATAGAAGTAGTGATAGGAGCAACCATACCATTTCTGATAGAGTTTCCAGCTACAAAACCTCTTAAGTTAAGATAAATACCTCCGTCTCCGGCTCTGTTTGTAGCACTCCACATTTTCTGTGCACCTGCCACATTCCTGAAAGCATCATCTACAGTAAATAACAATTGATTCTCCAACACTCCTTTGTCAATGGAAGAATATACCTGTGGATCCTCTATTGCTTTCAAAGGCATCTTATTAGAGTATTCACTGTCTTTTTTCACATAAGTGTTGATGATTACTTCATCAATGCTTTTCGTTTTCAGAGTATCTTTCTGCTGTGCAAGAACAACTACGCTTGAAAGTATAGATACACTCAGTATTATCTTTTTCATTGGATAGGATTATTTATAATAGTGTTTAATAATCAAAAATAGCGGGACAGAAAGCGTGAGCCATCCTAATATATCCCATATGCCGTCACCTAATAATGCTGCAATTAATCCAAAAATGGATAAGAGAGCCAATAGGATGGGCATTCCCCAAAGTTTTAGAAATGTTCTTTTCATTTTAAATCTCTTTTGGGGTTAATATTCTCATTTGCTGTTTTTCAGCTTTTCTTCTTGCAATCCACAGATACAGACCTGTGATCATAACAAGAATGGTAAAAACGTCAAAAACCGTCCATACAATTTTCAGGATCATTCCTCCATAATTTCCAAAATGAAGAGGTTCTGATATAAAAAGTGCATTCACATACCATGGCATGTCTCTGGAATCTGTTACGGTTCCTGTTTTGGCATCTATGAGTACGGGTTTTAAAAGTTTTGAGGTGAGTTCTGTATTACCACGCATAAAAACTGCGTAATGGTGCTTACTTGTAAAATCTGTTCCGGGAAAGGCTATTACAGATACTTTCATATCTTTTATTGTATTTTCCGCAGACTTTTTGGCATCTTCCAATGAACTGAAATCACCTGTCAATGGTTTTTGATTTTTGTAAGGAGCTGTCATTTCTGCAAGCTGTCCTTGCTGCCAAAGACCTACAATAACATCGGAAAGGGTATTAATGATCCCTGTAAATCCTACCACAACCATCCAGGCTGTGATGGCAATACCTAGTAAATTGTGCGTATCCAGCCATTTAAGTCTTTTTGATTTGTTTTTACGAACCATTCCGAAATCATATTTCTTCATAATAGGGCCGTACAAAACGATTCCTGATACAATGGAAATCATGAAAAGCATTCCCATCAGTCCTAGAAAAAGTTTTCCCGGAATTCCGAGAAACATATCTGTATGAAGCTTGAGGATAATGTTCATTAGTCCATCCGTTCTGGGAGCTCCTAAAATTTCACCGGTATATTCGTTTAAAACTAAATATTTGCTTTTTTCATAAGGAGCATTAGGTTTGTCAACAACATCAAAAAGGACCTTATTTTTTTCATTTTCGTCCCAAAAAACATATCTTACCTTTTCTCCCGGGTATTTTGACTCTGCTATCTGAGCAAGTTTATCTAAGCTTAATTTCTGAGTATTCTGAGCTATAGCTTCTTTATTGTTTTCTAAAAGATGCTCTATTTCTTCATGAAAAATCAACGGCAACCCCGTTAAACAGAGATACAGCAGAAAAACGGTACAGATAAGGCTCGTCCATTTATGCCAATTAAACCAGCGCTTTGCAGTTTTTAGCCTCATGAAGCAGTCAAATTTTTTGCAAATATATTATTTTTAAGTATTCTAAATAAATAATAAGCTTGACATTTATCATGAAATATTATATATTGAATAACAAAAAACCGCTCTAGTCAATGCCAGAGCGGTTTTTATATTATTTTATTAAAATTTTCTTAAGCCGGGATTTCTCCTTTGTATAAGAAAGAAATAATTTCTTTGTTTAATTTATCGATCATTTCACTGAATAAGTGGAAAGATTCCTGCTTATAGATTACCAACGGATCTTTCTGCTCGTAAACAGCTCCTTGAGAAGATCTTCTTAAGTCATCCATCTCACGAAGGTGAAGCTTCCAGTTTTCATCGATAATTGATAAAGTGATGTTCTTTTCAAAATCGTTCACTAAGCTTTCACACTGAGTATCATAAGCTTCTTTAAGATCTGCTACGATCGTCATTGTTTTGTGCCCGTCTGTGAAAGGAACCTGGATCATTTTAAACATTGAACCTTGATTTTGGTATACATTCTCAATGATTGGGAATGATTTTTCTTTCAATAGGTTCAGCTTCATTCTGTAATCTTCCTGAGCTGCTTTGAATAAGATATTTGTCAGATCCTGAACGTTTTTATTATTAAAATCACTTTGAGAAACCGGAGATTCCATTGTGAATGTTTTAATGATTTCGTATTCAAAATCTTTATAATTTCCTGATGCTTTTCCTTTCGCAACGATAGAATTGGCAACATCAAAAATCATATTCGTGATATCATATTTCAAGTGGTCTCCGAATAGAGCATTCTTTCTTCTCTTGTAGATTACGTCACGTTGTTTGTTCATTACGTCATCATACTCAAGAAGTCTCTTTCTTGTTCCGAAGTTATTTTCTTCCACTTTTTTCTGAGCTCTTTCAATAGACTTACTGATCATAGAGTGCTGAATTACTTCTCCTTCTTTATGACCCATTCTGTCCATCATTTTAGCAATTCTTTCAGAACCGAACAAACGCATTAAGTTATCTTCAAGAGATACATAGAACTGAGAACTTCCCGGATCTCCCTGACGTCCCGCTCTACCTCTTAACTGTCTGTCAACACGTCTTGAATCGTGCCTTTCTGTACCGATGATCGCCAGACCTCCTGCATCTTTTACTTCTTTAGAAAGCTTAATATCCGTACCACGACCTGCCATATTGGTTGCAATGGTTACAACTCCCGGCTGTCCTGCTCCAGCTACAATCTCTGCTTCTTTCTTGTGAAGCTTCGCGTTTAGTACCTGGTGTGGAATTTTTCTTAACTGAAGTGCTTTTGAAAGCAACTGAGAAATTTCAACTGAAGTAGTCCCTACCAATACTGGTCTTTTTGCTTCTGTTAATTTTTCTACTTCTTCAATTACAGCATTATATTTTTCTCGGTTCGTTTTGAAAACTAAATCTTGTTTATCATTTCTTAAAATAGGACGATTGGTAGGAATTACCACAACGTCCAATTTGTAGATTTCCCAAAGCTCACCAGCTTCAGTTTCAGCAGTACCGGTCATCCCCGCAAGTTTGTTGTACATACGGAAATAGTTCTGAAGGGTGATTGTTGCAAAAGTTTGAGTCGCTGCCTCAATTTTTACATTCTCTTTTGCTTCAATCGCCTGGTGAAGACCATCAGAATAACGACGTCCCTCCATGATACGACCTGTCTGCTCATCAACGATTTTTACTTCACCATCAATGACTACATACTCGTCATCTTTTTCAAATAATGTGTACGCTTTCAAGAGCTGACTCATCGTGTGAACACGCTCAGATTTTTCAGCAAAATCAGAGAAAAGTCTTTCTTTAGCTTCAAATTCTTCTTCTTTAGAAAGGTTTTTAGCTTCTACTTCAGCAATCTCAGTTCCAATATCCGGAAGTACGAAGAAGTTAGAATCAGAGTTACCCTGAGACATGTATTCAACACCTTTGTCTGTAAGATCTACCTGATTGTTTTTCTCCTCGATTACGAAGTAAAGATCTTTATCTACAATCGGCATATCACGGTTGTTGTCCTGCATATATTGTGCTTCAACTTTCTGAAGCAATGCTCTGTTTCCGCTTTCCGATAAGAATTTAATTAATTGTCTGTTTTTTGGAAGACCTCTGTACGCCTGAAGTAATTTGAAACCTCCTTCTTTTGTATTTCCTGCAGCGATTAATTTTTTCGCTTCATTGAAAATAGTAGAAACGGTCTTCTTTTGTACTTCAACAATTCTGTCGATAGAAGGCTTAAGAACATCAAACTCCTGTCTGTCTCCCTGAGGAACCGGACCAGAGATGATCAATGGTGTTCTTGCATCATCTACCAATACAGAGTCCACTTCATCCACGATCGCAAAGTTCAGTTCTCTTTGTACCAATTCTGAAGGTGATGTCACCATGTTGTCTCTCAGATAATCGAAACCGAATTCGTTGTTCGTTCCGTAAGTAATATCTGAGTTGTATGCTTTTCTTCTTCCGTCTGAGTTCGGCTGGTGGTTATCGATACAATCGATAGACATTCCGTGGAACTGATAAAGAGGACCCATCCAAGCGGAGTCTCTTTTTGCAAGATAGTCGTTCACGGTTACAACGTGTACTCCTCTTTCCGGAAGTGAATTTAAATAAATAGGTAATGTTCCTACCAAAGTTTTACCTTCACCGGTTGCCATCTCAGCAATTTTACCGCTGTGAAGGATAACCCCTCCGATAAACTGAACATCATAGTGGACCATATCCCAAACTACAGGAGTTCCGGCAGCGTCCCATGAGTTTTTCCAAACAGCTGTGTCTCCCTGAATGCTAACGAAATCTTTTCCTGCAGCAGCAAGTTCTCTGTCCCAATCGCTTGCAGTTACACGGATTTCCCCATTCTGAGCCCATCTTCTTGCCGTTTCTTTGATCAATGCAAAAGCTTCGGGAAGAACCTGAATCAGAACTTTTTCTTCAATTTCGTATGATTCTTTTTTAAGAGACTCAATTTTGGTAAAAAGAGCTTCTTTTTCGTCAACGTTGGTTGAATTTTTTATCTGCTCTTTTATCTGTTCTATTTGAGCTGTGATCTTGCTGGTTGCAGATTTTATATTCTCTTTAAACTCAGCCGTTTTTTGTCTCAACCCATCATCTGACAATTGTTGAATGTTAGGTTCCACAGCTCTGATTTTTGTTACAACTTTTTTTACTTCTTTTAGGTCCTGCGCTTTCTTGTCTCCCAAAAACCCTTTAAGAACTTTGTTTAAAAAACTCATAAATTTTTTGCTTTATGCTTAATGCAAAATGCTTTAAGCGTTTTAAATAACACTTATCGTGTAAATTAATATATAAAAAGGGCAAAAAAGCTCTAAGCACGCAGCCTAAAGCTTATCGCTTTATTAATATTCGTCCTCGTTCCAAAGGAAATCCTCGTCGGTAGGATAGTCACTCCATACTTCTTCGATAGATTCATAAATTTCTCCTTCATCCTCAATTGCCTGAAGGTTTTCTACTACTTCCATTGGTGCACCAGTTCTGATTGCGTAGTCAATAAGCTCTGCTTTTGTCATTGGCCAAGGTGCGTCACTTAAATATGAAGCTAATTCTAATGTCCAGTACATAATTTTCTAATTTTTTGCAAAAGTATAAAAATAGGTTGTATAATAAACTTTTTTATACTTGATTTTCAATTCTTTTTATAATTTTTTCTTATAAATGGCTGTCACAAACTGACTGGCAGCTGTGTCAGCAATTTACTTAATGTCGTTTTCTCAAAAACCATTCCACAAATTTTTTTATGCCATTTTGGAAGTCTGTGGCCGGTTTATAGCCAATTAAACTCATTGCTTTGGTAATATCGGCATTTGTTTTTGTGACATCTCCCGGCTGCATTGGCAGAATTTTTTTGGAGGCAGTTTTTCCAAGTGCATTTTCTATGGTGGTCACCATCTCAGATAATGTGATCACCTGGTTTTCTCCGAGATTAAGAATTTCATAAACTCCGGAATTGTTTTCCAGATAAAGGATAGACTTGGTAATGCCGTCAATAATATCATCTATATAAGTATAATCTCTGGCTGTGCTTCCATCCCCATAGAAAGGAATTTCCTGATCTTCTGAAATAAGCTTTACAAATTTGTGTATGGCAAGATCCGGTCTCTGTCTTGGCCCATATACGGTGAAGAATCTAAGCTGGATGATATCTATATTATATAATGAATGGTAAACATGTCCTATGATCTCACCGCTTTTTTTAGTTGCCGCATAGGGGGAAATAGGATTATCAACATTATCTGTTTCTGAAAAAGGAATTTTTTCATTGTTTCCGTAAACACTTGAAGAGGAGGCGCAAATGAATTTTTTAATATTGAAATCCTTACAAAGTTCCCAAAGATTCATAGTACCGCGTACATTCACTTCTTCGTACTCCAGAGGACGTTCAATAGAAGGGCGCACACCAGCAAGGGCTGCCAGATGAACTACCATATCAATAGGATGATTTTTAAAGATATTTTCTAAACCTTTTTTGTCCCGGATATCCTGCCAATAGAGGGAATATTGATCAGAATGAGTAAGGGAAACCAAATGCGGGATATCGGTCTCTTTATCTGAGAATTCAAAATCCGAATTTTTACCGATTGACTCTAAAGTATTTTTAATTTTTACCTGATAGTCATAGAAATCATCAAAATTGTCAATGTTTATGACAGAATGTCCATTTCTTAATAATTTCTCTATTAGGTGGGAACCAATAAAACCGCTTCCTCCGGTTACAAGATAATTCATTTGTTGATTTTAATTGACAAATTTATTAATAAAACTTGAATGACGTTTTTATACTTTTGTCAGAAAATATAAATTAATGATAAATCTTCAAAAGCTATTTGTACTTCCTAAAGAAGAAGAAGAAGAATTTACATTTGGAGAGATAGAGGAAGGCATTTATTTCCGCGGTCACAATCTTTGGCTTCTGGTAATTTCTATGGGTATTGCCTGTATTGGGTTAAATGTTAATAGTCCGGCTGCGGTAATTGGTGCAATGCTTATTTCTCCATTAATGGGACCGGTTGTTGGAATTGCATTTGGGTTTTCTATAGGAAACAATGGGCTTATAAGGCTGGGTGTTTTTAACTGGCTTTTGATGATAGTAGTGGCCATCTGTTCTTCCACATTATATTTTCTGGTTTCTCCTTTTCATTCAGAAACTTCACAGCTTGAAAGCTTTAAAGCGGCAACTATTTTTGACTGTTTTTTAGCGTTGCTTGGAGGGCTTGCATGGTTCTTGGGGATTGTAAGGAAAGAAGCAATCAAAGTTATTGCAGGGGTGGCCGTTTCTACAGCATGTATACCTCCTTTGTGTACAGCAGGATTTGGTATTGCCAATGGAAACTGGGAATATTTTTGGGGGGGATTTTATTTTTATCTTATCAATTGTTTTTTTATTGCGGTGGGGACCTGGATACTAAGTCTCGTATTAGGATATCAAAAATACTACAGAGAAAAAAACAGCAATAATCGTAAAGTTTCTGTATGGATAAGCTTGCTTTCCGTTATTATTTTGATTCCAAGTATACTGCTTACCAAAAAAAAGTGGGAGAAAGAAACATTGAAAGAGAGGTCGGAAAAATATATCAGAATTATCAAGGAAAGCCATCCTGAGCTGGCTATTATTAATCATGAGTCATTTAAAGAAAAAAAACAGAATTTTTTAAAAATCACCCTTTTGAATGACAGTATTACCATCAGTAAAAAAAGACTGGATGAGCATAATGAATTAGTAAAGGATATTCATCTGATATGGCAGTATTCGCCTCAGTCAAAAAATATAAATAATCCGGAATTGCAAAAACTTCAAAGCCAGATAACTGCTCTGAAAAAGGAACTGGACCAGATTAAAGCGCAAAAAAAGATCAAATAAAATTTCTATATTTACTTATACTTAAAAACATCATTATGCAGTTTCAAGGGCAAATTTTAAAAATGACAAGCTTCGACGCAAAACCCATTCAGTATTATCTTAATCTTTCAGGAGATCTGATCCATATGAATGAGCTGTTTGGGAAGGAGTTAAGCATCAAACATACAGGGTTCCAATGTGTAAATTGTGGACTCAATAAGCCTATTTACAGAATGGGATTCTGCAAAAGTTGTTTTTTTGAAAGCCCTTATGCCAGTGATACCATTATACGTCCGGAACTTTCTACAGCACATTTAGGAGTTGCAGAACGTGATCTTGAAGTGGAAAAACAAATTCAGCTGCAGCCACACACCGTTTATCTGGCGTATACCGGAGATGTAAAAGTAGGAGTGACCAGAAATACACAGATTCCTACAAGGTGGATTGATCAGGGTGCAACTTTTGCATTACCCATTGCAAGAACAGAGAACCGCTATGAAGCAGGAATGATAGAAGTTGCTTTAAAAGAACATCTGGCAGATAAAACCAACTGGAGAAAAATGCTGCAGGATGATTTTGAAGGAGAAATAGATCTTGCAGACTTCAGACAAAAGATAAAAGAATATTTCCCTGAAGATTTTCAGAAATTTTACAGTGAAGGTGAAGAATTGTGGGCATTCGATTATCCTTTTGAAAAACCAGAGAAAGTAAATTCATTTACTTTAGATAAAAAACCTGAATTTACAGGGAAACTTACAGGAATCAAAGGACAGTATCTTGGATTTGAAGGAGGAAACTTTATCAATATAAGAGGACATGAAGGATATGTAATTGAGCTTGAAATAAAGAATTAATTTATACAAAAGACCAAATCACAGAATATGAGGAAATGGGTTAAAAGACTATTAATAAGTTTCGGGATCCTGGCAGGAATTCTTCTTGCTGCGAATTTCGGACTGAATATATGGCTTAAAACCCAACTTCCCGAATATATAAAAAAGAATACAAACTATAAAGTTTCCTACAAAACCTTGGATGTGGATCTGGGAACAGGAAATATTTTCGCAACTGGAATCTCAGTAAACAGCAAAGATCCGCAAAATACAGACGTTATCGGTTTACAGGGAACTGTTGACACTTTGAAGATAAGCCGCTTTGGAATTTATGATGCTGTTTTCAATAAAAGAATCAGCTCATCGGATGTATTGCTGGCAAGACCTGAGCTAAATATTGTTCTTGCAAAACCCCGTGATCACAAAACCGGAAAGAAAAAAAATCCGTTCTTACTTGAAAATATAAGGATCCACGATGGTAAATTTGCCGTTTTCAAGCATACTAAACAGAAATTTGTATCCGTACAGAAGCTGAATTTGTTGGTAGAGAACCTGCAGATGATAGAAGAATCTGTAGAAGATAAATTACCCATCGAATTTGACAGCTATAGCATCAAGGGAGAAAAGTTTTTTGTACGTCCCAATGAAACATATGCCATTACCGTAAATTCTGTGAATACTACAGATGGACAAATGTCTGTTGAGAATTTCAGATTGACTCCGCTGCTTTCCTTTGCTCAGTTTAAAAAGTTTTACCCTAAAAAATCTCAACTATTTGCATGTAATATTCCCAAAATGGAATTTAAAGACGTTGTGCTGAAGAAAAATAAAGTCTCACTTACCAACGCAGATTTTCAAAATCCAATCTTTACAATATATAATACGGGTATAAAAACCAAAAAGAATAACAAAGAATCAAACTTTGAGATTGATTTAAATAATTTTAAACTCAATAATGCTGTAGTACAGATCAACAAACCGGATGGAAATAAACTCTTGTCTGTCGGAGCATTGAGTTTAAATATCAGTCAGCTGATATTCAATAAGGAAACTTCAGAACAAATCATTCCTTTCGGATATAAAGATTTCCTGCTTTCCGGAAAGGATATTTTATATTCTAACCATCAGAATATTGCGATCAGAAGTCTTGCCTTGAAGCCTGCAAACGGTGAAATTCTGGATGCCGTATTAACACCAGGCTCTTCTGCAATCGGAAAAACAACAATGGATCTAAAAACAGATCATATTGCTTTTAATATCAATAAACTCGAATTTGTTGATAAAAAACTCAATCTGGACATCAAAGATATTCTTGTAAATAATATAAACGGAACCATCAAAGCTGGGGAGAAGAAACAAAATAAAACTTCCGGATCAGAGATTATACAGTCACTTATTGTAAGAAAAATGTCTTTGAAAAATTCAAATATAATTTATGAGAGCGGAAAACAGCCTTTAGCGTTTCATGACTTGAATGCCACCGTAAATAATATTGAATTATCACCTAAACCCAATCAATCTGGGCTGTCTTTTAAAGTAAAAGACTATTATCTTACCACCAGAAACCTGGCTTATAAGACACAATTTTATAACATGAGCCTGGGGCTTCTAAAGCTCAATAAGAATAAAGTGCAGATTAGTAATTTTGTCATGAAACCTCTCGTTTCGAGAGCACAGTTTATCAAAATGATACCCGTTGAGAGGGATCTGTATGATCTGAAAGCTGCGCAAATAACAGCAGAAGGAGAGTGGGAGCTGTTTTCTCAACATAAAATGGTGAATGCTTCCCACGTAAGCATTGAGTCGGCAAACGCCAATATTTTCAGAAGTAAAATCCCGAAAGACGATCCCAAAATAAAGGCCTTGTATTCCAAAATGCTGCGATCCATTAAAATTCCGATGACAATTCAGAATCTCGATCTGAAAAATTCTGTCCTGGTATACGAAGAAGATACTCCGGAAAGTATGGGGCCGGGAAAACTCACTTTCAGTAATTTTAATATGAAGGTCAAAAACCTGAATTCCGCTAAAATAAAAGGAAAGCCCATAAAAGTGGATATTAAAATCAATTGCTCTTTCATGAACCTGTCTCCGCTTTCTGTCAACTGGAACTTTGATGTGGCCGATCAGAACGACGCATTTGCCATCTCCGGAAAAACCACTAATCTTCCGGCCAGTGGAATCAATCCTTTTATCAGACCTTATCTTCATGTGACAGCTACTGCAGGAACAATTCAGGAAATGCTCTTTAATTTTAAGGGAAATCCTGCTGGATTACACGGAACTTTTAATCTTAAGCATAAAGACCTGAAAATTGCAGTATTAAATAAAAACAATAACGAGAAAAAAGGCTTCCTGACAGCTGTAGCCAATATTTTTATAAAATCAGATTCAGGGAGCTACCCGGAATCTGTTGCTGTAGAAAATGTAGAACGCGATCCCACAAAGTCTTTCTTCAATCTCTTCTGGAAAGGAATAGAGCAGGGATTAAAGAAAACGTTGATTGGTGCTAATGTAGAAAAAACAGAAATGAAGGTGAAAAATGCAGTGTCTTCTGTGAAAGAAATGAAGCAGTCTGTAAAAGAAATAAAACAGGAGATCAAAAATAAAACCTCCAAACCAAAAGAAGAAAAAAAAGAAAAGAAAGGTTTCCTGAACAATATATTCAGAAAAAAGGAAAAATCTGAAGAATAATTCTTTAAACCATTAAGATCAGATCGAATCATCGATTATTGAGTCTATAGAAGTAAATCGGTTTTAATTAAAATAAACTTAATGGTTTAAAAAATCAATATAAAGAAGAATTTACTCAGAAATTAAATTCATCGCTTTCCAATACAGGAATATCTCTCAGAAATTTATCAAACTCTTCACCGGGATAATTGCTGTCTGCTCCGTAAGAATCTATAATCATTCCACGGTTTCCCGCATTATCTTTTACCACATAAAGTACCGCATTATCATCAGGATTACTGTCTCCTTCGAAACGATATGTTTTTAAAATAACCAACTCTGCAGGCTGATAAACTTTGTCCGAATTTTCAAACTTCATTTCGCATTTTTCATTCATCCTGAATTCCCTTTGTATTCCTCTCTCAGAAAGTGTTTTCATGACTTGGCTTAAGGTGGTCATTGCATCAAAATTTCCTGAATTTTCCATAATAATATTTTTGTTGTTAAGTACAATAATTAAACCATTACAATTTTTAAATATAAGAAAAATAGCAGATTGTAATTTTCCTAAAAATAAAGTTTAATGTTAACAAAATTTATAATTTGAAAAAATAAAAGAGGTATGCTTTTTGCAATGGTATCAATAATAAATCAGAGAAAATATGAAAAAAGAAGTTGGAGTTTTACTGGCGGGGGGAGTTGGTCTTTTGGCAGTATTAAGCTTAATTAGTATTAAAAAAATTTTAACGAAAAAAGATAAAAAATATAGTGATTCCTATTCAGATTATCACAGACACTTTGATGAAAAGAACCACGACGACGAAACACACGGCGTGGAATTTTACGCAATGAAGTAGTAAAAAAATATATTTAATTATGTTTAAATCCAACACTTTTGAAAGTGTTGGATTTTTTGTGGAAAACTTTAATGTTAAAACTCATTATTTTATAAAAATTCCATTCTAATTTTACATCGGAATGCAAAACGAAAATTTCATAAAAGGTCAGGGAGCTCAGCGAAACGTTGTCAATCGTTTCGACAAGTATACCTATGAGCCAGAAGAAGAAGATTTCGAAACCGTAAAGACTTCTTTCACTGAAGTATTTCCCAAAACCATTGTTAATCAGGTCAAAAGTGAAGATCTGCCGATGGAATATTCCATGAATCCTTATCAGGGATGTGAGCACGGATGCTCTTACTGTTTTGCGAGACCTACCCATGAATATTGGGGCTATAGTGCCGGAATTGATTTTGAAAGAAAAATCATGGTAAAAAAGAATGCTCCCGAATTGTTGGAGAAATTTTTTCAAAAAAGTGGCTATAAAGCTGCCCCGATTCTGTTATCCGGAAATACAGACTGCTATCAGCCCGCTGAAAGACAATTTGAAATCACCAGGAAATTACTGCAGGTTTGTCTTGATTACAGACATCCTGTCAATGTTCTGACAAAAAATGCCTTGGTTTTAAGAGACCTTGATATTTTAAAACCTATGGCAGAACAGAATCTGGTATCAGTCTCTCTAAGTATTCCAACCATCAATGAAGAGCTGCGGCGAAAAATGGAGCCAAGAACAAGCTCTGCGAAAAATAAATTAAAAGCAGTCGAAATCCTTTCCGAAAACAATATCCCTGTGCATGTAATGGTAGCACCTATCATTCCCGGGCTCAACAGTGATGAACCATTGAATATATTAAAAGCCATTTCAGATGCTGGAGCTTTAGGATTCGGATATACCTTGGTGCGGCTAAATGATACTGTTGAACCGGTTTTTGTTAACTGGATTGAAGCTCACTTTCCGGACAGAGCGCAGAAAGTCTTAAATCTTATCAGATCTATGCGAGGTGGGAAACTAGGCGATAAAAGATATTTTGAAAGACAAAGGGGAGAAGGGAATATCGCAGAAATGATTCACACAACTTTTAAAATAGGAAAAAAGAAGTTTTTTGAAGGGAAGGAATTTCCAAAACTTTCTACCTCCAATTTCACCGGAACCCGTGATCAGCAATTGAGATTGTTTGATTAATCATAATGTATGAAGCGATTCTACATATATTATATATAGTATAAGTAAAATCCTTTTTCAACATTGCTATATTAATGATCATTTGATAATGAGATTGGCTCCCAACATTCATCATATATAAGGAACAGCTATAGCCTTTCCACTCCCACACCGTCTTATTCTCAAACCTACTCACCCTTGCCCTCTCGAACTCTCAGGCCCTCTCACTCTCGAACATTCTCAGGAGCTTTATCCTGCTATCCATTCATACTCCTCGCACCAGCCGCTCCCGTACCCAAACCCTCTCACGCTCCCACCCATACTGCGGGGTAACCATTTCTATCAGGGCTAGGGTAGGGAGGCCAATGATGAATGATGAGCTTCGGGGTTCGGGTTTTAAAGTTACGAGTTTCTGGTTGTGGGGTTTGAATAATCAGTCTGAAGTTCTTACATCTATAATTGCTATACAATAACCGGTGTACAGATACATCACTCTATTCCCATTGTGTCATTCCGCAGGAATCCAGACTTATTGATGATAATCTTAAAGGAAGCAAAATGACAGTAGTATAATGTCAAAGATTTTTTAGCCGTTAGTATTAGCAGTGTCATGCTGAGCTTAGTCGAATTATTTTACTTATGATAAATTCCTTTTTGTTATTTTAATTGTATGGAAAAGGCTTTGTATAGACTCCTACTGAGTGACAATGCTGTCTGGGCTATAGAATAAGTGTATTCTGTACTATCAACCTTTCTCTCTTATATATAGATCCATTATCCTCTGTGCAAATCCGTGCGATCTGTGGTTATTTGTACCTGACAATTCAATAGAAGCGGTCTATAATCCTGAGTTTAGAGGAATGGATCCCGTTTAATAAAAAAAACTTGTTGGCTCCCCAACTTAGAAACGAATCTTTCTGGAAAGAGATCTCCTCTTATATATAGGATACCTTTCATTACTCATTACTCATTACTGATGAAACCCCCTCTCATCCCCAAACTCTCCCCCTCTCAAACCCTCAAACCCAACCCCTCAAACAAATGTTTAAAATTTTTCTCCTTGCTATCCAGCGATTTAGGGTTTAATATTACAAAATAGTAACATTTATGTTAAATAAAGTTGTTTTGCTTAG
>NZ_QICI01000111.1 GCF_004119445.1 Chryseobacterium sp. CH21 | reverse complement strand
GACAGTGTAAAGATTGCCAATGACACTATGGCTGTCTTTTCAATACAGCATATCAAAACGTATTCTACCTATTCATCTCAGTGCCAGGGATTTTATGCCTATGATTATATTTATGACAGGCTTTGCATTGGTTTCGTGTAATGATGATGATGAATTATCAGACGATCGAATGCCATTGGTAAGGTCAAAATAGGACAGTGTAAAGATTGCCAATGACACTATGGCTGTCTTTTCAATACAGCATATCAAAACGTATTCTACCTATTCATCTCAGTGCCAGGGATTTTATGCC
>NZ_QICI01000025.1 GCF_004119445.1 Chryseobacterium sp. CH21 | reverse complement strand
CTGCCGAAGCCTAGTCCGGATCAGCAGATTGCATGGTCAAAAAGAGGCCAGATGTTGTATGCAGAAGCAGGTATTACAACAGCCCATGATGGAGCTACCAAGTTTAATGATCTGGAAATTATGAAACATGCCAATAAGGCGAATGTAAATATGATTGATATTATTGCATTTCCCTTTATTGGAGATTTGAAATCTGCCGAAGCCTAGTCCGGATCAGCAGATTGCATGGTCAAAAAGAGGCCAGATGTTGTATGCAGAAGCAGGTATTACAACAGCCCATGATGGAGCTACC
>NZ_QICI01000067.1 GCF_004119445.1 Chryseobacterium sp. CH21 | reverse complement strand
CATTTTTGTAAAAAATGAATGAAAAAATCTTATATCTATTGTTATTAATGATATCCTTATTCGTTATTTTGTTAAAAAAATAAAAACCGAATAAGGATTTAACTCGTAAATACTTTTAAAGAGATCTTTTATCATAAAAACTAATGCAATTATATAACAATGAAAACAGTGAATTTTATAGTTCCTTTTTTATTTGTCGGTTTTTCCATTATAAGGGCACAAATTGGAATTGGAACAGCTTCTCCCAATGCCAATGCCATGCTGGATGTAACCACTACGAATAAAGGAGTTTTATTTCCGAGAGTTGCTCTTGTTTCTACCAATAGTGCCTCTCCACTTTCAGCCCATGTTGCCGGAATGACAGTCTACAATACAGTGACTAATACTTCTGTGGCCTCCAACCCTGTATATCCGGGATTATATTATAATGACGGAACTCAATGGCTAAGAAAATCTACATGGAATGATGTCAGATCAATTACCGGAGGAAGCATCAATGACCCTATTTCGCTGATCACGGCAGATGTTGCCGCCCAAACTTCTTTAAGTACAGTACTAAGCACTATTTCTTTTACCTTAGACAGACCTTCAACGGTAGAGTTCAGTGCTAATGTTTCTACTAGGTATACAGCTTCCGGGAGTAATACGACCCCATTGTCAGATGGAGCTGTCAAATTATGTACGGTTAATTTTCAGTTCACAACAGCTCCTTCAGGAGTATCTACAACTGCATTTTTTGGAGATCATTCCACTTCCTATACCAATTCACTTTCAGCTGCCGGAACCGTAACTGGAGATGTGTATGTGAATCCATATGGAGTAGTTACTTTGCCCGTAGGCAGCTATGTTTTAAACTTACGAGGCTCTGTTTTAAGCGGGACAGCTTTCAGAATAGGATACGGAGGAGGAACCCGTGATATGATCAATATTAAAGCAACTCCATTACAGTAATCAGAATACTTTTATATTTTAAGCACCACTAAAAATCAAAATATGAAAAAAAGAAATATGCCACGCTGATATTCATGGGTTTTTATTTAGTTACAAATGCACAGGTTGGGGTAGGATTGTCAAGTCCAAATTCCTATGCGCAATTGGATATCACAAGTACTAATAAAGGTTTTTTATTACCTAGAGTTGCATTGGTAGCCACGAATAATTCAGCACCGCTTACCAGCCATGTAGCCGGAATGACGGTGTACAATACAGCAACTAATACTTCTGTAGCAGCCAATCCGGTATATCCTGGCGAATATTATAATGATGGAACACAATGGCAGAGAAACTCAGCTTTAAATGATGTACGAATGATAGCAGGAGGCACTATTGCTGATTTACTTTCATCTATTCCTGTCGATATTTCAGCTGGCAGTACTGTCAATACAACATTAACTACTTTTTCTTTTACTTTGGACAGACCTTCCAGCGTAGAATTTGGAGGAAATATATCGATGTCTTTTACAGCAAACGGAGATAGTAATGTTCCGGTAGGTGATTCCTCTGTAAAATTAGTTACTGTCAATTTCATATTTACTTCTGCACCCAGCGGAATAGCTGTCAATACACCATTTGGAGACAGTACAATGACTTATATGAATGCAACTACAGCTAATATAACCACCATTACAGGAAATCTTTATACATCGCCTCATGCTGTACTCCAATTACCAGCAGGAAGTTATGTTGTTAATTTAAATGGATCGGCATCTGGGGCCACTGCATTTAGAGTTAATTATGGATCGGGTATTCGTGATCTTGCTCAGATTAAAGCCACTCCGACAAAATAAAAGGGGGAATAATGAATTTAAATTGACTAAAACAGAACCAATGAAAAATTTACTTCTTACATTAATTACTTTTTTAGGTGTTTCATCCCCGATGGCGGCACAGGTGGGAATAGGCCTTGCTTCACCCAACAGCAATGCAATGCTTGATATAAGCAGTACCAATAAAGGCTTATTGCTTCCCAGAGTGGCTCTTACCGCAACCAATAACCCGTCACCACTTTCAGCTCATGTAGCTGGAATGGTTGTATACAATACAGCAACCAATAATTCTGTAGAAGCTAATCCTGTTTACCCTGGAGAATATTATAATGACGGAAGCCAGTGGCAGAGAAAATCTGCCTGGTCTGAAAAAATGATGGTTTCTGGTGGTATAATAAACGGTGATGCACTTGCCGCTACAATTTTAGATGTCTCGGCAGCTACAACCAGTGGTTCTATATCCACCATTACTTTGGCAACCCAATCATTTACTTTAAATAAAACTTCTTTAGTGGAATTTAATTCTAATATTTCTGTGGTTTTTACCAATTCAGGCATTGCACAGGGATCTGCAGGAGCCGGAATAACGGATAATGTAGTAAAATTATGTACGCTATATTATTCATTTACGAGTGCACCCACAGGTATCCCTACTAATAGTGTATTTGGATTATCTTCACTAACTTATATTAATAGCTTTGCAACATTTGTTGCAACAGGTAATTTTTATCTTGTTCCCCGTTCTATTTTAACTTTACCTGCGGGAAATTATACTCTTACAGTAAACGGTGCCGGTGCAAGTGGAACTGCTTTTAGGCTAACATTTGGCTCAGGTAACCGTGATGCCATTAATATAAGAATAACGCCTATAAAATAGATAGGCTATAAATTCTACAAAATTTAAATTTTGTAGAATTTTTTTTATTGTCAATACTTTAATCTATTTTTAAATTGAACTATTCCAACAGAATAACCTAGATTTGAAAAAAAAAGCATGGAATTTTCCCCTTTTAATCCGGTGATTAAGCTTTGCCTGCAAGGGATGAGTTTTGAAGACAAAGGAATGCCTGAAGAAGCGGCTCAATTATTTTTGCAAGCCTGGGAAGAAGCTTCAGATAATCATGAAAAATTTCTGGCGGCTCATTATGCAGCGCGTCATCAGAAAACCCTTTCTGATCGTTTAAAATGGCTAGAAACTTCTTTAGAATTTGCCCTTAAAATCAATGATGATACTGTTAAAAGTGCTTTGCCTTCTCTTTATCTGAATATCTCCAAATGCCACGAGGATTTAGGTGATACAGAAAAATCAAAAAAGAATGCAGAGTTATCTATACTGCATAAAAATCATCCTTCCGATAAAGGCCCTTTTTACCACGGAACAAAAGCTGATTTACAAATTGGAGACCTGTTGACAGCGGGCGGAAATTCTAATTATCAATCGGAATTAAAAATGAACCATATTTACTTCACTGCTTTAGCCAATGGGGCAGGACTTGCTGCAGCACTGGCTAAAGGAGATGGAGCAGAGCGAGTATATATTGTGGAATCAACAGGAAATTTTGAAAATGATCCCAATGTAACAGATAAGAAGTTTCCCGGAAATCCAACCCGTTCTTACCGCTCGGAAATGCCCCTGAAAATTATTGGAGAAGTTAAAGAATGGGACAGACCAAACCCTGAGGATCTTCAAAGATTTCGTGAAAAATTAGATAATAATGAAGGAAAAATCATCAATTAGTTCTTCAGTAATAATGAACACTTCGGATTATGATTATACTCATAAAGTACCGGATAAATCTTTTCATAGATTTGAAACAAGTTTTTCATTTATCCAATAGTTGGAGTCTCTCGGTTAGAGATTTTTCTATTGGATATTTTTTTTACAAAGTAATTCTCTATCTGAGGAATATTCCTATGTTTGGGACGAACTAAACATTTTAAAATCATAAAAAATTTCAAAAGAGCAATTAAAATTGGTTAGGGGCGAAGCAATTCCGGTGGTTCAATGTAAAATTGGATGTCATTATGAGTGCAGATCAGTAGGAGTTTTTGATGACTTGCAAGCCTGCATGACTGTTCACACGAATATGTTCAAAATAAAAAATAAATTATCTACACTCTGAAAAATAGGATTTTATTGAGTAAAAACAAAAACAGCCACAATGAAAATAGTGTGGCTGTCTTTTTTGAAATCAAATATCGAGTATTATAAAGATCTGGAACGGGCAATATTAATAAGGTATACAAGGTGTGCATACATGCTTCGCTTCACAGACTCTACTTTTATATCTCCGGTAGTCTGGTTAATGGTGGTTATAATATCGGTATTACACTGACCGGCAAAATTTCCGCTTCCTAAATAGTTGACTGTATTGGCGCTCGGATAAGAAATCCTGGGATAATCAGGTGCTGTTTGATTGACAACAGGTGCCGTACCGAAAAATCCTTTGTTATCAATATATCTGGCGGTCCAGGTACCTAAAAACTGTCCGTTACTTGTATTAATTCCCTGCCCAACTACAATTTGAGTATCCACAGGGTTACTGAATCCGGCACAGGAAGTATAATGATTGATAGAAATGGTACAGGAAGACGCATTATCAATAGGCTGAAAGCATTTTCCTTCATAAATAGTAAGCCTTTGCTCCGTAGCAGACATAGAGGTGTTTAATAATGCCTTGGGAGCAAAAATCTCTTCAGGTGAAATCAAGGTTAAAACTCCGCTTGCATCAGCTGCAACAATTTTTTTTTCAGCATTCGAAAGCGCTCTTACTCTTACCAGACCATTTACATCTAATGTATGTGTTGGGGTGGAAGTATTAATCCCAACCTGTGCTGATAAACTACCACAAATAGCAAAAGCTGCCAAAAAGGATGTTTTTGTTTTCATGTTATTTTTTGAAAAGGTTAAATTTTTCACTAAGGTAAGAAATATCTTCAAAATAGAAATAAAAATAGCCTGAAATCTAATATAAAGTAATTGTAAACAAATATTGAGTATAATAATATTTGTTTTTGAGTTTATTTTTAAAATAACTCAAAATTTAAACACCTTGTATTTGTTTGAAAAATATTTGTATTTTAGCCAAAATATGTTGTTTTTTAATAAACATATTGAGCACTAATTAAAATTCAGACAATTTGAAGAAAAAATTAGTAGATTTGCACGGAACAAAAAAATAATAAATATTAAACACTATTCTCTGTAAAAGAACTTTTAAAGGAAAAATATATAGAGAATAACAGGATTTTAGGTTATAAAACTACTGAAACTATGAAGAAACTTTTTTTACTTTTATTTACGGCATTTTTATTTATCGGTTGCAGCTCTGATGATGATACCATCTATGATTATGTAGGAACATGGTCTGGTTCTTATGAAGGAAGTGACAAAGGAGTTTGGAACTTTGTAGTAGATAAAAGTGGTAAAGTGGTAGGAACTATGCATTCCGATGTCAATAATGAAAACTATAATATTTCCGGAAATTTAAGTGAAACAGGAGATCTTAACGCAACATTAGGACTTCCATCAAAAGGAGAATTCAAAGGAACGTTAACAACAGATAAAAAAGGAAACGGAAACTGGTCCAACTCACTTCCAACCCCTGCAATATCAGGAAGCTGGAAAGGAGAAAAGAAATAAAACAAGAAAGTCTGCAGAATCTACTGCAGACTTTTTATTTATACAAACCCCATATGGGTAATTTCATTTTTCTCATTCTTCAATACTACGAAATGGAGCAGGAGGTCATTTTCGGAAAAATATTTTTTAAAAGAATTTTTCTTTTCCTTATTCCAGTTAATTATCTCTTCAGCACATTCCGTTTTATAGTTTTCGGAATCTAATTTTATAGTGATAACCATTGTCTGATCTGAAGTACACTCTTCATTCTTATAAAGCATTTGACCCTGAATTCTTACACAATCAGAAACATTCTGGATGGTGCCCATCTGAAATTCTCTCAAAAGTTTTTTGCCTTCTTCAGTTTTTAGCCCATTTCCAACTGTTCGTTTTCCTCTTTCAGAAACCTTATCTAAATCTTTGATGGCCGTCATCAGTTTTGCAAACTTCTGGTAGAGGAGGGGATCACCTGCTTCTTTGATGTAGATTTCCAGACTCTTACGAATAATCTTTCCGATTTTTGAACAGTGCCCAAATTCTGAACTGTTCTGTCGTACTTTTTCATACGATGCACTCTTTTTAAAAGCTGTTTTATTAAACCCGCTTTTCTTCCGAACCACATTTTTCCCGTTCAGATTATAAAATACCAGATCGCCCACAGCTCCGGTGATCTTGATTATACTTTCATAGGTTGCCATATCTTCAAAATAGAAATCAAATATACCAATAAATAATGAAAATCAAAATTTTAACATATATTTATAATATAGTTGTAGTATAGTTATACCATAATTAAAATATAAAATGTATATTTGTGATATGTTTTGTTAATTAATTATAAATCAGAAGAATATGGGAACGGGATTATTTCAACAAAAAATTAAAATCAAGCAGATGGCTATTGTACTGGCAACATCTGTTTTTGTGGTTTCCTGCGGATCTTCGAAAAATGCTTCTGGCAGCAAAAAATCAAATACGAAGACTGTCGCAAAATCTGAGAATCTCAGAAAACTGGACTCAAAATTTAATGGAAATGTCTCCAGATCCATCAATGATATTCTTAAAGATGCTGAAAAATATATCGGAACACCGTATAAATTTGGAGGAAATACATCATCTGGATTTGACTGTTCAGGGTTTACCGTAAAAGTATTTGAAGAAAATGATTTTAATCTTCCGAGAAGATCTTCTGATCAGGCCGAAGCTGGGAAAAACATTGATATTAAAGAAGTGAAACCTGGCGACCTGTTGTTTTTTGCAACAGCAGGAGGAAGCAGAGTCTCTCACGTAGGAATCGTTCATGATATTGGTCCTGACGGAGAAGTGAAATTCATTCATGCTTCTACCTCAAAAGGGGTGATGATTTCTTCACTGAACGAGAAATACTGGAATAAGGCCTATCTTCATGCTCAAAGAGTGCTGTAAAATATCTTCTTAAAATGATAGAAAACCGGACATTTGCTTTCATTAAAACAGATAAAAAGCTGATCAAGCTTTTCTTTAACGATATCAGTGTTATTAAGGGATTAGGGAATTATGTGGAAGTTCATACCATAGACAACAAAAGATATATTTATTACAAAACGCTTAAAGACCTTATCGAAAGTCTTCCGGACGAATTTATGCGTGTTCACAATTCATACATTGTTAATCTGACAAATATTGAATCTTTTGAAGATAATCACTTGCTCTGTGGTGATTTAAAAATTACAGTCGCCAAAAGCTACAAAGAATGTCTACAGACAGCTCTTGGTAATATGATGCTTTAGAAAACTCATCACATCAGAAAAGGATCTAACTGCATCATATTTCTGACAGGATACATAAATAAGTTTTCATTCCACTTTTCATGTTTTAGTTTTATAGAAAATTAAGACAATGAATAAAGAAACAGCATTAAATTATATTCAAAATAATACGATTATCGGAATAAAAGCCGGACATCAAAGACCGGGATTCCTGGAAATATGGATGGTTGTAGTCCAAAACCGGATTTTCGCAAGATCGTGGGGACTTGCCGAAAGAAGCTGGTACAATGCTTTTTTAGAAGATTCTGCAGGAAAAATCCAATGTGGTGAAACGATTTATCCTATAAAAGCGATCATTCCGGAAGATATCAATAAACTTACAGACGAAATTAATCAGGCTTATCTGACAAAATATAATTCCGGTCATAATATTCAATATTCACAGGGAATAATTCAGGAAAAACATGTTACCAAAACAATGGAGTTTATTATTTTGAAGTAAAGAGATGTGAAAATCTGTGTAATCTACTCAATCTGCGAGATAATAATGGGTAAGATATTCAATAGGAACGGGCTAAAGCCCGTTCAATAAAATAGAAATCAATCAATTGTCTTTAGCCAAAACTTATATTATCATACTCTTTCACCACCCCGTCAAAAATTCTTTGAATTTTCGCCACCCCTCCGGAGGAGGGGAATTTTTACGTTTCTCATTGTAATTTTTCTGCAAGCAATCATTGCAATAGTATTGCATTGCAAAACTCAGCAAATTTGTCCAAAAACTAATTATATGGCAGATTTCATTAGATTCTTTATTCCTTCCTATTTCCTGTTGTTTTTTACCATTTCTTTTTTAGGAATTAGCGTTAAAGTAGCAAAACAGATTGGCAAAAATCCCAACGTTCTTCCAAGAGATGGCTCAGCTTATGCTTTGGTAGGATTATATTTTAAATTGATTCTACTGGCGCTGTTTGCATATGTTATGCTTCTTTTGTGGTTCCCGGAATCTGTATTTCCGGCATTTAAAATTCAACTTCTGGAATATCCGTTTTTTCAGTATACAGGATTGATATTGATGATAACGGCATTTGTCTGGGTGGTTATAGCCCAGATACAGATGAAAGATTCATGGCGTATTGGAATTGATATTGAAATGAAAACTAAGCTGGTCACTCATGGATTATTCAGATTTTCAAGAAATCCTATATTCCTTGGAATGATCATCAGTCTTATCGGGTTTTTTCTTGTTTTTCCAACTATAATTGCTTTGTTTTTTCTTCTGATGGGAAGTATTTTGATACAGATTCAGATAAGGCTTGAAGAAGAGTATCTTATAAAAGAACACGGAGAAATCTATCAGACCTATAAAAAGAGGGTAAAGCGTATGCTGAACCTGTATTAAAACATCATGTTAAAAACTGTTTTGCTGAACTTTTTTGTATCTTTGGCAGGTATAATTTTTCAAACTAATTTAAATAAGAAACATGTCGTTACAACAAACTATTGAAAATATCTGGGATAATAGAGATTTATTACAAAATGAAGACAGCCAAAAGGCGATTAGAGAGGTTATTTCTTTAGTTGATAAAGGTGAACTTCGTACTGCAGAACCTACAGAAAATGGCTGGCAGGTAAATGAATGGGTGAAGAAAGCAGTAGTAATGTATTTCCCGATTCAGAAAATGGAAACTATTGAAGTAGGTCCGTTTGAATTTCATGATAAAATGCCTTTGAAGAAAGGTTATGCTGAAAAAGGAGTGAGAGTTGTGCCCCATGCCGTGGCAAGAGAAGGAGCTTATATTGCTCCGGGAGTCATTATGATGCCATCTTATGTAAACATTGGTGCTTATGTAGATTCCGGAACAATGGTTGATACTTGGGCAACAGTAGGAAGCTGTGCACAGATCGGTAAAAATGTTCACCTGAGTGGTGGTGTAGGTATCGGTGGTGTATTAGAACCATTACAGGCTGCTCCGGTAATCATTGAAGATGACTGCTTTATCGGTTCAAGATGTATTGTTGTAGAAGGAGTTCACGTAGAAAAAGAAGCAGTATTGGGTGCAAACGTAGTATTGACAGCTTCTACAAAGATTATTGATGTTACTGGAGATACTCCAATTGAAATCAAAGGAAGAGTTCCTGCTCGTTCAGTAGTAATCCCCGGAAGCTATACAAAACAATATCCGGCTGGAGAATATCAGGTTCCATGTGCACTGATCATTGGTCAGAGAAAAGAATCTACAGATAAGAAAACATCTTTGAATGATGCATTGAGAGATAATAATGTAGCAGTTTAAGTTGCCTATTATTTATTGTAAGTAGCCTGTCAATCAATACGAAAACATTCTATGGTAATACCTTTTAAATCATTTTTACATCGTATTTTTTCTTTTCTGTCCCAAAAATATGTTATCATTTCTTTATACATATTATTGGCTATAGTATCTGCCTTAAAACAGTATTTTCATGCAAAATATAATAATTATCTGATATTTAAATATGTTTTTTGGCATACCCGATGGGAGAAACCTTTATATGAACAATATCCTGCAGAATATTTTGACAGCAATCATTACGGACCATTTTTCTCAGTGGTTATCGCTCCTTTTGCTCTCATGCCTGACTGGCTGGGAATGACATTATGGAACTTGTTGAATGCATTGATACTGCTTTATGGGATTTTTACGCTTCCTATATCTGATACTTATAAAAAGATCATCGCCTGGATAGTACTACATGAATGTTTGACAGCTTTGCTTTCATTTCAATTTAATGTTGCTATTACTGGGCTGATTTTACTTTCTTTTACTTATATAGAAAAACAAAAACCTATAAAATCTGCTTTTGTAGCTATTATAGGTTTTTTAGTCAAACTCTATGGTATTGTAGTACTTGCATTTTTTCTATTTATAAAAAGAAAGATAACTTTTATATTAAGTGCTGTTGCTTTCCTGCTTGTTTTCTTCGGTCTCCCGATGTTGATTTCAAGTCCTGAGTTTGTCATGAAAAGTTATATGGATTGGTTTAACGTTTTGATTTTCAAGAGTCATGACAATGAATTTAATAATCAAATGGCTGATCTTTCATTCTTAGGATTTATAAGAAAGACAACAGGAATATATATTAATGTATTATATGGATGTGCTTTTGCAGGAATTATATTGATTATTATATTACTAAGAAACAAAATGTGTAGACTTTTTCCATTTAGATTTCTAATTCTGGCGTATGTATTTCTTTGCCTTGTTCTTTTCAATACGAATGTAGAATCACCTACTTATATTTTAGGCTTTATGGGAATAGCCATATGGTTTACTCTTGTTCCCAAAAATCCCTATACCATTTCATTATTAGTTTTTGCCATTATTCTTACAAGTTTATCTCCTACAGATCTTTTTCCAAAGCCTATACGAGAAAAATATGTAATTCCTTACGCTTTAAAAGCAGTGCCGTGTATCTTTATATGGTTTGACGTTGCTTATAGGCTGCTTTTCGATAAATTTAGTACTGTAAAAAAAATAAAAATGGCTTAATGGATAATAAGACTTTAATAGATCAGAATCAATCGACCTGGGAATCTTTTTGGAAAAAAAATCCGACAGGATTTGATTCTATAATGAAGCAGGCTACTCTTTATTTTGCTAAAACCCTGAATAAAAAATATCCAATACAACCTGATGATCATATTTTAGATTTAGGCTGTGGGCCGGGATTTCTGATAGATTATCTTAAAGATAAATGTGAACTCATCCATGGTATTGATATTTCTGAAAAATATATTGAAATTTGTAAAGAACAATATAAAGATCAGAAGAATCTGAGTATTAGTGTCAATAATTCTTATGACCATGATGGGTATAACCAGATTATAGTAGAAAAGAAGATCAATAAAGTAATCATGCTTAGTGTTCTTCAATATTATAAAGATCTTGATGAAGTAAGAAATTTAATTTTATATTTAAAAAAGGTGAGTGGTCAACAGTCATTCAGATGTATTCTTGCGGATATTATTCCTGAAAATAATTCTGTGATAGCAGACTTGAAAAGTATTATAAAGAATAGTGTAGGAAAGGGACATACGATAGACTTTATTAAATTTTTATTTTATGTATTTTTCTCAGACTATAGGAATACGAAGAAAAATGGAATGCTACATATTAATGAATCCTTTTTTACTAATTTAGGTCAAGAGCTTGATCTGAAAGTTCAGATTGTTAAAAATCTAACGGTTCATTCTGGTAGATATTCTGTTATTATAGATTATTAATGAGTCTGAAACAAAGAAATGAAGAAAATATCTTTTGTCATTCCTGCTTATAACGAAGAAGGAAACGTTGCCATGATCCATCAGAAAATTAAAGAAGTTTTTGATGGTTTAAAGAACTATGACTTTGAAATCATATTTGTAAACGATGGCAGCCGAGACAATACGCAACAAAAATTAGAAGAACTTTCCAATCAATATGAGGAAGTAAAATTCATCGAATTTTCCCGTAATTTTGGCCATCAGCCCGCTGTAAAAGCTGGAATGGACAACGCTCATGGAAATGCAGTTATTTCTATGGACGGAGACCTTCAACATCCTCCCGCACTGATTCCTGAAATGATTAGGAAATGGGAAGAAGGTAATGACGTTGTTTTCACTTTTAGAAATTATCCCAAAGAGATTTCATTTTTTAAAAGAAAAACATCAGACTTATTTTACAAGCTTTTATCAAGCCTATCAGATGTTAATTTAACGAAAGGGGGCGGTTCAGATTTCAGACTGTTGGATGCAGGCGCTGTTGAAGTCATGAGAAATTTTAATGAAGATGATTTATTCTTGAGAGGACTAACGAGTTGGATGGGTTTCAAACAAGCAGGGATTGATTTTACCGCAGCAGAAAGGCTCTCTGGGAAAAGCAGTTATAACCTTAAAAAGATGTTTACTTTCGCTTTTACAGGAATCACAGCTTTCAGTGTAAAACCACTATACCTGGCAGCATATCTGGGATTTCTATTCTCGGCATTGTCAGTCATTGGATATGGAGCATATGTTATTCATTCATTTATTGCCAAAACTGAGATTTCAGGTTGGGCATCCTTAATTATGACCATTGTTTTCTTCGGAGGACTTCAGTTGATCATCCTCGGAATCATGGGAATTTATTTAGGTAAAATATTTAAACAGGTGAAAGACAGACCTAATTATATTATTAAAAACAAAAATTTTTAGAATGGTTTTATTGAGTTTTGATATTGAAGAATTTGATATGCCATTAGAATATAAGGGTGAAATTCCCTTTGAAAAGCAGATTTCAATTTCACAAACAGGATTAGAGAGAATTCTCAATATCCTTAAAAAACATAATGCCAAAGCTACTTTCTTTTCCACAGTAGTTTTTGCAGAAAACAGCAGGTGCCTTATCGAAAGGCTATTAAATGAAGGACATGAACTTGCTTCTCATACATGGTTTCATTCAGAATTTGAAGACAAGCACCTGAAGGAATCAAGAGAAAAACTGGAAGAATTATTCTCCACAAAGGTTACCGGATTAAGAATGCCGAGAATGATGCCTGTAGACGAAAAAGAAGTGGAAAAAGCAGGATATTCTTACAACTCATCCATCAATCCTACGTTTTTGCCGGGAAGATATAATAATTTGAAAGTATCCAGAACCTATTTCAAAGAAGGAAATGTAACGCAGGTACCAGCTTCGGTTTCCCCTAATTTCAGAATTCCTTTATTTTGGCTGAGTTTTCATAATTTTCCTTTATTTTTCTATAAAAAACTGGCTTCGGACTGTTTGAAAAAAGATCAGTATCTGAACATTTATTTCCATCCGTGGGAATTTGCAGAAATCAAAGATGAAGCCTTCAAACTTCCTGGATTTACGGTAAAAAACTCAGGGAAAGAAATGATGGAAAGATTTGATTCATTTGTAGGCTGGCTGAAAGAAAAGGGACATACATTCGGAACATTTCAGGAATTTCAAAAACAGATAGAACGATGAAGATTGCCTTTGATGCAAAACGGTTTTTCCATAATACATCCGGTCTGGGAAATTACTCGAGAGATCTTGTAAGAATCCTTTCCGAATATGAACCGGATAACGAATATCTGTTACTCAATAAAAACAAATCGGAGCGCGGAAAAGATATTCTGGAACGCCCTAATGTTCACTTTATTGAAACCTCAAAAGGAAACCTGTCACGTCAACTAAAAATGGGTAAAGATGCCCAAAAACAAGGGGCTGATATTTTCCATGGATTATCCGGTGAACTTCCTTTAAAATGGGATCCAAAACCTATTAAAAAGGTCGTTACCATTCATGATCTGATCTTTGTAAGATATCCACAGTATTATTCTTTTTTTGACAGAAAAATCCATTTTTGGAAATTTAAAAAAGCGGCTGATACGGCTGATAAAATTATTGCTATTTCACAGCAGACGAAAAGAGATATTATCCAGTATTTAAATGTTCCTGAGACTAAAATTGAAGTTATTTATCAGGGATGCCATCATGCTTTTAAAGAACAGCAGTCTCCGGAATTGATGCAGGCTGTACAAGAGAAATTTAAGCTTCCTGAAAGGTTCATACTGAATGTTGGAACTATTGAAGACCGCAAAAACCTATTGAATGTTGTAAAAGCAATCAACGGTACGGAAATTCCGCTCGTTGTAGTGGGAAGAAAGACTAAATATTACAAAAAAATAGAAAGTTTCCTGAAAAAAAATAAAATAGAAAAGCAGGTACTTTTTCTGGAAGGAGTTTCTATGGATGAGCTGGCTTGTCTCTATAAACTGGCAGATATTTTTGTTTATCCAAGCTTCTTTGAAGGCTTCGGAATCCCCGTGATAGAAGCGCTTTTCTCAAAAACGGTTGTTGTTACCAGCAATACCAGCTGTCTGCCGGAAGCCGGAGGAAAAGACTCCGTCTATGTAAATCCTGATAATGATCAGGATATCCGGGCTAAACTCAAATTTCTCTGGGAAAATGAATCCGAGAGAAAACGCCGTGAGGAAAAGGGTTTCGAGTTTGTTCAGAAGTTTAATGACGAACCCATTGCAAAGGAGCTGATGAGTTTTTATCAAAAATTAATCTGAAAAAACGTTCCATTTTAAAAATAAATCCTACATTTGCATCATAATTCAAACAATGAAACCAATATTTTTAGCATTACATCATTATCATCATCATCTCTGTTAGGCGGAATTGATTGATATAAGTATGTGCTAAAATCAAAAATAATTAAAACCGTCTGAGTAAATAGACGGTTTTTTGTTTCCTGAATTCTCCTCAGAAATTTCAATAGATCAGTTTTTATTTGCTCGGACCCAAAAAAGGCAAAATGAGTAAATTAAAAATTGCAATCCAAAAAAGCGGCCGGCTTTACGAAGAATCTCTTCAGCTTCTCAAAGACTGCGGAATCTTCGTCAACAACGGTAAAGACCAACTCAAAGTTTCAGTAGATAATTTCCCGATGGAAATCATGTACCTTCGGAACTCAGACATCCCTCAATACCTTGAAGATGGAGTAGTTGACGTGGCTATTCTTGGTGAAAACCTCCTGATTGAAAAAGGTAAAAATATCACGACCGTTCAAAAGCTTGGTTTTTCAAAATGCCGTGTTTCACTGGCTGTTCCTAAAGAAGTAGAAACCGATGACATCTCTTATTTCCAGGGTAAGAAAATTGCCACTTCCTACCCAAATACCCTTAAAAACTTTTTAGAAAAAGAACGAATCATATCAGACATTCACGTTATTTCCGGCTCCGTAGAAATCGCTCCTAATATTGGTCTGGCAGACGGGATCTGTGATATTGTCAGCTCCGGAAGTACCTTATTCAAAAACGGATTAAGAGAAACGGTTACATTGCTGAAATCGGAAGCTGTTTTAGCTCAAACACCCCAATTATCGGCTGAAAAAGAAGCTATTCTTGAAAAATTCGTATTCAGAATCAAGTCTGTTTTAAAAGCAAAAAATTCAAAATACATTCTGATGAATGTTCCTAATGAAAAAATCCAGAAAGTAGCAGGAGTTCTTCCTGTATTGAAAAGCCCTACAGTTATTCCATTGGCAGAAGAAGGCTGGAGCAGTATCCATTCTGTTATTGACGAAGAACGCTTCTGGGATGTTATTGATGAACTGAAGGAAAATGGAGCGCAGGATATTCTAATCATTCCAATTGATAAAATGGTTATTTAGAAAATTGATAATTGTGAATGTTGTTCAACGCAAAGGCGCAATGAAAATAAAGTTAATACTGTTTTAAGACGCAAAGATTTTATCTTCGATAAAATTGAATGCCATTTTTAAATCATAAAACTATACTTAAACACTTGCTGAAAATCTAAGATTTTCTTACGTCTTAAAAAAGTAAAGATTTAAAAAACTTGCGCCTTTTCGTTCATAAAAAAATGAGTTATTAAGGCATCAGGCAGTTCAATAAAATAGCTTCAGCTATGATCTTAATATGACTTAACAACTTAAAAGAATCTTAATGATTCAAAAAAAATTAAGAAAGTACAATGAAAATATACAGATATCCCACAAAAGACACCTGGAAAGGCTTGGTAAAACGCCCTGTTTTGGAACAGAAAGAAATTTCAGGTCTGGTTGCAGAAATATTCGCAGAAGTTGAAAAGAACGGTGATGAAGCTTTAGTAGAATTCAACAAAAAGTTTGATAAAGCAGAAACTAAGAGCGTTAAAGTTTCTGATGCAGAAATTAAGGATGCAGAAAAGCGGATTAAGGCTGACTTGAAAGAAGCTATTCAACAGGCTAAAGAAAATATTTCAATATTTCACGCTTCTCAAAAGCAGGACATTCAGAAAATTGAAACGACAAAAGGAGTAGTCTGCTGGCGTGAAAGCCGAGCTGTAGAAAGAGTTGGGATCTATATTCCGGGAGGAACAGCTCCTTTATTTTCCACAGTGTTAATGCTTGCAGTTCCTGCAAATCTGGCAGGTTGTAAAGAAATTGTGCTGTGTACACCTCCGGATAAAAACGGTAATATCAATCCTGCTATTCTTTATGCAGCAAAGCTTTGCGGAGTTTCGGAAATCTTTAAAACAGGTGGAGCACAGGCTGTTGCAGCAATGACTTTTGGAACAGAAAGCATTCCTGCAGTCAATAAAATTTTCGGACCAGGAAATCAGTTTGTAGTAGCAGGAAAAGAATATGCACAACGTTATGGTGTCGCTATTGATATGCCTGCCGGACCGAGCGAGGTTCTTGTCATAGCAGATGAGCAGGCTGTTCCTGACTTTTGTGCTGCAGATCTTCTTTCACAGGCAGAACACGGAAGTGACAGTCAGGTTGTTTTTATGACGACAGACCTTAAAGTGTTTGAAGAGACGATAGGAGCTGTTGAACAGCAAGTCAAAGACTTACCCAGAAATGAGTTTGCAGGCAAGGCTTTGGGAAATAGTTCTTTTATTTTAGTTGATACACTGGAAGAAGCGCTTGCGTTCAGCAACCTTTATGCTCCGGAGCACCTTATTCTGGCCATCAAAGATTTTGAAAAATATATTCCCATGGTTCAGAATGCAGGCTCGGTTTTCCTTGGTAACTATTCTTGTGAAAGTGCAGGTGATTATGCCAGCGGAACCAATCACACACTTCCTACCAATGGATATGCAAAGAACTACAGTGGAGTGTCGCTGGATAGCTTTGTGAAGAAAATAACGTTCCAGCACCTTTCAAAAGAAGGTCTTCAGAACTTAGGAAAAACAATAGAGCTTATGGCGGAAGCAGAAGGACTGTTTGCTCATAAAAATGCAGTGTCCATAAGATTAAAATGATAAATGTTGGAAAACGCAAAGACGCAAGAAGAATATAATTGGAGCACATTTTAAGACGCAAGGATTTTATCTCCGATAAAATTGAATAATGTATATAAAAACACAAAATAAAGCCCATACCCTTGCTGAAAATCTTCGGTTTTCTTGCGCCTTAAAAAAGTGTTACAGAATTAAAAAACTTTGCGCCCTTGCGTTTATCAAAAAAATGAATCATTTAAGCAAAGTTAAGATTCAAAAACATTTGAATTCAGCTCACTGCATAATAAAGATCGGAAGATATTTTCTTCATTATTCTTAATAACCTAATCCAGTTTAATGATTTAAAAACGGTTTTATAATAATTTTTTTTAAAGAAAGTCAATACAATGAAAAATAACAGTATCAAAGAACTCGTAAGAGAAAATATATTACAATTACAGCCCTACATCAGTTTCAGGGATCATAATGAATTTAATGCTCCTGTTATGCTGGATGCGAATGAAAGTCCGTTCGGGGAATGTAACCGCTATCCGGATTCTACTCAGAAAAAGCTTAAAAGCAAGCTTGCTGGACTTAAAAAAGTCTCTCCCTCACAGATTGCCATAGGAAACGGAAGTGATGAGCTGATAGACCTTATCATCAAAATTTTCTGTGAGCCTAAAAAAGATGCCATTCTGATGATGAATCCATCATTTGCGATGTATGGATTCTATGCAGCGATCAATGAGAATAAAGTGTTGAAGCTGGATCTGGATGAAAGCTTTGAAATTGTAAAAAAAGATTTTTTAAAAGCAATAGAAGATCCTTCACTGAAAATTTTCTTTTTATGCTCACCCAATAACCCTACAGGAAACAGTGTGGATGATATTGAATTTTATCTTCAGAATTTCAACGGAATTGTAGTCGTAGATGAAGCTTATATTGAATTTTCAGGAAAAAAATCAAGTCTGGAGCTTTTAGAAAAGTATTCTAATCTGATTGTGCTGCAAACCTTTTCAAAAGCATGGGGAATTGCCGGAGCAAGGGTAGGTATGGCTTACGCGTCTGAAGAGATTATCAGCCTTATCAATACCGTAAAAGCACCGTATAATGTGAATGTTTTGAGCCAGGAATTGATTTTAAAGACATTGCAGCAAGAAAACAGCCTTCAGGAGAACGTAACCCGTATTTTGGAAGAGAGAACATGGTTAAAACAGCAGTTTGAAGGAATTCAATGCATTTCGAAAGTGTTTTCCACAGATGCTAATTTCTTTCTGATCAGAATGGAAAATGTTGACAGTGTCTATACAAGAATGCTGGAAGAGGAAGTCTTAACCAGCAGAAGAGATCCGGCCATTCCGGGATGTATCAGGATCAACGTGGGGACTCGTACAGAAAATGAAAAACTAATAAACCTTTTAAAAGGAATATAAATTATAAACCATTAAGAAAGATGAAGATAATAAGAAATGTTAAGTTAAGTTTTATCAAAAATAAATAAAACGTATCGCTAAATTAATAGCTTTAGCTATGGTCTTAATAATTCTTAATCACTTAAAACAACTTAATGGTTTAAAAAATAAAAATATATGAAAAAAGTACTCTTTATAGACCGCGACGGAACACTAATTATAGAACCACCCACAGATTTCCAGGTAGATTCTCTGGAAAAACTTGAATTTTATCCCGGAGTTTTTCAAAACCTTGCAAAAATTGTGAGTGAACTGGATTACGAACTGGTGATGGTAACCAATCAGGATGGACTGGGAACCGACAGTTTTCCTGAAGAAGATTTCATAAAGCCACACGAAAAAATGATGCAGGCATTTGAAAATGAAGGGATCATTTTTAGTGATATTTTAATTGATAAAAGCTTTGAATCCGAAAATCTACCTACCAGAAAACCAGGAATCGGAATGCTGAGTAAATATGTTTATGGCAATTATGATCTGGAAAATTCCTATGTAATTGGTGATCGAAGTACGGACGTTCAACTTGCTAAAAATCTGAAATCTAAAGCTATTTACCTTAATCAAAACTTAAATAATGAAGCTGAGCTTTCTACAACACAATGGTCGGAGATTTATCAGTTCTTAAAATCCGGAATGAGGAAAGCTAAAGTCTCCCGCAAAACCAACGAAACAGATATTGAAATTGAAGTCAATCTTGATGGAAACGGAAAATCAGATATTTCAACCGGACTTCATTTTTTTGATCACATGCTGGATCAGATTGCGAGACACGGAAATATGGATTTGACCATTAAAGTGAATGGAGATCTTGCTGTAGATGAACACCACACCATTGAAGACACAGGAATTGTGTTGGGAGAAGCCATTTTAAAAGCTTTAGGAAAGAAAAAAGGAATTGAGCGATATGGTTTTCTGCTTCCGATGGACGATTGCCTTTCTCAGGTAGCAATTGATTTTGGAGGCAGACCGTGGTTAGTTTGGGATGCTCCGTTTACAAGAGAAAAGATAGGGGATGTACCTACGGAAATGTTTTTTCACTTCTTTAAATCCTTTACGGATGCTTCGAAATCCAATCTGAATATCAAAGCAGAAGGAGATAACGAACACCACAAGATTGAATCCATCTTTAAAGCCTTTGCAAAAGCAGTGAAGATGGCGGTAAATCAATCCGATAGTAATTACAGTTTACCTTCTACAAAAGGAAGTTTATAAATATGATTGCCATAATAAAATACAACGGAGGAAATGTAAACTCTGTCCAGAATGCCCTCAACAGGCTGAAAGTTGAATCTGTGATTACTGATGATCCCGAACAAATCTTAAAAGCCGACAAAGTGATCTTCCCAGGCGTAGGAGAAGCTTCATCCACCATGAAACTGTTGAAGGAAAGGGAACTTGACCTCCTGATTCCAAGCCTTACACAGCCCGTTTTAGGAATATGTCTGGGAATGCAGCTCATGTGTAAAGGAAATGAAGAAGGAGATACTGAGGGAATGGGGATTTTTGATATCAATGTCAGAAAATTTCCGGCAAAAGATATTATTCCGCATATGGGCTGGAATACCGTTTCAGAGCAGACTTCACCCTTGTTTTCAGGAATTGAATTGAGTCATGATGTTTATTTCGTTCACAGCTATTATTGTGAGCTTTCAAACTTTACCACTTCTGTCTGTGATTATATCCTGCCATTCAGTGCTTCATTACAGAAAGACAATTTCTATGCAGTACAGTTTCACCCTGAAAAATCAGGCATTGTGGGAAGTCAGATCGTTAAAAACTTTATAAATTTATAATGATGAAAATAATTCCGGCTATAGATATTATCGACGGCAAATGTGTCCGTTTGTCAAAAGGTGATTACAACACAAAGAAAATATACAATGAAGACCCTGTAGAAGTGGCGAAAGAATTTGAGAGTTTCGGCATTAAGTTTCTTCACCTGGTGGATCTGGACGGGGCAAAATCAAAGCATATTGTCAATCAAAAGGTTCTGGAAAATATTGCAGGTTCTACTTCGTTGCATATCGACTTCGGAGGAGGCTTAAAAACTCAGGAAGATATTAAAACAGCTTTTAATTCTGGCGCAAAACAGATCACTTTAGGAAGTATTGCGGTGCAAAATCCTGAATTCTGCTATGAGATGATCCAAAAATATGGTGAGAAAATTATTCTCGGAGCAGACTGTGACAACAGAAAAATCAAAACCTCCGGATGGCTTGAAGAAAGTGACAATGACATCATCGATTTTATCCTTCAATATCAGGAAAAAGGAATCCAAACCACAATATGCACCGATATTGCAAAAGATGGAATGCTGGAAGGTCCTTCAACGGGGCTGTATATTGAGATTTTATATAAAACATCAGTTCAGCTGGTCGCGAGCGGAGGGATTTCAGGGATTGCTGATGTGTATAAAATGAAAGATATTGGCTGTGCAGGGACAATCATCGGAAAAGCAATTTACGAAGGAAAAATAAGCTTACAACAACTTCAAAATTTTATTGAAAATGCTTAAAAAAAGAATTATTCCATGTCTGGATATCAAAGATGGAGCTACGGTGAAAGGAATCAATTTTGAAGATCTTAAAAATGCAGGAGATCCTGTTGAACTTGCCAAAAAATATGAACAGGAAGGAGCAGATGAACTTGTTTTTCTTGATATTACAGCAACTATTGAAAACAGGAAGACTTTTGTAGAATTGGTAAAAGAGATTGCCAAAGAACTAAGTATTCCTTTTACGGTGGGTGGTGGAATTTCGTCTGTGGAAGATGTAAGAAAGCTTTTGGAGGCGGGGGCAGATAAAATAAGTATCAATTCCTCGGCAGTAAAAAATCCAGGACTGATCTCTGATCTGGCCCAAGAATTCGGAAGCCAATGCGTTGTGGTGGCTATTGATACGAGACAAGTTGGTGATAAAGACCTTGTTCATATCAAAGGAGGAAGAGAAGCCACAGAGCTTGCTACAGTGGAATGGGCAAAAAAAGCTGAGTCTCTTGGTGCAGGAGAAATTCTCCTTACTTCGATGGATGGCGATGGCACAAAAAATGGCTTTGATCTTCGTATTACAAAACTGGTTTCAGATAATATAAGTATTCCTGTGATTGCTTCCGGAGGTGCTGGTAAAGTGGATGACTTTATTAAAGTATTCAATGAAACAAAAGCAACGGGAGGATTGGCAGCCAGTATTTTCCATTTTAATGAAATAGGAATTCAGGATTTAAAAGGACAGTTAAAAACTCAAAAAATAGAAGTACGATGAACATAGATTTTAATAAAGATAAGGGGCTTGTTCCGGTAGTCATTCAGGACAACAGAACACTGCAGATTTTGATGCTGGGCTACATGAATGAAGAAGCTTTTGAAAAAACAAAGAAAGAAGGAATTGTTACTTTTTTCAGCCGTTCCAAAAACAGACTCTGGACAAAAGGTGAGGAATCCGGTAACTTTTTAACAGTAAAAAGTATTGATATCGACTGCGATCAGGATACCATTTTAATTAAAGCTGTTCCAAAGAATGTAGTTTGTCACACAGGAAGTTTCAGCTGTTTTGGAGAAAAGAATGCTAAAGGTTTTTTGTATGAACTACAAGAGAAAATTTCTCAGAGAATAGATACCAAAGCTGAAGACTCTTATACCTATTCACTTTACCAGAGAGGAATCAATAAGATAGCTCAAAAAGTAGGAGAGGAAGCCGTAGAACTGGTTATAGAAGCAAAAGACAATAACGAAGACCTTTTTAAAAATGAAGCTGCAGATCTGCTGTATCACTTCCTGATTCTGTTGAAAGCTAAAGGATTTTCGTTGGAAGAGATTGAAGAAATTCTTAAAAACAGAGATCAATAAACCTTTGAAATAATTCAAAGGTTTTTTCGTTAAGACAGAGAAAAATTACAAAAGCAAGTATATTGCTGTACGTTTTCATACATGACGATTATCAGTTGATGTTGATAAAATAAACTTTAGAAATTATATTAATGGATTATTTTTATTTAAATGTATTTGATGAATTAATTTAAAACTATACCAAACGAAAGGTTGTTAAAATACCGAAAATTCAAAGCCTGTTAAAAACCGTACTTTTGTTTTTAATTATTCTAAATAAAACTTAAGTATGAATAAATCTATTTTCTTAATCGGAAGCCTTGTGGCATTTTCTCAAGTTGCTGCCCAGAAAAGAGATTCATTAGAACAGAACAGGCTTGATGAAGTAATTGTTACTGCATCAAGATCTCCGGAAATTGTAAAGAAAACAGCTTCTACGGTCAATATCATCAGTAAAAAAGAAATTGCAGAGCAATCATTGATTTCTGCCGATCTCAGTAATATTTTGGCTTATAAAGTCCCTGGATTAGCATTTGGGAATAATCTGGTGAGCAACAGAGGGCAAACGTTAAGAGGAAGAAATGTTCTGATCATGATTGACGGAATTCCACAATCCAGTCCTTTACGTAACAATGACAGAGAAATCAGAAGCATTGATCCTTCTGTATTAGAAAGAATTGAAGTGGTAAAAGGAGCGACTTCCATTTATGGAAATGGCGCAGAAGGAGGGATCATTAACTATATTACCCAAAAAAGCACTTCTGGTAAAGTTTTTTCAGGAAGAACCGTATTAGGATTCACCAGCCATGATTTGTTTAATAATAAAATGTTCAAATCAGATGGTGGCGCAGGATATAGAGTTTCACAAAGTTTCTTCGGAAAAGCAGGAAAGTTCGATTATCTTGTAAATGGAACTCTTACCCAAAACGGAGTAAAAATAGATGGTGAAGGATTAGTCCAGAATCCAAGATACGGATTGGGAGAAACTGCCGTCAACAATATTTTTGCCAAAATAGGGTATGATTTGAATGAGAATAACAGATTGGAAGCGATGTATAATTACTATTCGAGTTTGCAGGATTCCAAATATATTTTAGATCTTGGAAAATATGGCGAACGGCCTTCTACCGGTAAATTGGGAGATAGAGAAGGCGTAAAAGAAGGGACAAGATATAACCACAACGGATATCTTAAATATATTAATAAGAATATTTTTCGTAACACTACCCTCAATACAACCTTATATTTCCAGGACTTTTATACGATTTATGATTACAGAAATGCTCCAAGATGGAAAACAGGAGGACAATCGGCCATTTTAGAGAAAAAATACGGTTTCAGAGCTGATTTTAATACGGAATTTGGAAAAGAAAAAGGGTTAAAAGGTTCATTGACTTATGGTCTGGATCTTTTAGATGAAAAAACAAGCCAGCCGCTGGTTGACGGAAGAATGTGGGTTCCTGAAATGGATATGCTTGCTGTAGCCCCTTTTGTACAGGGAAAATTATTCCTTACTGATGATCTTACGGTAAAGGCAGGAGTACGATGGGATAAAATGTCCGTAAAAGTTCCGGATTATACTACGTTGCCTTCTAACAAAGATGTTCCATTCAATGTAGAAGGAGGAAGATTGAATTATTCAAACCTGTCTTATAATGTAGGTGTGAGCTATGTGGCATTTGATTTCTTCCAGCCCTTCACTTCTTATTCCAGAGGATTTAATATTTATGATCTGGGACGTGTGCTGAGAGATGCAAAGAGCAATGTTCTGAGTGAAATCAATACCGATCCTGTAGTTATTGATAATTATGAAATTGGTTTCAACAGTAAGATCGGACAGTATGTAGATTTTTCAGCCAGTTATTTTTATAATTATTCCAAACTTGGAGCTGATTTGGTTTCTGTAAACGGTTTTTGGACCCCGCTGCGTGCACCTCAGTATATTAACGGAGTAGAATTAGCTGTGAATATTTACCCGACACAGGGATTAACGATCGGAACCAATTACACCTATCAGGAAGGAAAGGTAGATGTGAAAAATGACAACAGCTACGAAAAATATTTAAGCGGTTTAAGAATTGCACCTGCAAGGCTGAATTCTTTTGTTAAATGGAATGATAAAGCTCAGAAATTACAGCTGGGAGTTTATCACATGTACTCATTTAAAAGAGATCAATTTGAGCCTGCCGCTTCTGGAAAGTATGATGAAGGAGAAGGACCTGTCAAAAGCTTTAACCTTTTCAATGTTCAGGGAAGCTATAAGCTGAATAAACTCCTTACCATAGGACTTGGAATTGAAAATGTTTTCAACACCTCTTATTTTACGCCTACCTCGATGTATACCGCTCGTGATGCAGAATATGTAAGAGGAAACGGAAGATATTATACGGTTTCTCTTAATTTTAATTATTAATCTTAATACTTTTTTATAAAACGAGCCCTTTTCTATTTCGAAAAGGGCTCGTTTTTTTAGTGAAATTGCTTCTTACTATTTTTGAAATAATGTTTATTTTAGGGATTTAAATGAATTATTGCAGAGAATGAAATATGTTTTAGGAATTTGGTCAACAATTTGTCTTATCCCGATCCTGCTTTTTTTATTTCAGGATCAATCTATCAAAGGGGTGAGTAGAGTTGATTTAAAAAATACTCTTTTAATTTTTATAGGTGGGGTCTTAATTATGTTTTTAATAAGAAAAGGAATCAAATGTTTTAAGTAATTTTTATAGAAACAACACCATGAGAAAAATAGTTATACTGTTTTTTATTCTTTCATTTGCCACTTATAATTCCCAACTGAAGCTGGGGAAATATATGAACATCTGTTATGTTACTGATGCACCAAGTTCTATACTTTTGCTTCAGAAAAACAGTAACTTCCTTTTAATTTATCCTGGTTCTGTAGAACAATTTTCCGGAGTCTGGACAGTTAAAAAGGATACTTTGTTTCTGACATCACAATATCATAGTGCATTAGGGAAAAATGATAGTATTTCTATAAATAAAAAAGAATATTTCTTAATAAAAAGAAAGAAATTAATACCTGTCCAAAATGGAAAATGTTTTTTAATCTTAAAAAAATAAACTCTTACATATGATTAAAGAGTTACAGAAGCTCAGGATCTAATGAATGATGGGCAATATATGCCTGCTGTTACTATTTTGCAAAATATAAATGGACTGTCTCCAAAAGCTGAAAACTATAGATTATTGTTTATGGCAAATTGTTGGTATAAGCTAGGAGAATATCAATGGACTATTGATATTGCTGATAATTTATTACAGAAAGATGAGCATAATGAGCTGGCTTCTCAGATGAAATATTTGTCCTATTGTGAGATTAGAGATTTTGATAACGCATTAGAAGAATGATACGTTTTTTATCATTTAATGAAGCAGATGTTTATAAAGTAACTCTGGAGGAATTATTAACAGATATCAAAAATGGCTTTATTAATGAAAAGGCAATTGTTTCTAAAATCAAAGAACTGGCACTAAAAAATAACTGCTTGAAGTAAAATATTTAAACATGTTCGTCTAAAATAAAACAGCAGGAATATTCCTGCTGTTCTTTAATATAAGTTGCTTGATCTTTTATCTCTCAATCATAATATTCTTAACAAGTGTTTCTTCACCTACTTTCAAAACGCCAATATACACTCCGTTTTGTAAACTTGAAACATCAATCTTTTTTTCATTATTTACTTTCAGAAGAGATCTTCCCAAAGAATTATTGATTTCAAAGCTAAAATTAGCTTCTTTGGAATCAGGTAAATCAATATTCAGGACATTATGGGCAGGATTAGGATAGATTTTTACCATCTCTAATGAATTTTTAGCAGCTGCTTTGCTCATTGTGGTAGTTGCCGTTGCAAAATGCTGTAAAGCGCCTACAGTAGCCTTCCCGATATTATAAACATATACAGGATCCATATTGGTAAAGGTATCTTTTGAAGAATGTGGGTAGGTGCTACGGATTCTTTCAAAATATCCGGTGATCACTTCCCCTTTTTGTTCAAAAGGAATATAATCTGTATCAGCGGCCGGATCTACAGCCGTCTGAAGAGGAGAGTAGAGTGCTGTACAGTTTCTCAATTGCTGAGTCACCGCGGCAGAGGCCGCATTATTACTGGAAACCCCTCCCTGATCTTCATCACAGTACACCGTGTTATTGTTATTTCCTTTTACACCACCTACCTGATCCAGATTGATGACCAGTTTGATATCCAATTTGCGGACACCTCCTTGGTATACTACATTATTCACATAGTGACTGCTTCCTTTTAACCCTTGTTCTTCACCGGAAAAATGGATGAACTTGATGGAATATTCAGTAGGGACATTTCTTAAAATTCTTGCTGCTTCCAGAATAATGGATGTTCCGCTGCCATTGTCATTCACCCCCGGACCATAAATGGTATCGAAATGCCCGCAAATAATGACATACTTATTAGGATAAAGCGTTCCGGTTTTGGTAATAATTAAATTTTTGGAGCTCGTACTTCCGAAAGTAAACGGACTTTCTACAATCTGGCTGGCGGTATAACCATAAGCAGTGTACTTATTTTTGATCCAGTTCAAAGTGTTGGTATTGGCTACAGAACCAGTAGTTTTTACGCCTAAATTACTAAACTCCTGAAGATTGGCAGTAATGTTGGCCTGGGTAACCATATCCGCTCTGTCTTTGTAAGCCTGGATAAAGCTTTGAGCCCCGATGCACTGCATCACGAATGCAGTGCACAAAAGTGTTGTGAATTTTTTCATATAAATAATATTATTTTGGTAACACGAATGTAGTAAATAAATCACAACAAAGTGTTTAATATTTTAAAATAAAATGAAATTTAATATGAATGTCATACTGTTTTTGTGGGTTTTGTTATAAAAGATTGAATTGCAGATGTTGGCAAAAAATAAAAAACCTCTGAATGACTTCAAAGGTTTTCTATTTAAAAAGGTTATCATGTAAATTATCTTTCAATCATCACTTTTCTTACAACCTTTTGGTCTCCCACTTTTAAAATCCCAAGGTAAGCACCGTTTTCCAATCCGGAAGCATTGATTTTCATTTCATTGCTTCTTTTGAAAATTGATCTTCCCTGGAAATCGGTAATTTCAAAAGTAAAATTCTTAATTCCCGAATCCGGAAGCTCAATATTGATGGCATCCTTTACAGGATTGGGATATATTTTTATATTTTCAAGGGTGTTTTTTACAACCGTTTCATGAGTACCGAGTGTTCCTGTAGCAACGGCAAAATGTTGCAATGCCCCCACTGTGGCTTTTCCTATTTTATAAATATATACAGGATCCGTATTGGCAAATGTATCATTTACTGTATGGGGATAGGTACTTCGGATTCTTTCAAAAAAGCCTGTAATAACTTCACCTTTCTGCTCAAAAGGAATATAATCAGTGTTTTCCGCAGGATCTACAGCCGTCAGAAGAGGAGAGTAGAGTGCTGTACAGTTTCTGAGCTCCTGTGTTACAGCAGCAGAAGCTGCATTATTGGTTGAAAGCCCTCCCTGATCTTCATCACAGTAAACCGTATTGTTATTATTTCCCATCACACCGCCTACTTGATCCAAGTTGAAAACAAGTTTAATATCCAAAACACGGTTACTTCCCTGGTAGGCAACTGTGTTAGCATAATGTGTGCTCCCTAAAAGACCTTGCTCTTCACCAGAAAAATGAATGAATTTTATAGAATATTCGGTAGGTACATCTTTCAGAATCCTTGCTGCTTCAAGGATGATAGAAGTTCCGCTTCCGTTATCATTAACTCCCGTTCCGGTAATACTGTCGAAATGCCCACAGATAATTACATATTTATTAGGATATACGGTTCCGGTTTTGGTAATTACCAGATTCTTAGAGGTGTATCCTGCTAAAGTAAAAGGGTCTTCTACCATCTGGCTGGCAGTATATCCATAGGAAAGGTATTTGGTTTTAAGCCATTCCAGAGCGTTGTTATTGGCTGTAGTCCCTGTTTTTTTTACTCCTAAAAGAGCAAAATCCTGCAGGGATGTGGTAATATTGGTTTGATTCACCATATTCGCTCTATCCTGATAAGCCTGAATGAAACTTTGAGCATTCAAACTGCACATCGCGATAGAAGCCAGTAAAAAAGTAGAGATTTTCTTCATTGTATAATTCTGATCCCTGAAATATTAATAGAATTTAAAATAAAATCAATATTCAGGATGGTACTATTTATTAATGATTATTTTTTTGGTTGTATTTCCTTTTTCTGTCTTAACGGTAATCATATAAACTCCATTTTTAAAGGCTGAAGTATTTATTTTTTCTTCGTTTTCAACATTTAAAACTGAATTTCCTGCCATATCATTAATCTCAACTTTAAATTGTTTTACCTTTTGTTGAAATTCTATTGTTATAAGATCTTTAGCTGGGTTGGGATACACTCTTACTGTTTCTGCTGAACTTTGTGTAGTTTCTTTGGTACTTAAAAGATTGCTGGTTGTAGTAGCTACAGCAAAATGCTGCAAAGCTCCCACAGCTGCTTTCCCTACCTTGAAAATATATACTGGATCAAGATTGGCATAAGTATCATTCACGGTATGCTCATTATTGCTTTGGATGGTTTCATAAAATCCGGTAATGGTATAGCCTTTGGCCTCAAACGGCATATAATCTGAGCTGTAAGCATGAGAAAGATTGGTCTGAAGAGGAGAGTAAAGGGTAGTGCAGGTCATCAGTTCCTGAGTCATCGTATTAGAGATTGCATTATTGGAAGATACTCCGCCTTCATCTCTTTCACAGTTGATTGTATTGTTGTTGTTTCCTATAAGACCTCCTACCTGATCAATGTTTAGAACCAGTTTTATATCCAAAACACGGTTACCTCCCTGATAAGCAACATTATTTACATAATGATTACTTCCCACAAGACCCTGTTCTTCCCCGGAAAAATGAATAAACATAATCGAGTATTCTGTAGGAACATCTTTCAGAATCCTTGCTGCTTCAAGAATAATAGAAGTTCCGCTGCCGTTGTCGCTTACTCCCGGTCCTGTAATAGTATCATAGTGCCCACAGATAATAACATATTTGTTGGGGTACAAAGTCCCGGTTTTGGTGATAATTAAATTTTTTGAGGCATTACCTCCATAGGTGAAGGTGTCTTCAGAAAAGTCGCTTGCTGTATATCCGTAAGACAGATATTTGTTTTTAAGCCAGTCAAAAGCATTGTTATTAGCTGTTGTACCCGTTTTTTTACACCCAACCCAGCAAATTCCTGAAGGTTGGTGTTGATATTGGTTTGGGTGACCATATCAGCTCTGTCTTTATAAGCTTGAATAAAACTCTGTGCACCAATAGTTTGTAATGCAACAGAAGTCAGCAAAAAAACGGCAACTTTTTTCATTGTAATACTTTCTTTAGAGATTGCTAATATAACAATAAATTATCATTTATTGTTAATGATTAACATTGTATTCAATGTATTATTTGTTGTTTTAATAATTTTAATTCTTTTTCTTGAATTTGTTAATATACTAGTTTGTGGTTCTTTTAATTGTTTGTATTTGTTTATATTTTTCTATTATTTTAAATATTTTATGTTAAATATTTTGCATCTGATCCATTAACCTAATATATTTTGGTATTAATGTGCCAAATTATTAGAAAACTTATGGAAACTGAATTCTGTACTGAAAACAGAAAGTAGTTGAGAAAGTACACAACAAAAAAAATCCCGGGAAAAACCCGGGACTATATTGATAACAAAATCTATTCTACATTATTTTACTTGATCTACAACAGCTTTGAAAGCTTCAGGGTGATTCATTGCTAAATCTGCTAAAACTTTTCTGTTAAGTTCGATGTTGTTCTTTTTAAGAGCTCCCATAAATTGAGAGTAAGACATTCCGTGCTCTCTAGTTCCCGCGTTGATACGAGTGATCCAAAGTGCTCTGAAATTTCTTTTCTTCTCTTTTCTACCACGGTAAGCATATTGCATTGCTTTTTCTACCGCGTTTTTAGCTACAGTCCAAACGTTCTTTCTTCTTCCGAAGAAACCTTTAGCTTGCTTAAAAATTTTCTTTCTGCGAGCTCTTGAAGCTACGGCATTTACTGATCTTGGCATAATTTAAATTGTTTTTTTGAAAAGGGCGGCAACTGATGTTACTCTTATTTGCACCGTTTCAGGGTTAAATTGTTGAATTTGTTTTGAATTCTTATAAACCGAATATAGATTTATAAAAACTACTTAATTGCTAATTGACGTTGAACGCTTTTCTCGTCCACTTTAGCTACGTAAGAAGTAGTAGTAAGATTTCTCTTCTGCTTAGTTTCTTTCTTAGTTAAGATGTGGCTTTTGTAAGCATTTTTTCTTTTGATCTTACCAGAACCGGTAAGAGCAAAACGCTTTTTAGCACCTGATTTCGTTTTTAATTTTGGCATTGTTTTGCTTTTTTATTGTTTTTGTTATCAATATCTGTTTTGGCTACTCCTAAAGACATTAGGAATAATAGTGTGCAAAGATACGAAAAAAATCAATTCGAGCTTTCATAATCTTTGGTTTTATCATAATTGTATAAAAAAACCGCCTCTGTTCAAGAAGCGGCTATAGCTCTAAAAATTATTTTTATAAAAAGTCTTCCACAATGATGTCATTTCTTTCTTCATTATTTCCTCCTAAAACAACTTTAATTCTGAAACCTGTAGGAATAGCTGCTCCTGCTCTTGAATAAAGCTGAAGTTTCACATGTGGGTTAGCCACATAATAATTAACAGCAGTATTAGAACTCCAAAGCGGGCTTCCATCTCTGTAGATCACCATATTTCCATCGTTTTGCACAATAAGTGATGGAGTACCTGTACTTCTGTAGGTATTGGAATGCCATAATACAGTATTAAGTCCTGGTCTTTCTCTGTATAGAACAAGGTTATTGTCTGTCTGCATGATAAATCGGTAAGTACTTCCGTTGTATTCCATGCTGATAGATTGTCCTGCACTTAACGTCTGAGGGTGATTGGTAGATTCTTTTAAAAGTTTGTAACGGGTAAGGTCTATAAGACGGGATGCGCTCTTTCCATCTGCAGTAATACTTTTCTCGATTTGTGTATTCGCATTCACATTGTCAAGATCATTGTCCTGAGCACAAGATGCCAAAAGCATCGGAAGACTTAATAAAGTCAGCAATTTGGTTTTCATAAGTTATAATTTAACAATACAAATGTAGTTATTGTAATATTAAATCACAAATTTGAGACTAAATAAGTGTTGTTTTACTCTTTGTTTAAAGGGGTCTGGGTTTTAATTAAAACACTAAATAGTGATTTTAAATAAAAAGGCATTGTTAAAAAAAACGATGCCTTTGAAATATTTTAATACAAATTAATTATGATTGGAAAAAAGATAATAAATCTTTATTGATGGTTTCCGCCTCTGTTGTAGGCATACCATGAGGAAAACCAGGATAAGAAATTAGTTTTCCATTTTTAAGGAGGGTAGCAGCCACTTTACCTGTTGTTTCAAATGGTACAATCTGATCATCTTCACCATGCATCACCAATACAGGTAGATCTACGCTTTTCAGATCTTCCGTGAAATCTGTTTCAGAGAATGCTTTTACACAGTCGTAATGCGCTTTGATAGAACCGCTCATTCCCTGTCTCCACCAGTTTCTCTGGATTCCTTCAGAAATATTGGCCCCTTCTCTGTTGTACCCATAAAAAGGGAAGGTAATATCAATGAAGAATTGCTGTCTGTGCTTCGCTGTATTATTTCGGATATCATCAAAAACAGAGATTGGAACTCCATTCGGGTTATTGTCATTCTGAACCATAATAGGAGTAACTGCGCTTACCAGTACAGCTTTCGAAACTCTTCCGTTACCATGTTTTGCTACATATCTGATCACTTCACCACCTCCTGTAGAATGTCCTACGTGGATGACATCATTTAAATCTAGTGCTTCTACAATTTCTGCTACATCAGAAGCATAAGTATCCATGTCGTGACCGTAAGGAGTCTGTTCTGATCTTCCGTGTCCTCTTCTGTCATGAGCAATTACCCTGTATCCCTGTTCTAAGAAGAAGAACATTTGTGCATCCCAGTCATCACTCGATAATGGCCATCCATGGTGGAAGAAAATAGGTTGTCCTTTTCCCCAGTCTTTGTAATAAATTTCTGTTCCGTCTTTTAATCTAAGTGTGCTCATCGTTTCTTTTTTAATGATTAATAAATAGTGTATTTGACTTTTTTATATTCACAAATGTAGATAGAAAATCTTCACAATATCTTGATGTAAGATAATAATTGATTAATTATTGTTGAAAAATAATAATATACAGGTAATATTATTTGAGAATAAATGGATTAAAAGTCTTTATAGTATAGAAATGAGCCAATAAAACACTCAAAACAGCTTTTAAGTGGTGTATGAAGGATCGTATATAACCATGAAAAATAACTGATAATAGGGATTGTCTTATTATTTGATTCTCCCTAATATTGAAATTCAGTTATACTTGATGATTTCTATAACTTTTTTTAAAACCTTTTAAATTATAAATGTAATTGATCTATGCTTTCATCCGCAGATTTACACCTTGAAAGAGCCTTGTTTCTTGCTGTACTGATTTTATTTTTCGGAGCAGGAATTTTGTACACACTCATTATTTTGATCATTCATTCTTTACAGAAGAAAATTAAAACTGCAGGTTATTATTTTCTTTCATTCCTACTTTCCGGAGTGATTGTAGTAATAATGTCTATACTTTTTTTGTATACAATGATTTTATAATAAGTTGGAAATTATGTGTTAAAAGTATTTTCTGAAAAAATATGTATGCAAGCTAAAAAACCACTGTTATCAGGGATGTTTTCATGTAATACCTGTTACTATCTTTACCATCGAAAATTGATTAAAAATAAAGCGGTGAAACACCAATATTAATTCAATAACTTCTATAGCTTTCTTTTTCACCCATAATGAAAGGATAAATTCTTATTTCGAACAAACACTACAATATAAGCATGGGTAAAAACAATAACAAAATAAAATTGGGTGGAGAAGAAGCTATAAAAGTAATAATTGATCTGGATCGGATTGTCTTTTCGCTTTACGGGATAAAAAGTCATTTTACCGAACAAAACAGCCTCAAAATCAATTAGCGGGTATTTACCTATATTTACATTCTTTACTATACAAAAAACTTAATAAAGATAAGGGGTTGATGCACAGGTTACTATTTATATTTACTTTATTTATTTGTCCGGTTTTTGTTCAGGCACAAGATGTCTTAAGCAAATTAGAAAAAGAATACATCTCTACTTCAAACGATACGGCAGAGCAATTGAATCTTGCTCCCAAATATGCTACAGCTTTATTTTTTCATAATCGCAAGCCTCAATCTTATCAGATTTTAGAGGCCAATATTTCCATGGCTAGAAAACAGTCTGATGGGAAATATGCTACTATTTTATATGCTGTGCAAGCCATGAATTACCGCCTGGATAATAAAGGAGCTGAATCTTCAAAAAGTCTGGAGATGGCAAAAGCTTACAGCTTGAAAACAACCAGTAACGAAGCAAAAGGTTATCTGCAGTATGCAAAAGGCTGGATTCTGATCCGTAATAATAAAACAACTGATGCTGTTTCCGCTTACCTGAAAGCTATTGAATATTATGAAAACTCACCAACCACTTCCACATTATACGGAAGATTTGGTAATGTTGCTAAAGAGTTATCAACTATCTATTCCAACCTCAATGAATACCAGTTGGAAGAAAAGTATAGTAAACAATTTTTGTTGCTTGCATCCAAACAAAACGACCCTAATCTTATTTTTGATGCCTACATGCGAATGGGCTATGTATACGAACAAAAATATACTCAAAATCCTTCAGATACAGGGTTTAGAAATAAAACAGAACAGTATTATTTACAGGCTATAACTACTTTTAATAAAAATAAAGATGCAATGCTCAACAGGAGCAGTCTTTCCTATGCAGCCATCAATTTAGCTAATTTATATACTGATTTTGATAAAGATAAGGCAATGCAGTATGCCACATTAGCCAACAGCGTGAGTTTGGAAATAGGTGATCCTATCCATATTGCTTCTTCATTTGGAATTTTGGCTGAACTGGCTCTACAGGATAAAGAGTATGATTTGGCTAAGTCTTACTTTCTAAAAGCCTCTATGGAAATTGGGAAAAGTCCGGTCAGAGATCATAATATTGAATTGTCTATCCTTGAATCATTATCCAGAATCAGTGAAGAACAAGGCCATTATAAAGAAGCCCTCACTTATTATAAAAGTTATGTTGATCAATACAAAAGTGTTTACGATCAGGAAAAACTGGATATTACCAAAAGATTAGAATCTCAGTTTGATAAAGAACGACAGGAGCAGAAATATATTAAACTGCAGCTGGAAAGTGATAAAAAAGCACAGGAAATTAAGTTAATTAATATACTTCGGGCACAGCGTGAGCAGGTGTACAACAACTTAAAACTGGTAGAAGAAAATCAGCGTGAAAGATTAAAATTCTCAGAACTTGAATCGGAGAAAAAGGAACAGCAGCTTCGTTTGGCAAAATTAGAAACCCAACAGAAAAATAATGACATCAACAGCTATAAAAAATTATTAGCCTTCAAAGAAAAAATCAATACCTACTACATTTTCTTTATTATATTCTTCATTATTCTGATTTTATTATTGCTGTATGCCTATAAACAACGTGCCAAGTCTCTTAAGCGGAGGGATGAATTGCATGCTTTAGCCATGGAACAGGAGAAACAAAATTCAAAAATATCTACCCTTACCGCATTGCTTGAAGGGCAGGAACAGGAGCGTGGCCGTCTGGCTCGTGATCTCCATGATGGATTGGGAGGTTTGCTTTCCGGAACTAAACATCAGTTGTCTTATCTGAATCCTTATCAGTCTGAAAATATTGAAGAAGGAATTTACAAATCAATTGATCAGATTGATGGTGCTGTAGAGGAGTTAAGGCGTGTAGCACACAATTTAATGCCGGATCTATTAATGAAATATGGACTTGAGGTTGCCATTCAGGAGTTTGCTTCCCGTATTTCCAATAATGCTTTAGAAATCCACACAGAGTTTATCAATTACAGCAATTCTATATCTCAGGAAAAGCAATTGATCATGTACAGGATCATTCAGGAACTGGTTAATAATGCTATAAAACATGCCAGCCCTTCCGAAATTATTATTCAGATCAGTGAAGAAGAAAATGTATTAAACATTACAGTAGAAGATAACGGGCAAGGTTTTGATCCTAAAAGCTTAGACGTTAGAAAAACAGCAGGTTTTCATAATATAGAGTTAAGAATCCAATTTTTAAAAGGAACAATGAATATCACCTCCGAATTGAATATTGGTACCAGTATAGAACTTCAAATTCCTATTCATTAAACATGATAAAAGTAGCCATAACAGACGATCACCCACTTCTCTTAGAAGGATTGAAGAATATTTTAGGAAACAGCAATACCATAGATGTGGTAGATTGTTTCAAAAACGTTTCAGAAATGAATACAGGTCTTGCAAAACAAGCCATCGATATTTTATTGCTGGACATCAATCTTGCAGATACCAACAGTATCGAACTCATAAAACCAATAAAGAAAAAATATAGTAATCTCCAGATCATTATCCTCAGCGTTCACAATGAACTGCCTGTTATTAATAGTTCTCTGGCTGAAGGTGCTTTGGGATACATTCAAAAGAATGCTTCAGTTTCTGAAATTCTGGAAGGAATTACCAGTGTGTATGAAGGTTCACAATTTTTATGCTCACAAACCAGATCTGTTCTGGAGAAGAAATCAACTGATGGATTAAACCAGGTTCCGAAACTAACCCGAAGAGAAAAGGAAATTCTCGGGGAAGCAGCGAAAGGACTTACAACGAATCAAATGGCAGAAAAATTGTTTATCAGCCCGCATACCGTAGAAAGTCACAGAAAGAACCTTATTGAGAAATTCCAGACATCCAATCTTAGTTCAGCCATCAAACTAGCGATAGAATATGGATTGATTATTGAATAAAATATTCATCTGCAAAAAAGGCCTGCTTACATCGTAAAAGCAGACCTTTTTCTTATATAATCAAATAATTGATGTGTTTTAATCTTTGAATTTCAACGCAGCCTGAAATAGGTTTTTCTTTCCTATTAAATCATATTCGTCGTTATATTCAGGCTGATACATCAGGATGAAAACTCTGCTGTCAAAATCTTTTAAATTAATAGGCTGGTCTACCATAATATCATAAAACCTTGTAATAGTACGGGTAGCTGTCCATTGTTTTGCATTACCTTTAGGATTTTTATCAAATCTGTGATCTTTCGCATCCGTATAATACCAATAGGAAGGAGCAGAATCCATCAAAAACATTTCCTTGTCCTTGTTATATAATTCCTCTGCCATACCCGTATTCTGAAACCATGGAACCTTTTCTATGCTTAAAAGTCCCAAAGCTCCTGCATAGATATCTTTATTTGTAGTGGCACCTACTAAAAAACCTTCTAAATTGGTAGAAGTGATTTCGAACATAAAAGTGGATTTCTTCAATTCATAAACATCATTCACAGGCTGAATCACTTTTCCATCCTGCTTTATTACTACTTTTAAGGATTGCGCGAAAGTCATAAAATTTAATAAACAAAAAAGAAAGGTCAAACTTAATTTTTTCATTGTATCTCTTTAAATAATTTCAGCAAAGATATCGGTCTTTATTGCCATACGCACTGGCTGGTTTCAGGGGTTTTTATTTTAAATACAGGATGTTTTAAAACCATTAAGAAGGATTTAAGAAATAAAGTGTAGTTAAGATGAATCATTCTTATTTTCAAGCGTAAAGCGAAGCTTGTTTTAATACGTTCAGTTTTTTTCCTTAAAACAAATCCGCCTTCAATTGTATCTTTATATAAGCCGTTTTCTGCTTTTTACCATTTACCACAGCGGAATTAAGTGGATAAACTTCTGCATAAAAGGTATTGTTATCTGTCCAGAATGCCTTTTTATCATCAGCTATTTTGAAGTTGGTGAAATTCACGTATAAAAGATTGTCCTGTTTCTTGGTTTGTGATAAGTATTTAGTGATAATAAAATTACTTCCCACGTCATTATTAGATGAAACAGAGGTAACCCAGCTCTTGGTTGGGAGAATTTGTGGATAGCCATCAGTACTCAATTCAAACATTACAGCATTTTTAATATTATAAAAAGAATAGTAAGAATCTGCTACTTCATCAGAATTCTCTTTAAAAACCTCCAGATTCAGGAAAGGTGATCTTCCTACATATTCATTGGCAAGCGGACCAGTTTCTGCAGATATACTTTCATGCTGTGTAATAACCTCTTTTCTGCCATTTTCAATGTATACCCAGTTATCATCCTGTAGTTTCATATTCGGATTTTTCACCAATGTTTCATTGATTCTATTTTTTGAATTGGCCTTAAATTCCTGCTCTGAAATCTCTGCAATAGTACCAAATTTCTTAAAAGATTTATTTTTAAAATCATCAGATTGTTTAAATGTGCTGCTTCTGATCTCATAAAGATCCACACCATTTAAAGTTAATTCAAATGACGGAGTGAATTGTGACTTCAAAACAAAAGCTTCAATGCTGTTCGAAATATTGTTATGAATGCTGTAATGAATAGAGTAGAAGTCTTCAAACTCTTCAAATCCATAATAATTATCGAACTTATTGTAAGCTACTTTCAGATGAGCGGAATCTTTATTCGGAGCCACAAAAAACTGTATAGAATCCAGTTTGGTAAATAATTGAAAGGGCACCTCCTGAACATTCTCCACTCCTTTTATTTTTTTGAAATCAGCAAGTGTTATTGTTTTTTGCTTAACTTCAGTTTTTGATGTGCTGGTTTCTGATGTTTTGTTCTGTTGATTGCATCCCACAAAAACCAATATAGATGATATAACGATTTGATTGAGTATTTTCATTTTCTATATTTTGGGCAAATGTATCAGTATTAAGGTCTGTAGCCAACAAAACCGTCTGATATCGGCAATAAATGGCTGAAAGCAGGGATATATTGAACGGTAGATTTTGGAGAATTTTACACACTGTAAATTAAAATATGTAAATTATTTTTTGAAGATGAAAAACGTAATAACCAGCTTTTCAATTGTAATCATTTTATTAGCTTCTTGCTCTCCTGCTACGGAAAAAAAAGAGAGTAAAGTTGATTCTGCAAATTTAAAAACAAAAGAGATTTCAACTCCTGATCCGGTAAAGAATGCTGTTGAAAAATCAGAAATTCCAGGTGATTTTTCAACATTGGTTCCTATTGATCTCTTGAACAGCAAGAATACCAATGTGTACGAAAAATATGGTATAGAATTTTCTGGGAACTGTTATTCATGCGATTTGGCAAGCGTGTCTATAACAAAGAAGAGCATAAGATGGATCAATGTATGTGACGAAAAAGACACTTTCGAAATCCATGACTTCTCATATTCTACCGAAGGAAACAAAACTGTTTTTAAAACCCCGGAGAGAACTTATATTTTAACCCAAATAGATAAAGCACCCGTTTACGAACTTGTTATAGAAGGTCAGAAGCTGGAAATGAAAAACAAAAGAGTATCTGCTTATTTCACAACCAAAAAAGCTTTGCCTCTTTTTACAGAGCATGATTGTGGTGATTTTGGAGGATAGAGTAGCCTGGAACAATCTTTTTTTAATTAAAGCATAAAAAAACCTCAAAGTAATTTGAGGTTTCTTTATATTAAAATAATGACTTAATTATTTTGCTGGTTTTTTAGGACTCATCATCATAATCATTCTCTTTCCTTCAAGCTTAGGAAGTTGGTCTACTTTACCTACATGCTCTAGTTCCTGAGCAAGTTTTAAAAGCAAAATTTCTCCCTGGTCTTTAAAGATAATTGAACGTCCTTTAAAAAATACGTAGGTCTTTAATTTTGAACCTTCTTCAAGGAATTTTTCAGCATGCTTCTTTTTGAATTCGTAATCGTGGTCATCTGTCTGAGGTCCGAAACGGATCTCTTTCACTACCACTTTTACCTGCTTAGCTTTAAGTTCCTTCTGTTTTTTCTTTTGCTCGTATAAGAATTTTTTGTATTCTAATACTCTTGCAATAAAAGGTTCTGCTTTATCAGAAATTACTACTAAATCCAATTCCTGATCTGCAGCAATTTGTCTTGCTTTGTCAATTGGATAAATTCCTGGCTCTACGTTATCGCCCACCAAACGAAGCTCTCTCACACGAATTTTATCGTTGATCAAGTGTAAGTCCTCTTGTACCGGACGTCTTTGTGGGCCCCTGTTGTTAAATCTTTGTGCTATTGTATTATAATTTTATTGGTTAACTACTTAATTTAATTGATTTAAATATTTAAAATTGAAAGATTCATTAATGTTTAATCTTTGAATCCTTCAATCTTTTAATTTTAAACTTATATTGCTGCTTCTTTTTTGAAGTAAGCAACGAAATCCTCCATCTTCATCACTCCAAGATCTCCTTCGCCACGTCTTCTTACAGAAATTGTGCCTTCTTTTTCTTCATTTTCTCCTACTACAAGCATGAAAGGAATCTTGTTCAATTCCGCATCACGGATCTTTTTACCGGTCTTCTCGTTTCTGTCATCAATCTGACCGCTAATATCGTGATTTTCCAAAAATTGTGAAACTTTTTTTGAATAATCTACATATTTTTCACTGATCGGTAGAATAATAAACTGATCCGGGCTTAGCCATAATGGGAAATCACCTGCAGTGTTCTCCAGCAAAATAGCAATGAAACGCTCCATAGAACCAAATGGTGCTCTGTGGATCATTACCGGTCTGTGCTTTTCATTATCATTTCCGATATAATGAAGGTCAAATCTTTCCGGTAAGTTGTAATCTACCTGGATAGTTCCCAGCTGCCATTTTCTTCCTAAAGCATCTTTCACCATGAAGTCAAGCTTAGGACCGTAGAATGCCGCTTCTCCGTATTCAACTACCGTTTTTAGACCTTTCTTTTGAGCTGCATTGATGATCGCACTTTCTGCTTTCTCCCAATTCTCATCAGAACCGATATATTTTTGTTTGTTTTCAGGGTCTCTTAATGATACCTGAGTTACAAAATCCTCAAACCCTAAAGATTTGAATACGTAAAGCGTAAGGTCAATTACTTTTTCAAATTCTTCAGAAAGCTGATCCGGAGTACAGAAAAGGTGAGCATCATCCTGAGTAAATCCACGAACTCTTGTCAATCCGTGAAGCTCTCCACTTTGCTCATATCTGTATACTGTACCGAATTCAGCATATCTTTTTGGCAAATCTCTGTAGCTCCATTGTGAAGTCTTGTAAATTTCACAGTGGTGAGGACAGTTCATTGGCTTCAGTAAAAATTCTTCTCCTTCATTTGGAGTTTTAATCGGCTGGAAGCTGTCTTCCCCATATTTATCCCAGTGTCCTGAGGTTACATACAATTCTTTTGCCCCGATGTGTGGAGACATTACGAATTCATAACCTCCTTTTTTCTGAGCATCAGAAAGGAAATTCTCCAACTTTCTTCTTAAAGCAGTACCTTTTGGTAACCAAAGGGGTAAACCGGCACCTACTTTTTCAGAGAATGCAAAAATTCCAAGTTCTTTACCTAATTTTCTGTGGTCTCTTCTTTTAGCTTCTTCCAATCTTTCAAGATATTCAGTAAGGTCTTTCTGTTTTGGGAAAGAAATACCGTATACTCTTGTTAATTGAGGATTTTTTTCATTTCCTCTCCAGTAAGCTCCTGCTGCATTTAAAATCTTAACCGCTTTTACAATTCCAGTATTCGGAATGTGACCACCACGACATAAGTCTGTGAAGTTATCGTGTGTTACAAAAGTGATTTCTCCATCATTAAGATTAGAGATCAATTCTACTTTGTAAGGGTTATCTGCATATGTTTTTAAAGCATCTTCTTTAGAAACCGGATATAGAGAGAATGTAGATCCTTTCTTCGCGTTTTCTAAGATCTTTTTTCAATCTTTTCAAAATCTTTTTCAGATAAGCTTTCATCCCCGAAATCTACGTCATAGTAGAATCCGCTTTCAATAGCCGGACCGATCGTCAACTTAGCATTAGGATAAAACTCAAGGATAGCCTGCGCCAAAAGGTGGGCAGAAGAATGCCAGAAAGCCTTCTTTCCAAGATCATCATTCCAGGTCAAAAGCTGTACCGTAGAATCCGTGGTTATAGGTGTGGTTATTTCTACTTGTTGGTCATTAACAATTGCGGAGATGGTGTTTCTTGCCAATCCCTCGCTTATAGATTTTGCCACATCTAGAGGAGTCACTGCTCCTTCGAATTCTTTGACGCTATTGTCTGGAAGTGTAATTTTTATCATTGTTTACTAAGAAATTTTAAGATGCAAAAATACGGAATTTTTAGATAAAATACTATATTAGCCTATATTTAGAATGAGAATTAATATTAAAATGAAAAAGTTATTCGTAGTTTTTGTCTCATTGAGTGCCACATTCTGTTTTTCGCAGAAAAGTACATCCCCATTTTCTGTTACTTACAATAGAAATATTGAGACATATTTTCTTGCAGAAATACTGTCTGCAGAGCACCGAAAGAATAATAAGGATTTTGAACTTTATAAAATAAAAGAATGTTCTGTCTATCAGCCGGTTGTTAAAAATGCTTTACAGAAATACGGCCATTTGAAAAACTCAGATATTGCTGTTTCCACTGCCAGGCTCAATGATATTTTAATGGAAAAATATGGTGCCGGAAATGATGCAATGATGAAACCTCTGATGTATCACAAGGAATTTCCGGATGTGAAATGGATTAATGAATATCACTTTGAAAACAATAATCTTACAAAAGAACAGAATAAAGAAGCAACAGATTTAATTAAAAATTATCTTTCAGCGCTTTCAAAATTTTATATTCAGGAGAATATCGGGCAGTTTTTTAAAGAGAACCAAACCTTTTATAATGGCGGAATAACGGAATACAGCAAACAGATTCCTGACGGATTTACAAAAGCCATGGAACAATTTTATGGTGAAAGTTTTAACACCTATACGATCATTATTTCTCCTATGATGATGTGGCCCATTGAAGATCATGAAGGAAGAGGAATTGGCACCAATGTTACATTGCCATCTGGAAAACAGAATATTTACGAGATTGCCAGTCCGTTTGTGAAGGTACAAAAACCGGGAGAATTCGGGTATGACAATCAATTTCAGGCCAGGTTTTTAAGTGTTCATGAATTTGGACATTCCTTTGTTAATAAAGAAGTCAATCAAAACAAAGATAAGCTTACGAAATTTAAAGACTTATTTGAAAAATCAAAACTAAAGGAAACCATGGTCAAAACAGGAGGTTATGGAGATTATCAGACCTGCGTTGCTGAACATTTGGTAAGATTAGGGGAAATTGAGACCGCCAGAATTCAAAAAGATGAGGAAAGGGTAAAAAGACTTCAGGAATATCATCTGAAAAATAATTTCATTTTTATCCCTTTATTAGAAGAAAAAGTAAAAGAATATAATTCTAACAGGAAAAAATATAAAACATTCGGAGCTTTCGTACCGAAACTGCTTGAAGTTTTTGAAAACAGTTCTGTAGAATTTATCAATGATGAACTGAACAAAGTAAAGAAATAAAAAACTCCAATATTACACTACTATGAATACTATAAATATAGATCTGCACTGCGATTTATTATATTATCTGCTGAGATCCGATGCTGCTATTGATGACAAAGAAATTGGCTGTTCACTGCCTTATTTACAGGAGGGAAATGTAAAACTTCAGATCATGGCAATGTATGCCGGAACAGGAGCAGATAGTACAGTTTATGGCTTGGAGCAGAGTAAATTGTTTTCAAACCTCATTAAAAATGATAATTTTTTCTTTTTTAATTACGATAATTATGAGGCTGAGGAAAATAAAAATCGGGTAGGAATTCTTGCTTCTATCGAAAATGCATCCGCTTTTTGTGATGAAAGCCAAAGTCTTGATTCCGGATTTAAAAATCTTGAAACGATTATTGAAAATGTAGAAAAAGTCTTCTATATTGGGATTACACATCATTTAGAAAACCGTTTTGGGGGTGGAAATAATGCAACTGCAGGCTTAAAAGACGATGGAAAAGTGCTGATTGACTATATCGCTGACCGCAAAATTGCCATTGATTTAGCACACACAAGCGATCAGTTGGCTTACGATATTTTCACTTATATTGATCAGAGAAATTACTCAATTCCTATTCTGGCGAGCCATTCCAACTATAGGTCTGTTTATAAAAATAACAGGAATCTTCCTGATGAACTGGCAAAAGAAGTGATTAAAAGAAAAGGTTTGATTGGACTTAATTTTATTAAAGATTATGTGGATGTCGAGAATCCCGAAAGACTCTACGAACACATTCAATATGGTTTGGATCTTGGCGGAGAAGAAAGCATTGCTTACGGAGCAGATTATTTCTACTGGAAGGATCATCCGGACAAATCCCGTCATCCATTTTTCTTCCCGGAGCATTCCAATGCATCTGTATATCCACAGATCAATAAAGAAATTGAAGAACGTTTTTCATCAGAGCTGGTAGAAAAGATCAGTCATAAAAATGCACTGAATTTTATAGAGAATCTATATAAATAAAATTTTCGTATCTTATTAAATCAAAGCGTAATTAACAGGTCGCTCCTCCGGAGCTCTAATTTTAAAAATAAATACTTCTATTAATAGTTAGCTCCTATTGGAGCCGGATTTGATCCCATCGGGATCTACTGTTAGTAGAAAAAATGAAGTTTCTTTAAAAGAAAGCTCCGGAGGAGCGACCTGTTAATACATAAATCTGTAAAATTATATTTAAAAGAAAATAGATTTGTATGTTTTATTTTACATGAAATTAAATATGATAAAATATTGTAAAATAATTCTTTATGTATTTTTAATTAATGTTTTCTTTTATACTTCACTTTCTGCTTAATGATCTCAATGACATCCACATTCTGTACTTTAGATTTGATCCATCCATGGATGTCAATATAGAATAATGAACGTCTGTAATATTCATTATTGGAATACTCTTCCAGCTTTTTATCAAAACTTTCAAAGGCTTTCTGTCTCTGATCCAATACCTGATTATTAAGATTCTTAAAAAACTGAATACTTTCAAAATGGAATTCTTCCGGCTTTTTCATTTTTTGGCAAACTTCAAAGTAGAAGCAATGAATTCATCATAATCTTCATCATTTCCAGACTCATATTTTGCCATTAAGATCAGAATTCGGGTATGAAACAAAAGATCTTCCTGCACATTTCCTTTAGATTCTATCACTCTCATAGAATATTCAATGGACTTATCAAACATTTTACTGCCAAAGAACATGGCTGCCATTTTAAGGTAAAGAATCATGAAATGGTGTTCATCAATTCTTTCTCTGAGTCTTTCCATTTTTAATTCTACTTCAGGAATAAGTTTGGTTCCCGTAAAAAACTCTCCTTTTACAAAGTGAATATTCATCAATGTGTTATACTGAGTAAGGAAAATAAGAGACTGAAGATTTTCATTCTGAACAAAATTTTCTGCATGTACCATTGTATTGAAATTCTCAAAATGTTCTTCCAGGATATCAATATTTCCATACAAAAAAGGATTTTCAACAGATAAGTATTCCCCTTGATATACCAAACCGGATGGCTGTAGATCATTTCAGGTTTTTTATGGAAAAGGTCTACCCATTGATAAGCATATTTTAATGTGTATTTGTAATCCTGTAAAAGTTGGTTTTTCCACACATGGGCTTTGTAATACCAAAGTTTTTCTGTGAAGTTAAGCTTTTCGGGGTTTATATTTTTAATCTGGGCATTGAAAACATCCATCACTTCCTGTCGGTCTGTATCATTTTTTACATAGCCGTGGGTAAGCATTTCACTGTATAATTTCAATGAAAGATTAGATAATTTTGTGGTATAACGATTCTGTTTACTGATCTCCTGGGATTGCTTGATCAATTCTTCGGCACGGCCTTCAATACTTCGTGTAATAAATTGGGATTCAATTACTTTTTCAAGATCTATGATTTCCGAAGCGATACTTTTCTCATCCAATTCCAATGCAGTTTGCTTAGTTTTGTCTAATATCTTTAAAGCCTGTTTGTAAAGTCCTTTTTGATACAGGATATTGGCGAAATCCAATTGTTCACGAAGCTGGATTCTATAGTTCTGATGACTTGGGTTCATACGAAGGCTCACCAAAATCTGTTTGTAAAGATGAGCTTTCAGGTTGGAAAGCTGTTGTTTGGTAGAAATTTTTTTCTCTATAATAATGCTTTCATCATATTCTTTCATCTTATCCATTTCGGAAAATAACAATAGAAATTTGGCATCTACGTTAATTCCGAGACGGTTTACATATAACTTAAACTGTCTTTTTTCAGAGGTGGTCAATGACTTTACCAATACAAACAAAAAATCTTTCTGCAATTCTGCCATTGTAAATTTTTAGAAATTAAATTATTGATTAACAAATGAATACAATTGTTTTTTCAGCTGTTGAATATTGTAATTTTCAAAAAAAATGAAATTGAAAAAATATTGCATGCTGTAGTTTTGAGCCAAAATTAAGTAAAAAACTTCACTTATGAATTCCGAAAAAATCGAAATTTTTGATACGACACTGAGAGATGGGGAACAGGTTCCGGGATGTAAACTGAATACGGAACAAAAGCTGATTATTGCTGAAAGGCTTGACGAATTAGGAATTGATATCATTGAAGCGGGATTCCCAATTTCGAGCCCAGGAGATTTTGAATCTGTTTCAGAAATCTCAAAACTGGTAAAAAATGCAAAGGTATGCGGGCTGACAAGAGCGAACAAAAAAGATATTGACGTGGCTGCGGAAGCTCTGAAATTGGCAAAGAAACCAAGAATTCACACCGGAATCGGAACTTCTGATTCTCATATTAAATATAAATTCAACTCAACAAGAGAAGATATTATTGAAAGGGCAGCAGATGCTGTGAGGTATGCTAAAACATATGTGGAAGACGTAGAATTTTATGCTGAAGATGCCGGAAGAACGGATAATGAATATTTGGCAAGGGTTTGCGAAGCTGTTATCAAAGCTGGAGCAACTGTCCTGAATATCCCTGATACCACAGGATATTGCCTGCCTGAAGAATATGGTCAGAAAATCAAATATCTGAAAGAAAATGTAAAAGGAATCGAAAAAGCGGTGCTTTCATGCCATTGTCACAATGATCTTGGATTAGCTACAGCGAATTCTATTGCCGGAGCCATCAACGGAGCACGTCAGATTGAATGTACCATCAATGGATTAGGAGAAAGAGCAGGGAATACAGCCTTGGAGGAAGTCGTCATGATTTTGAAACAGCATAAAGATTTGAACCTGCATACCGATGTGAATTCCAGAATGTTGAATGAAATGAGTACAATGGTGTCTGATCTTATGGGAATGTCTGTACAGCCTAACAAAGCTATTGTTGGTGCTAATGCCTTTGCTCACAGTTCGGGAATTCATCAGGATGGTGTGATTAAAAACAGAGAAACTTATGAAATCATTGATCCTGCAGAAGTAGGAGTGAATGCTTCTTCGATTATTCTTACTGCCAGAAGCGGACGTTCAGCATTGGCTTACCGCTTCAAGCATATTGGCTATGAAGTGACCAAAAACGAACTTGATTATCTATATCAGGAGTTTTTGAAAATCGCTGACCTTAAAAAAGAAATATGTAATGATGATCTGAGCCTGATGATGGATTCTTTCAATAGAAAAATTGGATAGGTTTGATTTAAATCAAGATAAAGTAAACAATGGACAACAATAAAAAGACACTTTTTGATAAAGTTTGGGACGCTCATGTGGTAGAAACCATTCCGGACGGACCTCAGATCATTTATATAGACAAACATCTTATTCACGAGGTAACCAGCCCTCAGGCTTTTGCTGAGCTTGAATCCAGAAATCTGGAAATATTCAGACCGGAACAGATTGTAGCCACTGCGGATCACAATGTACCCACTTTGCATCAGGAGCAGCCCATCAAAGATGAGCTTTCAAGAAATCAGGTAGAGCAGCTTACGGAAAACTGTCAGAAAAACAATATCGAACTTTTCGGATTAGGACATCAATATCAGGGAATTGTTCATATCATCGCTCCGGAATTAGGGATTACCCAGCCGGGAATGAGTATTGTGTGTGGTGACAGCCATACCTCTACGCATGGTGCATTTGGATCTATTGCCTTTGGAATTGGAACCAGCCAGGTTGCTCAGGTATTTGCCAGTCAATGTTTATTGCTGAACAAGCCAAAATCCATGAGAATTACTGTGAATGGTAAACTGAATGAAAATGTTCAGCCTAAGGATGTTATTCTTTATATCATTTCAAAAATAGGAACAGACGGAGGAACAGGATATTTCTGTGAATATGCAGGTAATGTATTTGAAGAAATGTCAATGGAAGGAAGAATGACAGTCTGTAACATGAGTATTGAAATGGGTGCCAGAGGCGGAATGATTGCTCCTGATGAAACCACTTTTAATTATGTACAGGGAAGAAAATTCGCTCCACAAAAAGAAGAATGGAATGAAAAAGTAGCCTATTGGAAAACTTTGAAAACAGATGAAGGAGCCATTTTTGATGAAGAATTAAGCTTTGACGCATCAGATATTTATCCAATGATTACGTATGGAACCAACCCGGGAATGGGGATTTCCATCCGCGAAGTTATTCCGGCACCACAAAATGAATCTGAAGAGAAAGCATTAAAATATATGGGACTGGCAGCCGGACAGACTGTCAACAGTATCAAAGTTAATTATGTTTTCATAGGAAGCTGTACTAACGCAAGAATAGAAGATTTCCGTTCTGCAGCCCAATATATTAAAGGGAAAAGCAAGTCAGAAGCTGTAAAGGCACTGATTGTTCCGGGATCTCAACAGGTGGTGAAACAGATTTATGAGGAAGGTTTGGACAAAATATTCAGTGAGGCAGGGTTTCAGATTCGTCAGCCGGGATGTTCAGCGTGTTTGGCGATGAATGATGATAAAATTCCGGAAGGAGAATATTGTGTTTCCACTTCCAACAGAAACTTTGAAGGCAGACAGGGACAAGGTTCAAGAACAATTCTTGCCAGTCCGCTTACCGCAGCAAAAGCAGCAATAGAAGGTAAAATCTCAGCTTTTGAAAGTGTAAACTAAAAAGAATTTAACCACAAAGACACAAAAGATGATAACACTTAATTAAGAAGAAGATTCCATTTGCTTGTAGAAAAAGAACACTTAAGCTTTTTGAAAATCTTTGATTTTCATTCTTATGTGAACTTCAGTTAAGTAAATTGAAAAATAAAAAGAAAACTTTTGTGCCTTTTGTGGTTCTAAGTCTAAACAATATAGAATAAATGCAAAAATTAGTTGTTTTAAAATCCCGCGCAGTTCCACTGCCGGCAGAAAATATAGATACAGACCAGATTATTCCGGCTAGATTCCTGAAAAGTATAGACCGAAAGGGTTTCGGAGAAAATCTGTTCAGAGACTGGAGATTCAATATACATACAGGAGAACCCAATCCGGACTTTGTTTTAAACAATCCTAAATTCGAAGGTGAGATTCTGGTGGCAGGAAATAACTTCGGTTGTGGAAGCAGCCGTGAACACGCAGCCTGGTCTTTAACAGATTATGGCTTTAAAGTAATTGTTTCCAGTTATTTTGCGGATATATTTAAAGGAAATGCCCTGAATAACGGACTTCTTCCCGTAAAAGTTTCCGAAGAATTTTTAAAAGAAATTTTAGAAGGAATCAATGAAAATCCAGACAATGAAATTGCTATTGACGTGGAATTACAGTCCATCAGCTTCAAAGATACTACAGAAACCTTTGAAATTGATTCTTACAAAAAAATATGCCTGCTAAACGGCTATGATGATATTGATTTTTTAATCAGCAGAAAGCAGACGATCACAGAATTTGAATTAGAAACACAAAAAGCAAATGAGCGACAATTATTTTAAAATTGCGGTTCTTCCCGGAGATGGGATTGGCCCGGAAATCATCAGTGAAAGCATTAAAATATTAGATGTTATTGCTGAAGCTTTTCAATGCAAATTCCATTTTGACTATGGATTAATCGGTGCAGAAGCTATTTTTAAAACAGGAAATCCTCTGCCTGAAGAAACATTAAAGATTTGTAAAGAATCTGATGCTGTGCTTTTCGGGGCTATTGGCGATCCGGTTTTTGATAATAATCCGGAAGCAAAAGTAAGACCTGAACAGGGATTATTGAAACTTCGTAAAGAACTGGGATTGTTTGCCAATATCCGTCCTTTGAAAACGTATGCATCTCTGATCGATAAAAGTCCTTTGAAAAGAGAAATTATTGAAGGAGCTGATATCCAGATTTTCAGAGAACTGGTAAGTGGAATTTATTTCGGTGAAAAATTTACAGATCCGGAAGGAGCTTATGCTTATGATGTCTGTAAATACAGCCGTGAAGATATTATTCCGATTGCTCATATGGCATTTCAGGAGGCTCAGAAAAGAAATAAAAAGCTTACCCTTATTGATAAAGCCAATGTTCTTGACACTTCAAGATTGTGGAGAAAAACGTGTCAGGAAATTGCACCGGAATATCCTGATGTACAGCTGGATTATATGTTCGTAGACAATGCAGCCATGCAGCTGATTCTTAATCCTAAGCATTTTGATGTTATTTTGACGGAAAATATGTTTGGGGATATTATTTCAGATGAAGCAAGTGTGATCGGAGGCTCTATCGGTTTGCTGCCATCTGCATCAGTAGGAGAGAAGAATGCTTTGTTTGAGCCTATTCATGGATCTTACCCACAAGCGAAAGGAAAGGGAATTGCTAATCCTATTGCTTCCATTTTAAGTGTTGCCATGATGTTGGATCATCTTAATTTAAAGGCAGCAGCAGATAAATTAAGACAATCTGTAGAACATGCAATTGAAAACAAGTATGTTACGATTGATCTTAACACCAAACAGTATTACTCAACAAGTGAAGTGGGAAGCTTTATTGCTGACCATATCAGATATTCTGAGAAGTCGTATTACAATTTTGAAAATGTCAAGATCGGAAAATCAACCATTGTATAAAAAAAGTTCATTTAGATAGTTAGAAAGAAAAGTTCCGCCTCGTATGAGACGGAACTTTTCGTTTTTTTTAATATTAATAAGCCTTCAAAGCTCTTTGTTATTTTGTATTATCCGTTTTTCCTGATTTATTTTTGGAAGATTTTTGGATGTCTTCTTTATCAATATTAGGCGGATTGGTCTTTTTCGAAGCGGCAGGAATATCCTGGAAATCCTGATTTTGCTTTTGGGTTTCTGCGGTATTGGCAGACTCTTTCTTTTGGGTGTTTCCTTTTTTATCCATGACTTTGAATTTTCAATATTATATAATGATATCATTCAAAGTGTTTGCCAAAATGGGAAACGGGTAAAATTTTATTCTTCCTAAAGACCCAAAATACCAATTTTTCCGGTTTTATCTTCTATTTCGTAATTTAAAGCTTTAGCCAGAACGAAAACATTATTCAGATTTTCCATCAGCTGTTTACGGCCTTCGGTTCTCAGCTGATTCTGATCAATAGATTTTTCTGCCGTTTCCTTAGCTTTCTGAGTAACATTTTTAATGTCTTTTTCCGAAATTCTGTTGATAAAAGAATCGTCCAAAGATTGAATTTCAACGCTCGGAGTAATTCTTATCTCAGCATCAGGAAGCTCGGTAATGATGAGTTTTTTGTTGATGGAATCTACTTCGATCTTCATTTTGTTAAGATCATAAGAAACCTGAGCATTAGTTTTTGTGTAAGTAATAATGCTGTTGCTGGAAATCTCTTTCCCAAAAACTTCATAACCCATTTTGGTTTTCTGCATGCTGGAAGTATTCTGCTCCATGACCACCATCTTATTCATCTTGGAGATCTGATTGGTCAGGATATAATAATCTGACTTTTCAGTTTTATTTCCAAGGTTCAAACAGGATTTCAGACCGAAAAACAGCAGCACCATCGCACCGGCACCGGCTGCAAAAGATAATATGGTTTTATAATTTCTCAAAATCTATTTAAAAATTTCTTTGATGACAGATGAATCGTTCTTTTTCAAAATTTGAACTAAATCTCTTTCAATATATCCAGTAGTGGGCATTTCTATGATTCTGCCAACCTCTTTTCCGTATCTTTTCAGGATAATGGTAGGAACTTTCTGAATATTATAAAGACTTTCTTCTCCGGCAGGAGATTCTTTCTTACGGTTTACCGCAATAATAGTCAGTTTGCTTTCAGGATAGTTGGCTTCTTCCAGTATCTTCATTAATCTTGGAACATCTCGGTGGCTGTCTTCGCACCATGTTCCCATGAAAACAATAATATCATAACTCCCAAGTTTTCCCTTTCTTAATTCGCTTACAGCTTGTTTGTCAATAGCATATTCATCATGTTCTTTCACATACCAATCGGCATAAGGAGCTTTCAAAAACTGCTCTTTCAGCTGGGCACCTAAAAGCATTTTGCCATCTTTCTGAGAATCAACCTTACGGTTCACCACTACTTTTTGAGCACTCAACTGTTGTGCCGCTAAAAATAGGCTTGAAAAGACAACAATATTGGTAATAAATTTTTTCATATTTTATTTTTCGATAATTGATTTTAAATCAGCAGGAGAGTAGTATTTGTTTTTCAATACTTTATGATCTGCCTGTCTGTAAACATTGTATTTTTCTCCGGACTTTTCATAAAAAGATTCTACTTCCTTCTCTTTGTAAAATTCAACAGTTTCTTTTGCCTGTTCTTCATTATCACATGCTTTAGACATATTAGAACGCTGAACTTCGTTGAATAGCTCTACAAATTTGCTGCCAAGTCCGAATTCAAGCACTGCACCACTCAAAACATACTGAAGATCACACAATGCATCCGCAATTTCTACAAGATTATTATCTGCAATGGCTTGTTTCAGTTCGTTTAATTCTTCCTGTAAAAGTTCTACTCTAAGGTTGCATCTTTCCGGAGAAGGAATTTGTGGGGTATCTAAAATAGGGGCTTTGAAAGTAGTATGGAATTCTGCTACTTGGTTCAGACTATCAATTTTATCCATGAATTTTTTTATTTCCCACAAAGATAGAAAAGGATTTCTAAAATGTGAAATGTACAGCAGGAAATGTATGAATAAAGCTTTAGAGAAAATGTTTTAAATAAAATAGAAGATATAATCATCTCTTAAACAGAAAAATCTGTATGATCAGGGGGAAAATTTAATCAAAAAACCACAACTGTAAAAATTGTGGTTTTATTGTGAACCGATTTAATTCTATTCAATTATTTTAATTCTTCATATTTCCAGACTCCTGAGATATTCAATATCATTAATCCGGGTTGTTTTTCACCATAGCTGAATACGCAGATGTATTTTGAATGGCAGGAAGAACATTCTGTACCAAAATATAAAGTGGGGAGATCATTAACGGTCAATTCACCAAAATGAAACATTCTTTGAGAAGTTCCGTTAACGATTCCGTGTTGTAACAATTCATCTTTGGATAATACTTTATCTTCATGATACAGTTGAAAGATAGGGAACCCGGATGAATAGGGTGCTATTTCAAATGTGTTTTTGTGACCGCAATCACAGCAGGTAAAAATTGTTGTTGCAGAGGGAAGAGCTTCATCATTAATAAAGGTACTTTTTTCAACAGAAGCTTTTCCTGTAATTTTTATTTTTTCTGATATTGAATGCATCTGAATTGATTTATGGCTGAATAACTGTGCCTACTAAGTTAGGATATTTTCCGCTTGGGCTTTTCTTAATGGTAACTTTTATATAGCCTTCTTCTGCCAGTTTGTTCCATGTTTTCTGATATCCGGTGTTGATGTCAATTGGAATTTTCCACATGGTTTGTTTTCCTTTTCCTGCCTGGCTGAACCAGGGAATAATATCTGCGGTCTGGGTTTTAAACTGCATAGAATTGTTCAAAACATCAATTTCATAATAGAAATCATATTTGTCTTCAGCTTGGTTTAGAGCTCTTTGGGTAAAAGTATAAGTGTAACCATTGATAATAGGGCTTGTAAAACTGCCACCTAAAGTAGGAACTCCGGTTCCGTTATAACTTCCGACAGCTCCGCTGTATCTATCAAATTTCTGTCCAACCTGCAAAGGAACATCATCAACGATATTGTAACCTCCATTAGCTGGTGGCCATCCACCATTTAAACTGTTAGCTTTAAAAAGTGATTCCAGTTCACTCCATTTTCCTCTTTTGTACAGATCATAAGCTTGATTTCTGATGGCCTGGCTTACCGAATTGTTGTTGTCATACGTTGCAGCCAATTCATCAGCATTTTTGTAGAACACCGTGGTAATATCCGGGTTAACGTCCATTACATCATCATTATCTGAGCTACAGGCAACCGAGAACGTGGTAATGGCTAAAAGAAAAAAGTACTTAAATAAATGTTTCATATAAAAAATTTTAAATTATTTTAAAATTATTGAGGTATTAGAGAGGCTACCTTTTTGAAACATTATTCTTTTTGCAAAATCTTAAGTGAAATACTACTATGAATATTATTATTGTTTTCCGGTCTATATGATAAATTTCCAGGAGTGGAATTGGGTATAATACTACACTTTTCTGACAGTAAATGGTTGGAATATCAATTTACGCCAGAATAAATTCAAAAGAAGCCATTGCATAAGACGTTAAAAAACGGCTTGAAACTCCCTCAAATACAATCTGGGTAAACGGTACAACATAATATTGTGATGCGATAAATTTAAATTAAAAACTTAAATATTAGTAGTTTTATTTAAAATAAAATATTATTATGAAATTAATTACATTAATAAATAGTTTTAAATTAATATTTACTATTTTAATGTAAATAAAAAAGCTGCCCGAATGAGCAGCTTTCTGATTGAATTATATTCTTTTTACTTTTTAATGAATTGTTTAGAAAATCCTCCGAGTTGGATGACGTAGGTTCCATTGGTTAATTTATTAACATTCACTGTTCCGTTTTCCAGATTTCCCATGCTAACAAGTCTTCCGGACATGTCGTAGATTTTATATTCTTCGTTGCTGGTATTGGTAAGGGTAAGAATGCTCTTTACAGGATTAGGATACAGCTTGATTTCTGTGGATGATGAATTGCTGTCTGTAGGTTTATCATCAGAATTTTTTACGGAAATATTGGCATTATTGATATCAAAGAAAATATGATTGCTTCCTTTTACCATAATTCTTCCGGAATCTGTTAAGGCATCAGGAATTGTAATAGCCTGCGAGCCGTTATTAGGTACTCCGGCTAATAACGTGATCCATGTATTTCCACTATCTGTAGACCATAAAATATCTACATTGGCCGTATTAATACCATTAGCTGTGGTTCCTGCTACATCCCATGTAATGGTCTGTGAGCTTCCTTTTACGTAAGAAACCGCGGTATTTTGTGATGTGATCATAAACGGTCCGGCAGCTGGATTAACCGTTATCTCTGTATCATCAGAATTATTTCCGCCACCTCCGGCTTTGTTATCCCGAACAGTCAATCTGAAATTTAAAGTTCTGGCAACAGAAGGAAGTGCTTCCACATCTATTTCTGCGCCTGCTGTCTTAAAAGCGCCTGCTAAAACAGAAGACATTACAGGAAAATATCTTACAGAAGAGCTTGATGGTTTCCAAGATCTGAATATGGGACCCGCCGCTTTTGTATCTTTTGCCGCAGAGTTGGCTCCGGTTTCAGAAGAAGTTCCCTCATCCATTTGTTCCCAGATGTAAGTGAGTGGGTCTCCATTTGCATCAGTTCCAGATCCGGTAAGCATGAAAGGGGTACTTTTGGGAATAGTATAATCTAGTCCTGCATTTGCTGTAGGAACTGAATTTCCTGTAGGTGTATTAACGGAACATGTTTTGGTTTTGATATTATTGGTAATCTGTTCAATACTTAAAGCATGGAAAAACGGATCCGAATTACTCTGAATATCATAATTGGTAATACCTGCGTATCCCATGATAGTAGATCCTGAACCTGGTTCTACAGGTTTTAATCCAGATTGTGGTTCGTATGACCATGTGTGGTTTCCTCCGAACTGATGTCCCATTTCATGAGCTACAAAATCAATGTCAAAAGTATCTCCTGAAGGATTGCCGTTTGCCGGAGAGGTGTATCCGCTTCCTTTATAGCTGCTGGGGTAGGTTACCCCCTGATCCTGATAAGTAGACATATCATTGTCACAAATACATCCGATACATCCTGCATTGCCGCCGCCGCCATCTCTTCCGAAAAGGTGGCCTATATCAAAATTATTATTCCCGATAGAAGTGCTTAAATTGTTCATGAGCTCCAGATTCCAGTTGTTCATCTGTGAAGAGGGAGAATAAGGATCTGTAGTGGCATCGGTATAAATAATACTGTCATTATTGGCAATCAGTGTCATTCTTGCTGCAAAATCGTTTTCGAAAATACCATTTACGCGGGTCATTGTATTGTTCATCGCAGCTAAAGCCTGGGCTTTAGTTCCTCCAAAGTAAGAAGCATATTCTCCCGTACATGAAAGAGCAAGCCTGAACGTTCTCAATGTGGCATCATCTGCATTTTTATGGGTGAAAGTGCTTGAATTTCCTTTTTGAGCGACATCTAAAACTTTACATTCAAGTTTATTCAGATTGTCTTTACTGTCTGACTTTTTGTAAATGATATAAGTTGAAAGATCTTTGGTATAAGGTTGAATAAAAACAGCAGATTTGTCACCATAAATTTCCATTGAAGAAAGTCCCAGGGAAGAAATACTGAAATAAACCTTTGAAGCAGGATCTTCCATTCCTTCACCAATATAAGACTTGATGTCCGGATATTTAGCAGCCAGTTCAGGCTCAAAATTAGAATTTTCTGTTACCCTGAAGTTTTCCATTTTTCCTGTTGAATTGGGAAAAGAGATTATGATTTCAGATTTCTGTGTTGATCTTTTGGGGGCTTTTGCTAATACATTTTTTAATCCGCTTATATTCAAATGATAAAGTTGAGGATTTTCAAAACTTGACATGTTTTCCAGAATCGGAGAGGATCCCTTTGATGAACTTGAAGTCCATAAGCGATCTGTTTGTGCAAAAGAAATACCCGACAATGCGAGCATTCCCGTTATCAATAATTGTTTTTTCACGTCAATGTATTTTCAGCAAAAATAATAAAAAAATGCCCTGAGAGCATTTTAACCGTATGTTTTTGTCAGTAATACCTTTTAAACAAAAGGGTTGTTGTGAAAAAAAATATATAAAATTTGATAAAAAAGAAAAACTGTTCTATACAGAACAGTTTTTCACATCGTTTAATTTTAAAAAGTCTATTAGTTACTAATTTTTAATAAATCTCTTAGAAGATTCTCCAATTTGAATCATATAAGCACCTTTTACAAGACTGCTTACGTTCACGGAACCTCTTTGAAGTTTTCCTGAGTCTATTAGTTTTCCACCCATATCGAAGATTTTATACTCTTCTGATGTTGTATTTGAAATAAAAAGTTGATCTCTCACTGGGTTTGGATAAAGTTTTACATCTGTGATCAGGTCTTTTGTATTCTGAAGATCTCCTTTTCCTGAAGAAACAATATTAAGGGTATAATCTTCAACCTGTCCGTAAGTAAATGCTTCACATGAAGAAGTAGGGATTGAGCTGTACTTCATCATTACTCTCATTCTTGTAGAACCAACAGTTGCTGTAGATGGGATTGTGATAGATCCTGTAACCGGGCTGGTTGTAGAACCTGCTTTTGTCCATGCTAACTCTCCACTGTCTGTAAAGTCTCCGTCTCCGTTGTAATCAATATAAACAGCATATGCTTCGCTGTATTTTGTAGAAGTCCAAACCGGAGTAATGGAAATTGTGTAAGCACTTCCTCTTGTGACATTAGTAGAAACTGAAGTGAAGTTTTCATAACCTGCAGTTCCTGTAGAAGTATTATTAATAGATCCGAATGTTACGTTTCCGATTCTTTCATCAGCGGTATTGGATGCTGAAGAAGAACAGTATGAAACAGTTCCTCCTGAAAGCGTAGTAACACTTACTGTATTGCTGGAAACAGAAGCATTTCCTGCTGCATCTTTTGCTTTAACAGAGAAAGAATACGTAGTTGCTGGAGAAAGTCCTGTTACAGTATAAGTAGTAGAAGCAGTAGAACCAATTAATGAAGCTCCCTGATATACATCGTATCCGGTAACTCCTACATTGTCTGTAGCGCCAGACCATGAAAGATTGGTTGTTGTAGCGGTAGTTCCTGAAGCAGCAAGGGTAGGAGCTGTAGGAGCTACTGTATCAGGAGTTCCTGAACCTGCATTTACGGAGATATTGGCATTATTGACATCAAAGAAAATATGATTCGATCCTTTTACCATAATTCTTCCTGTAGTGGTAGTAGAATTAGGAATGGTAACAGCTTGTGAACCGTCATTTGGAGTTCCGGCCAATAGAGTAGTCCAGGTGTTTCCACTGTCTGTCGACCAAAGAATATCAACATTAGCAGCATTTACACCGTTGGCTGTAGTGCCTGCTACGTTCCATGTAACGGTTTGAGAGCTTCCTCCTGTATAAGTTGTTGCTGAATTCTGCGAGGTTATATTAAATGGTCCTGCAGTTCCGTTAACGGTGATTACAGCGTCGTCAGAATTGTTTCCTGAGCCTCCTGCTTTGTTATCACGAACAGTAAATCTGAAGTTTAATGTTCTGGCTACTGAGGAAAGTGCTTCTACTGTGATTTCAGAACCTGCTGTAGTGGTTGCACCTGTTAAAACAGAAGCCATTCTTGGGAAATATCTTACAGGAGCAGTAGTAGGAGTCCATGATCTGAAGTTAGGTCCTGAAGCTTTTGTGGCACTGGCTGCTGAGCTTGCTCCTGTCTGAGAAGAAGAAGCGTTATCCATTTGCTCCCAGATGTAGGTTAAAGAATCTCCGTCAGCATCTGTTCCGGTACCTGTAAGAACAAATGGAGTTCCTTTTGGAATGGTATAATCTGAGCCTGCGCTCGCTGTAGGAATTGAGTTCCCTGTGTTGGTGTTGACAGAGCACGTTTTAGCTTTAATATTATTAGTGATCTGCTGAATGCTTACCGCATGGAAGAATGCATCAGAGTGAGGCTGAACATCCTGGCTGGTAATTCCTGCATATCCCATGATGGTTGATCCGGATCCTGGCTCCATATTCACGCCAGTACCTTCATTCCCATGAGAAAAAGTGTGGTTTCCGCCGAACTGGTGTCCCATTTCATGAGCCACGTAATCGATATCAAAATTATCTCCTGATGGAATGGCGTCTGCCGGAGAAGTGTATCCGCTTCCTTTTGATCCGTTTGTACAGATACAGCCGATGCATCCTGCATTTCCGCCACCTCCTGAAGCTCCGAACAAGTGCCCGATGTCATAATTAGCTTCACCAATTACAGAAGTTAAAGTGCTTTGTAACTGAGAATTCCAGCTGCTCATTCCGGAAGCTGCGGAATAAGGGTCTGTAGAAGCATTGGTGTATATGACAGCGTCGTTGTTGGCAATCAGAACCATTCTTGCTGCGAAATCCTTTTCAAAAACTCCGTTTACACGAGTCATTGTGGTATTCATTGCAGCTAAAGCCTGAGCTTTTGTACCTCCGAAATAAGTGGTGTATTCTCCGGTACAAGATAATGCCAGTCTGAATGTTCTTAATTTAGCGTCATCAGCATTAGGTCTTGCAGCAAGAGCAGAGTTGGAAACTCCTTTCTGTGCAGCGTCTACTACTGTACATTCAAACTTGTTAAGATCATCTTTTTTATCGGATTTTCTGTACACTACATAGGAAGAAAGGTCTTTAGTGTATGGCTCGATGAAAACTGCAGATTTATCACCGTAAATTCCATGGAAGACAGTCCTAGTGGGGAAACACTGAAATAGACTGTGGAATTAGGATCATCCAGGCCTTGTCCTACATAGGATTTAATATCCGGATATTTTGCTGCCAACTCAGGAGCAAAATTGGAATTCTCCCTCACTTTAAAATTTTCCATTCTGCCTTCAGAATTCGGAAAAGAGATGATGAGTTCTGATTTTTCGCCTGCAGCCAGTCTTTTGGGAGCTTTTGCCAGGACATTCTTCAATCCATTGATATCCAGGTTGTATACCTTTGGATTGCTGATGCCGGTTTTGTTTTCAAAAATCTCTGATGAAGCTTTTCTGGAACCTTCAGACCAAAGACGGTCAGTCTGTGCGAAAGAAATACCCGAAATAAGGAGCATTCCAATCAGCGTTAATTGTTTTTTCATATTCAATATTAAATTTGATTGTGGAATATCAAAGCTAATAAAAAATATGTTACGAAAAACAAAATTTTTTAAGATTATTTTTGATTTAGCTTGCAATGTATTATGTAATACATTGAATATAATTGAAAAAGCCTTTTGTTAAAAGAAAAATGACACATACCGAAGTATATGTCATTCTTATGTTTTGATATAATATCTATTTCAATTACATATTATCATCAGCAGTAGGTCCATACAGTCCGGGAACTTTATTTCCGGTAGATCTTAAATAGACAACCAGTTCCCCTCTGTGATGGTACAGGTGGTTGTAAAGAAAAGCTCTCACTACCTGAACTTTTGGCATAGGAGGGAAAAGTACATTACCGTTCATTTCCATTTTCCATTCGTTAAAATAAGCGTTTTCATCAGAGTTTTCAAGAACTTTCTGAGCTTTCGCTACATTTTCTTCAAACTTGGCAACGATATTTTCTGCTTGGGAAATATCACCTTTGTCATACTGATAAGTACCCATGTCAAAAACATCCTGATTGAAAGTGGAATCATACCAATTATAAACTTCTGCAATGTGAGAAGCTAGCTGACCTGTTGTCCAGTTTTTTTCAGATGGTTTCCAGTGTAAGGCACTGTCGGGAATTGCTTTTAAAATTTTTCTTGTGTTCTCTGCTTCATGCAGAAACTCACCTAATAAGGCTTGTTTAATCATTTGTATGTGTTTTAATAATTACATTTATTTTGTAATATCTCTTCCGATTACCAGCCTCTGGATCTCAGAAGTTCCTTCACCAATAGTACAAAGCTTAGAGTCTCTATAGAACTTTTCAGCTGGGAAATCTTTTGTATAACCGTATCCTCCGAAGATCTGAACGGCATTGTTGGAAATTCTCACACAAGCTTCAGAAGCATACAGTTTTGCCATAGCTCCTTCTTTTGTCATTTTCTGTTTTGCATTCTTCAGGGTAGAAGCTCTTTGGATAAGAAGTTCGGCGGCATCAATCTCTGTAGCCATATCTGCTAACATAAAGTTGATCGCCTGGAAATCAGCAATTGGTTTCCCAAACTGATGTCTTTCTTTTGCATATTTCAAAGCAGCTTTGTAAGCTCCTCTTGCAGTACCTAAGCTTAGGGCAGCAATAGAAATTCTACCACCATCCAATACTTTCATAGCCTGCTTGAAACCTTCACCTACTTCTCCTAGACGGTGAGAATCCGGTACACGTACATTATCAAAGATAAGTTCCGCAGTTTCGGATGCACGCATTCCTAATTTATTTTCTTTTTTTCCTGAAGAGAATCCAGGCATTCCTTTTTCTAAAACAAAAGCGGTAGAGTTGTTCTTAGCACCTATTTCTCCTGTTCTTGTCATTACTACAGCAATATCTCCTGAAATAGCGTGAGTAATAAAGTTTTTAGCTCCGTTGATGATCCATTCGTCACCATCTTTTACAGCGGTAGTAGACATACCTCCTGAATCTGAACCTGTATTATGTTCTGTAAGCCCCCAAGCTCCGATTACTTTTCCGGAAGCCAGCTGAGGAAGCCATTTGTGTCTTTGCTCTTCATTTCCGAACTCGTAGATATGGTTGGTGCAAAGAGAGTTGTGTGCTGCTACAGAAAGACCAATAGATGGATCAACCTGAGAAATTTCATCCAGAATAGTAACATACTCATGATACCCTAAGCCGGAACCTCCATACTGTTCAGGAACCACAATTCCCATAAAACCCATCTCACCTAACTGGTGGAATAAGTCTTTTGGAAAGGTCTGGCTTTCATCCCATTCCATAATGTTTGGTCTGATGTTCTTTTCTGCAAATTCTCTGGCCGTCTCCGCAATCATTTTGATGTTGTCAATAGTCTCTGTATTCATATAATAATAGTTAGTTCCCAAAGATAACCAAATTGACGGAATGCTAAAACAAATTATTTTATTCGTACCATTAAAGGGTAATGCGTTTAATTTTCAATTTTTTATATTTCGAAAATTAATACTTTCTTAATAAAACTTTCAGTCTTTTGCATTTTTTATTTCACTATTTTAGTCCCCCCAAATTTTAAGGCATGAAAAAAATTCTATTTCCTCTTGTTTTAATTTCCTCTTATTTTTCTGCGCAGGCACCTGCCGGATATTATAATGGAACAGCCGGATTGACGGGCTATGCTCTGAAATCGAAACTTCACGATATTATTTCGGAGAAAATGATCAACTGGCATTATGACGATCTTAAGGGATATTATGGTCAGACTGATCTTGACAAATACTATGACCACGATGCCTCCAATACCCAGTATCTTTTGGATATTTATTCTGAGATCCCTTCAGGGCCGGATGCTTATGAATATACAGTAGATCAGATGACAGGTACAGCAGGCGCTGAAGGACTAGGCTACAACAGGGAGCATATGATGCCACAGAGTACCTTCAGTACAAATTCGTCAATAAGTGATTATCCAATGTATTCTGATCTGAATTTTATTATTCCCGCTGATGCAAGGATTAATCAACTAAGAAATAATTATCCTTACGGAATAGGAAACAGCGCGAATCACTATATCTTTAGCAATACTTCAAGGATGTCTAATGCTGCCATTCCCAATTATCCTTATACCGGAAGGGTTTATGAACCTATTAATGAGTTTAAAGGTGATATAGCAAGAACTTTATTGTATTTTGCAGTAAGATACGAAGGAAAACTAGGTTCGTTCAATACAGCTTACAGTACATCTTCAAACATTACACCTGCAAACGATCAATGTCCGCTTGACGGAACGGAGGAAAGAGCGGTTGACCTTCCTTATATTGCTATGCTGAAGCAGTGGAGTACTGCAGATCCTGTTTCGCAAAGAGAAATCGACAGAAACAATGCGATCTATGCCATACAAAAAAACAGAAACCCATTTATTGATCATCCTGAATGGATTGATATGATCTGGTCTGAAACTCCTGATAGTGTAGCTCCTGCTGCTCCAGGATCACTTGTTTCTACACAGCAGAATGCTTATTTCGTTAATCTGAACTGGACAGCTTCTCCTGATGCTGATGTATTAGGATACAGGATTTATATGAATGGCTCAACAACACCTGTTGCCGTTACAAAGGGAACTTCTATAAGTATTGATCACCTGAGTCCCTCTACATCTTATACTTTTACTGTAAAAGCTTTTGATAAGGGATATCTTGAGTCTCCGTTTAGTAATACTGTTACAGCTTCTACGATTGCTTCAGATTCTTATGCACCAGATCTCATCATCACAAAGTATATATCAGGAACCAATACTATTGACAATACCATTAAGAATAATGCGCTTGAAATTGTTAATAAAACAGGGCATGAAGTCAATCTAAATAATTACAGAATCAATATTCAGTTTAAAAATAACTCTTCAGGAACAATCTATAGCGGAGATACCTATGAACTGGAAGGCAGGGTAGGAAATAATGAAACTTTCGTGATTTTAAATCCAAAATCTACTTTGTCTTGTTATACTAATGCTCAGGCAAAATTCGTAACGGCTTCTGATCCTCTGACGTTTACAGGAGGAAATTATGTAGAGCTTGCATATAATAAGACGGTAACAGTGGATGCTATCGGAACTAAATTTATAACCAACAATAACGGAAATGTATCTTTGTATAGAAAGAGTACTATCAATCAGCCAACCAGTACATTCAGCATAGGAGAGTGGGATTCTTACCCGTCCAACTACTGTCAGAATCTGGGTGGGACGTTATCTACAACAGAGCTGATTGCTGATAACAAAGAATTCACCATTTATCCAAATCCAGTTTATGACAATCTTTATGTAAACGGGGAAACAGAGAAGGTAAAAACAGCCCAGATCATAGATCTTTCCGGAAAAGTGATCTATACGGAGAAGGATCCGTTCAGGTATAAAAAGAATATTTCAGTACAGGGAATTCCGACAGGTATATATTTCTTAAAGCTTGATGAGAAAGCTCATCAGTTTATTAAAAAGTAATCCAACCTTGATAGGTTTTTGAAACCTGTCAAGATTATTTTCTACGAAGATTTAACGAGTCAGACCTAACAGGTTTTTAAAACCTGTTAGGTTTATTTTTATGGTGTAGAAATGATTCAAGAGGTTGCTTAGATTTGCTCGCAATGACTGTTTAGCCCTGATAGAAGCGGTTATCCCGGAGTATAAGTGGGAGAGTTAGAGGGTTAAAGAGCCGGAATAGGAAGGAACGAGGAGTATGAGCGGATAGCAGGAATAAGCTTCTTCACTAAAAATAAAGAGTGAAATGTGGACTTAAAGTAAATGTAATGACAGATTATTGGTCAACTTTTTACTTTTTTATAATTTTATGACTTTTGTTAAAGCCTTAAAAACCTTATGTTTACTGAATAATTGATATAAGCTGATTCACTAATAATCAATATCTATAAGTGTTTCTGCTTATATTTTTTATTTATAAGTAATTATGCTTATATTTGCACTATGATAGCGGTCATTACCGGTGATATTATAAATTCACAGCATGCGGACACTGAAGTTTGGATTACCAGGCTGAAACATCTTCTCGAAAAATGGGGAAGCGCTCCTCACACATGGGAAATCTACAGAGGAGATGAGTTTCAGTTCAAATGCAAGATTGATGACGTTTTCTGGCGTTTTCTAGCCATAAAATCTCTTATTAAAAGTCAGGAAAATTTAGATGTAAGGATGGCCATAGGTATCGGTGAAGAAAGTTTCTCTTCTGAGAAAATCACGGAATCTAATGGGACAGCCTATGTCAATTCAGGAAGACTCCTTAATGATATTAAAAATGACGGCCATACTGTGGCAATTAAAACATCGAGTGACCCTGTGGACAGAGATCTTAATATCCTGTTGAAATGGTCGTCCAAAGATTTTGATAACTGGACAATGGCTACTGCAGAGATCATTCATGAAATGATCATGAATCAGGATATCACTCAGGAAGATCTTGCCAAGAGATTTGCTATTTCACAGTCTTCTGTAAGCCAGAGACTGAAGCGAGCCAACTATGAGCTCATCGTGGAGACCAATCAGTATTTCAGAAAAAAAATCTCAGAACTATAGGCATGATCTTCATCAAACTCATATTGGCACATCTACTTGGAGATTTTATACTTCAGCCAAATTCATGGGTTGCGGATAAAGAAAACTATAAACTAAAAAGTAAGTTTTTATACTTTCATATTCTGATTCACACTGCTTTAAGTCTTATTTTCCTTTGGGATATTCAACTTTGGTGGGTGGCTGTTTTGGTGGGAGTAACTCACTTTATTATTGATGCAGTTAAACTTACCTTTCAGAAGGTAAAGACTAAAAAAAGATGGTTTTTCATAGATCAGCTGCTGCATGTTCTGGTGATTGCCGGAGTTTCTTTTTATTTCAAGGAATTCAGTTTTGAGTCTTTACAGAATCAGGAATTTTTAAAGATAATCATGGCAGCATTGTTTCTGACAACACCGGCTTCTATTTTTATCAAAATCCTATTGTCATCATGGACACCCGCTCCGGATGGCGCCAACACTATTCAAACCGAATCTTTGTCAAGTGCCGGAAAATATATCGGAATTTTAGAACGTCTGCTGGTTTTCACTTTTATTATGGTGAATCACTGGGAAGGCGTAGGTTTCATGGTAGCTGCCAAATCTGTTTTCAGATTCAGTGACCTTGCACAGGCAAAACAGAGAAAGCTTACAGAATATGTATTAATAGGTACACTGCTGAGTTTTGGGCTGGCTGTCTTAACAGGAATAATAATAAAATAAATCAATAAATCTAACTACAATTTAGAAAGTAAAATTATGAGTCAAAAGAAAGAAATGTTGTACGAGGGGAAAGCAAAACAAGTATTTGCTACCGATAATCCTGATGAAGTAGTAGTACGTTTCAAAGACGATGCTACAGCATTTAACGCTCAAAAGAAAGGTCAGGTTGACCTGAAGGGGGAAATGAACAATGCAATCACCACCCTTATTTTTGAATACTTAAATGAAAAAGGAATCAAAACTCATTTCATCAAACAATTGGACGAAAGAGAGCAGTTGGTAAGAAAAGTATCTATCATTCCTTTGGAAATGGTGGTAAGAAACTATTCTGCCGGAAGTATGGCACAAAGATTAGGAGTGGAAGAAGGAATTAAATCTCCGGTAACCATCTTCGATATCTGCTACAAAAAAGACGAATTGGGAGATCCGCTTATCAATGATCACCATGCTGTTTTCTTAGGAGCAGCTACTTATGAAGAGCTTGACGAAATGTATGAGCTTACTTCAGACATCAACGAAATCCTTATTGACCTGTTTGACAAAATCAATATCATCCTGGTAGATTTCAAAATCGAATTGGGTAAAACTTCAGATGGTGAAATTATCTTAGCAGACGAAATCTCTCCTGATACCTGCAGACTTTGGGATAAAGATACCATGAAGAAATTAGATAAAGACAGATTCAGAAGAGACCTAGGAGAAGTTACTGAAGCTTATGTTGAAATCTATAACCGATTGAAGAACTTACTTGTAAAATAATTTCAGAAATTAGAAGTTAGATATTAGAAATTAGTGTGAAATCTCATCGAATAGAAGATTTGAAGGTCTGGAACAAATCAATGGCTTTAATGAAAGAAGTTTATTTGATTTCTTCTGAATTACCTATGGAAGAAAAATTCGGACTACAATCTCAGATCAGAAGATGTGCTGTTTCAATACCGTCTAATATTGCAGAAGGAGCAGGAAGGAATAATAAAAACGAATTTTATCAATTTCTTGGAATTGTGTTTGGTTCTACCTATGAATTACAAACTCAGCTCCAGTTATTGATTGATTTGAGCTTTATTTCTGAAATAAAAATAGCTCCACTAAAAGAACTTTTAGCTGAAATTCAAAAAATGATTTATTCATTAAAGGCAAGTTTAAAATTATAATTGAAGTTAACTTAGACTAATTTCTAACATCTAATATCTAACTTCTAATCATTAGAAAAAATAGAAATGAAAAGTTTAGACATTCATAAAAGTGAATATTTAAAACAGTTTGAAACCCAGACTTACGGAAGGAATCTTTTCAGAACTCAGGAAGAGGAAAGACTAGATGCTCCTAATGAAGAATGTGGGATCTTCGGATTGTATTCGGATAATGATCTGGATACTTTCTCGCTTTCACAGTTCGGGCTTTTTGCATTGCAGCACAGAGGCCAGGAGGCTTGTGGTATTTCCGTTTTAAAAGAGGGAAGAATCACCAACATGAAAGACGAAGGGCTTGTTTTGGATGTTTATAAAGAAATTCAGGAACCTGAAACTTTTATGGGAAATTCTGCAATTGGTCATACCCGTTATACCACTGCAGGAGATAAAAAGAAATATAATTTCCAGCCATTTTTCGCGAAAAACGAATATGACCAGATTATACTTTCTATAGCACACAACGGTAACCTTACCAATGCCAAAGAATTAAAAGCAGAATTAGAAGCTGAAGGCGTAGTTTTCAGAGCAACCTCCGATTCTGAAGTAATCCTGAGACTGATCCAGAAAAACCTTGATTTAGGTCTTCGTGGTGCCATTAAAGCAACCATGGAAAAGATCGAAGGAGCGTATTCTGTTGTTGGGATGACCAGAAATAAATTCTTTGCATTCAGAGATTTCAACGGAATCCGTCCATTGGTGTTAGGAGCTATCGATGAAAGATCTTACGTAGTTGCTTCAGAATCTGTAGCCCTGGATGCTGTAGGAGCTCAATATGTACGTGATATTCTTCCGGGTGAGATCATTTATACCAATGAAAACGAACCCGGAAAACTTCATTCTTATATGATGGATGAAGCGAAAGGAAAGCAGAGAATCTGTTCTTTTGAATACATTTATTTTGCAAGACCTGACTCTACATTAGAAAATATCAATGTATATGAGATCAGAGAGAAATCTGGTGAAAAAATCTGGGAACAGGCTCCTGTAGAAGCCGATTTAGTGATCGGAGTTCCGGATTCCGGAGTTCCTGCTGCTATTGGTTTCTCTAAAGCTTCAGGAATACCTTTCCGTCCGGTTTGATCAAAAACAGATATATCGGAAGAAGTTTCATCGTTCCTACACAGGAAATGAGAGAAAGGGTAGTGAACCTTAAACTGAACCCGATCATCTCTGAGATGAAAGACAAGAAAGTAGTGATCATTGACGACTCTATTGTTCGTGGTACTACATCCAAAAGACTGGTTAAAATTCTAAAAGATGCAGGCGTAAAAGAAATCCACTTCAGAAGTGTTTCTCCACCTATTATTGCTCCATGTTATCTGGGAATTGATACTCCGTCTAAAGATGATCTGATCTCCGCCAATATGACAACAGAAGAACTTAAAAACTATCTGGGAGTAGATTCCTTAGAATTTTTAAGCATAGACAACCTGAAAGACATTTTAGGGTCAGCTAATCACTGTTTCGGATGCTTTACAGAAGAATATCCTGTAGGAAAAGGAGAAGAGGTAGATTTATTCAATTAATCTATTTACTGAAATAATAAAAATAAAAGAGCCGGGTTGATAACCCGGCTCTTTTGTTGTATAAATGTAGCAAAAGCTTAATATTTCTGTAGTATACAATATATAATGGAGTTTTATTTTTGTTAAATTAAAACTTCAGGATATGAAATATGCATTTTTTACAGGTTTTTTTCTGGTATTTACCCAGCTTTATTCTTCACAGGCTTTTGATAACGAGGCACACCGCGGAGGAAAATCTCTTTATCCTGAAAATACAATTCCAGCCATGAAGAATGCCCTGAAAATGAATGTTACAACCCTGGAAATGGATCTTGCCATCACGAAAGACAAAAAGGTAATCCTTTCTCACGATGCTTTTCTTTCCCCGGAATTGGTCACAAAACCGGACGGAACCTATATTCCCAAAGATTCAGGATTTTATTATAAAATTTATGAAATGCCTTACGCAAAGATTAAAACATTTGATGTAGGTTTAAAAAAATTGGATCACTATCCTGATCAAAAGAAAATAAAGGTTCATAAACCTCTCTTTTCAGATGTAATAGATGCATGTGAAGCGTATGCCAAAGAATTGAAGAGACCCCTGCCTTTTTATAATATAGAAACGAAAACCCGTCCTTTTTCTGATCATATATTTCATCCGGAACCGAAAGAATTTGTAGATCTGATGATGAAAATTATTGTAGAAAAAAAGATTCAGGACAGGGTTATTATCCAGTCTTTTGATCCCAGAACACTGGAAATTCTTCACAAAAAATATCCTAAAATCATGACCGCTTTACTGGTTGAAAAGGTAGATGATAAAAAACTGGCTCAGCAGCAGGCTTATTTTAAACAAATTCCTGTGGAAAAATTCAAAATGTATCCCAATCATCTAAATGGAGTAGCAGGAGATATGAAATTCCTAAGCTTTACCCCAACCATTTACAGCCCGGAACATAGTCTTGTCACACCACAATTAGTGCAGGAATGCCACTCATTAGGCGTGAAAGTAATCCCTTGGACAGTGAACAACAAAGAGAGATTAAAAGAATTAAAAGAGATGGTAATAGATGGAGTGATCAGTGATGATCCGAGAATATTTGAATAACTATCTCCATGATTGTACTTATTAAAATAAATAGCCGGAAGAAACTCTTCCGGCTATTTTATACGTGCTGGTTAATGCACTTCGGTTAAAAAATTGGTTCTTCTGATTAGAATTTATAGTTCAGTCCTAACTGAAACACTCTGTTGTTGTTTTCAGGAGCAGGTCTGCTCTTTTCAATTTTTGTCAAACTGTTTACATATCTTGCACTGATACCAATGTTTGAAGTGATATCGTATCCTAAACCAAGACCTAAACCAAAGTTGAATCTGTTGATCTGATCTTTGTTGATATCTTCAGTGTTTGAACTTGTAGTAGTGGTCGTAACACCTCCTGTAGTACTTGCTACACTTGTTTCTCCTTTAGTTTTTCCGTTGATGAAATAACTGAATTCAGGTCCTGCTTCAATATAAAACTTGTCAACAGGTCTCATTTGAACCATTAATGGAACTGAAATGTAGTTCATCTTTACTCTGCCTTCTACTTTAGTCTTTACATTCGTAACTCCATTGTCCGTTTCCGTAGAAGATAATACATCTTTCGCCCCCATTTGGTTATACAAAACCTCTGGTTGGATGCTAAATTGTCTTGAAAGTGGAATATTAACGAATGCACCTGCGTGGAAACCTATTTGCTGGCTGTTGATACCAAACTTCTGCTCACTGAAATAAGCAGAGTTTCCTCCTGCCTTGATCCCGAATCTAACGGGTTGAACATCTTTTTTAGTGGTGATGCATTTACTGTTCTCGTTTCTGTCTTTGTTTCTGTTTCCTGAGCAAAAGCTAGCGTACCAGCAGTTAATGCTATTCCTAAAAATAACTTCTTCATAATTTTATTTTTTAATTTTACTATTTGTGTGTCAAATGATTTTTCAATCAGACTTCAATTATTTTGCAAATTGCTTGCCAAAGTCGAAAAAGGCTCATTTAAAGGGCTTTACGCGTGGTTTGAAGAATGTGTTTTCTTAATATTTTTCCCTTTTTGATGAATAAAAAGAGTGTTATATTCTATATTTATGTGAAAAAATCAATGCAAAAAAATATCATTGCTGATCATTTAAATGATGAAAAAGAGGAAAAATTAAAGCAATTTTAGTCAAATAATGAACCATTCAGATTATTTTTAGATGCAAGAATAAAAAATGCCAGACTTTTTACAGCCCGGCATCCATTTTGAAAATAATAAATATCTCTATTTAAATTGATAAGCAACTCCAATCTGAAGCGCATTGTTTCTTACTTTATTGTTATAATCATTGTTCTTAAAAAGATCAGTGATACCCGCCGTAAATCTTGCAGTCACTCCGAAATTTTGGGTAAAATAATACCCTGCGCCAATGCCTATCCCCAAATTGAATCTTTTGTAAAGTTCCATTGGAATTTTATTCGAAAAGCTATTACTGCTAAAGGTTGTAGTACCTCCAAACGTATTTTCGGTTTTTTGATCTCCTTTCGATTTTCCTCCTAAAAGATACCCGAATTCCGGCCCTGCCTCTACATACAACTGAGGAAGAATTTTATATTGAACCATTACAGGAAGAGTAAGATAATTCAAATTGGTTGTATAGCTGAATTCCTGTCTTATTAAATAACCGTCTGATACAGATGCATAGGTATATTTCTCTTCTGTTTTAGAGCCCATTTGGCTAAAAAGAAGCTCAGGCTGTACACTGAATTTTTCTGCAACAGGAATATTGACAAATATTCCAACATGAGAACCCAATTTTACTTTTTCATTATAATCACTGTATTCATTGTTGCTATCACTAAATGTAGATGCATTGAATCCTGCTTTTACCCCAAATCTGACAGGAGATTTTGAAGATGCTGGCTGCTCTTTTTCCTGAGCGTTCATTAAAAATGATCCGGCTAATGCCAATCCTAGAAATATTCTTTTCACGATTAAAGTTTTAAATTTTCTTTTTTGCGGCAAAATATCTGCCACAAAGGGGAGAAGTGATAAAAGTCATGCTGTAAAGCGAAAAAGTCAGGCTTAAACTAATAAACCTGACTTTTTCTATTGAAATCAAAATGTATCTAATTATGGAGCAAAATACTTTTTAGTATTTGCTTTGCATTGTAAGACATGAGTCAACTCAATGCGGGTTCTGTTAAAAAGTTTATAATGGTAATAGTTAGATTTTTAGCATTACATTCATTTGATTATCAGATGAATCAATGCCTATTTCATTGTAAAAACAGAAACCATAAGTTGGAAATTTCCGCAATAAAGTACAATCATTACTCAATACGCAAATTTCTTGCCAAAAACATTTTTAAAATAAAAAAGCCGGATTAAATTTAATCCGGCTTTGTATTGATTAGAAAGGCTGCTTTTGAAAGCTTACCGATTTCTTAGAATTTATAAGCTAAACCAACCTGGAATACTCCGTTTCTAGAAGCATCATCAGTATTGTTTTTAGGAACATCAGATAGTCCGGCAGTATATCTTACATTCACTCCGATATTTTGTGTGAAGTAGTATCCAGCTCCAAGACCAATTCCGAAATCAAAAGTTTTTAAATTGTCTTTAATATCTCCAGACACACCGTTGCTTTTTGCTTTAGCGCTTACTAGAAAACCGAATTGAGGTCCTGCTTCTACATATAGATTAGGAATCAAGTTGTATTGTAGCATTACAGGTACCGCAATATAATCCATGTTAATTTTTGCATTACTGTTACCTTTAGCTTTACCCCCTAAACCACTGTATAATACTTCAGGTTGTACGGAGAAATCTTGTGCTACAGGAATGTTGGCAAAAACACCACCGTAAAATCCAGCTTTTGAATTTAAGTCACTGTTAGAAATATTTGAGATATTAAGACCTGCTTTCAATCCAAATCTAACTGGAGAAGATGAAGCAGTAGAAGTTGAAGTCTTCTGAGCGAAAGTGAAAGTACCTGCTACTAAAGCAAGACCTAAAATTAACTTTTTCATAAGTTTATATTTTAATAGTTTTTAAGTTTTATTTAACATTTCATTAGTAATCAAACGGTGTGCCAAAGTTGGAAATCACTTCTGGTTCTTTATTCATCAGCTTTTTCTGAGATAATATTTTTTTAACATAAAAAAAGACCAGATTAAAAAATTAATCTGATCTTTTCTATTGAATATAAAATTTGTTAGTGAATGTATAAGCTTATTTAAATTTATAAGCTAAACCTACCTGGAATAGGTTGTTTCTTGTAGCATCAGATCCGCTAGGTCTGTTTTTTGCTATATCTGTTAAACCTGCAACATATCTTGCGGTAAGTCCTAAGTTTGGAGTGAAATAATATCCAGCACCAAGACCAATACCAAAGTTGAATGTATTCAGATTGTCTTTGTAGTTATCAGTCGTATTAGACTGTCCGTTTGATTCGTTTTTAAACTTGTTTTTAGCACTTACCATGAAACCGAATTCCGGCCCTGCTTCCACATAAAGATTAGGAATCAGGTTGTATTGGAACATTACAGGTACAGTAATATAATCTAACTTAGTAGAAGCCGAAAACTTTGTGTTTCCTATTGTATAGTTTGATTTGTTACCATATTGAGAGTACTGTACCTCCGGCTGAACACTGAATGAAGCTGCTAATGGAATGTTTGCAAATACTCCAGCATTAAACCCTATTTTAGATTTCTGATCATCAAGACCGCTATCCTTTGAAAGTGAAGATACGTTCATCCCTCCTTTTACCCCGAATGTTACCGGATTAGAAGATGTGTTTCCTGTCTGTTGAGCGAATGCGAATGTTCCTGCAGTTAACGCTAATCCTAAAATTAACTTTTTCATAACTTTAATTTTTTAATTTTACTCTTTCTTAATTTTAAATTTTACTACTGTTCAGCATTTTCAGTTGAACGCAGAGTATCTTTCAAATTGCTTGCCAAAAATATTTTTTATGAGTAAAATCAATAAAAAAATCACTTAGTGTTTAAGTGATTTTTATAATAATAAATTGATTATCAGTTTATTATGATTTTAAATAAACATTTGTTTAGATATGGTCTAAATTGACAATTTTGTCAAAATCCTTATTTAAAATAAATATTTTTTAACAAAAAATGATTAAGCATCATTCAGTTTTCTATAAAAAGAGAGTGATTCAAGGATATTTTCCTGGCTGCTTTGGTGGTCATATGTACAAGAACCAATTCCGGAAAGGAGAGAGAAATTGATTTTACTGTCTGTATTCTTTTTATCATTCAACAATAGTGCGGTGATATCTTCATCTTTAAAATCGCTGATATCAAGGTAAGGATAGTATCTCTGAACATTTTCAATGATAGCTTTCGCATCCTCCTCAACAATAAGATTTTCAAGATAAGCAAGGTGAGCTTCGGCAATCATTCCCATAGCAACCGCTTCACCATGAAGGATAGGATTTCCCTGTTGTAAACATAAGCTCTCTACAGCATGGCCAATTGTGTGTCCGAAATTCAGGGTTTTCCTGATATTCTGCTCATGAAAATCCTTGTCTACAACATTTTGCTTTATATTCATAGAAGTTTGAATATGAGGAATTACGGTTTCTACTTCCAGTTTACGGATCTGAATCAACTGATCCCAATGATTTTTATCAGCAATTAAACCATGTTTTAACATTTCTGCGAATCCACTTCTTAATTCTTTAAAAGGTAATGTTTCTAAAAATTTCGGGAAAATAAAGATCTGTTCCGGAAAAGCGAAGGTTCCTACCATATTTTTATAATGCATCAGATCAATACCCGTTTTTCCTCCTATAGAGGCATCACACATGGATAAAAGGGTAGTGGGGATGTTGATAAACTGGATTCCTCTTTTATAGGTAGATGCAACAAATCCTCCCATATCCGTAATTACACCGCCACCAAGGTTGATAACGAGTGCTTTTCTGTCTGCCTGCATTTCCGTAAGAATTTCCCAAAGCTGATTGGCAGTCTGGATATTTTTCATTTCTTCTCCGGCTTCAATCTCCAAAATTTCAAAGCCAAGATCTGTTTCCATATTTCCTAAAAGAATAGGAAGACAGTATTCATGAGTGTTTTCATCTACCAGAATGAAAATTTTACTGAAAGTTTTTTCATGAAGAAACTCATTGAGCTGAGAAAAATTATCGTTTAATATTGTTATCATCTTCTATATTATGTAAAGTTAAAAATGTAAACTATAGTGCAAAGTTATGATTCTTAATTTTTAACTCGTAACTAAATTACTATCTTTGCAGAAATTTTTAGAATGAGCAGAGATAATAATAATTCAGACAGACCAAAGAGACCAAGAATTTCAACCAAGAAAAGTTCTGATGATTCTCGTGCTTCCAGATCTGGAAATTCTTCAGGATCAAAGTCTTTTAAGAAGCCGTTTTCTAAAGACGGGGGAAGAAAAGGCCCAGAACATCAGGGATCCAACTCAAGATTTGAAAAGAAACCTTTCAAAAGAAATACAGACAGTTTCGAAAATTCCAACGAAGAATCAGGTTCAAAATCTGAAAGAAAAGCTTATATCACGAACAAAAGTGAGAGCTATGAGAAAAAATCTTTCGGAAAACCTAAAAGAGGCGGAAAAAGTTTCGATACCAGAGATAAGTATGAAAGAGGCAGTCTGAAATACGGAAGAAGACCTTCTAACGACGATGAAAGAAATGATGACAAAACGAGATCTTTTGTACAGAAAAGAAGACTGAGTAAAATTGAAAAAGACGTTCATAAAGACAGCATCCGTCTTAATAAGTATATCGCAAATTCAGGAATCTGCAGCAGAAGAGAAGCTGATGAACTGATTACTCAGGGATTAGTGGAAGTGAACGGGCAGGTGGTGACTGAAATGGGTTACCAGGTACAGAAAACTGATAAAGTAGTTTTTGACGGACAAGGTATTACCCCTGAAAAACCTGTATATGTACTTTTGAATAAGCCAAAAGGTTATATTTCTACGACAAAAGATGATAAAGCAAGAAAAACTGTAATGGATCTTGTGGCGAATGCTTCACCTTACAGACTTTTCCCGGTTGGAAGACTGGACCGTTCTACAACAGGGGTTATTTTATTGACGAATGACGGACACATGACTAAAAAATTAACGCATCCATCTTTTGATGCTAAAAAGATTTATCATGTAACGCTGGATAAAAAACTTACTGCTGAAGATTTACGTCTTATAAGTGAAGGTATCCGTCTTGATGAAGGGTTAGCAGTGGTAGATCAGATTTCATACATTGATGGGAAACCTAAAAATGAGATTGGAATTGAGATTCATATCGGTTGGAACCGTGTTATCAGAAGAATTTTCCAAAGATTAGGATACGAAGTAGAATCTTTAGACAGAGTAATGTTTGCTGGATTAACGAAGAAGAACATCAAGAGAGGACACTGGAGAATCCTTAGCGAACTGGAAGTAAACAACCTTAAAATGCTTTAAAATAACGATAAATGATGAGTTATGAATGACAGATTCAGGGTTCTAGCTTATATCATTTTTTCAAAAAGAATTTTAGGATAAAAAACAAAAAAGCGCAGAATTATTTTCTACGCTTTTTTTGTATGTCCCGTCCTGAAATAAGCTGACGATTAATCAATTATAAAAGACCAAGAGTTAAAAGCTGTATTTGATATATTGTAACTGATGATATACTTGCTATTCTTTTAAAAACTGAGGAACTTTTCTTTGTGGGTTGTTCTGTTCAAATGTATAGGCCATATTGATCAGTTTACCTTCTTCCCATTTTCCAGCAAAAAAAGAAATACCAATCGGTAAGTTATTTATATAGCCCATTGGTAAGGTAATGCTTGGGTATCCGGCAATAGCTGCAGCACTGGAACTTGAATAGAAATTTTCATAATTATCACCATTTTTCAAATCCGTTTTCCATGCTTCCGCAGTAGTAGGTGCTATTATCGCATCTAAATTATATTTTTTTATTGTAGAGTCTATTCCTTGCTGGCTGCCTTTTTGGGCAATTATAACAGCCTTTTTATAATTCTTATCTTTCTTTCCATTACTTTTTGCTGAAATCTCTAAATATTCCTGTCCAAAGTATTGAAGTTCTTCTTTATTCTTTTTGTTAAAAGCGATTAACTCATCTATATTTTTTATTACTGCATTTTTCCCTAAAGATTTTAAATAATCATTCAAATCATCCTTAAATTCACTGACCATCAATCCAAAGGAGCTTTTTGAAATTTCAGGGGAAATCCAATCTTTTTCTATTTCAACAATTATGGCTCCCTGAGCTTCCAGTATTTTTAATGTTTGTAAAAATAAATCGTCCACTTTTTTATTTGCTCCTTTGGTAATTCCTTTTACATATCCGAGCCTTTTGCCTTTTAATCCTGTTAGAGTAAGGAATGGGGTATAATCTTTATGTAGAAATGGTGTATTACCAATGGTCTTCTTATCATGTTCATCCTCACCTACCATAGTTCCAAGGCTTATGGCAATATCTTTCACCGTTCTTGCCATTGGTCCCGGGGTATCCTGTGAACTGGAAATGGGAATAATTCCTTGTCTGGAAATTAAGCCGACAGTAGGTTTTAAACCAACAATTCCATTGAAGCTGGAAGGGCAAACGATAGATCCATTAGTTTCTGTACCGATTGCTATTATGCCGAGATTGGAGGAAATAGCAACCCCTGAACCAGCACTGGATCCGCAGGTATTTCTATTAAGGATATAAGGGTTTTTGGTAAGTCCACCCAGCCCACTCCAGCCACTTGTGGATTTTTCACCCCTGAAATTTGCCCATTCACTGAGATTGGTTTTTCCAATGATTACAGCACCTGCATCTCTAAGTTTTTTAACGAGATAACTATCCTGTAGTGGAAAAGAGTTTTTTAAAGCCAGGGAACCTGCCGTATTGGGCATTTTATCATGAGTATCTATATTATCCTTCAATAATACAGGAATTCCAAATAAAGGTTTATTTTTAAATTTTGAATTCAAATGATCCAAAGAGTCAGCAATCTTAATAGCATCCGGATTGGTGGAAATCACGGAATTTAATTGTATTCCATTTTTATCAATATCATTGATGCGTTTAAAATAAGCTTCAACAACTTCTTTTACCGTCACTTTATTGTTTCTATACAAATTTTGGATCTTTTCAATATCATATTCCAGATATTTGAATTGCGAATCTGTTGTATCCTGAGCCTTGGCAAGAACACCAAAAAAGACTACAGCAAATAGAATTATTTTTTTCATTATAAATGTTTTTTCAAATATAAAGAATTATGCCGAATTCTTGCAATCATTGTACTTTGTATCTGCAGCTGTTGACAGGCAGATTCCTGATTATAGAAAGAGCGCAGAATTATTTTCTGCGCTTTTTTATTGTCTTAAGTTGTGAATCTAAAAATTCACAACTCATCATTTATCATTCCTAATTACCCCAAGACTGTCACTCCTTTTTCAATCATGTCATAGATTGCATCTCTGCCATTGTCTGGTTTTACGTTTACAGCACGTGTTCCGTTGAAATGAAGACAAGTTACATATCCGCTGGCTACAGCATCCTGTGCAGTGAATTTAACGCAATAATCTAATGCCAATCCAACGATTTCAACCAATTGAATATCATGATATTTTAAGAAATCATCCAGCCCGGTTTTCATAAAGTGATTATTGTCCTGAAAACCACTATAGCTGTCTATTTCTATATTTTTACCTTTTTGAATGATATGGGTTACTTTATCTCTATTCAGATCTTTATGGAATTCTGCTCCGAAAGTTCCCTGAATACAATGATCCGGCCACATAAACTGAGGAACACCATTTAAAATAATACTTTCTCCTACCTTTCTGCCATTACTGCTAGCGAAACTTTTATGACCTGCCGGATGCCAGTCTTGTGTAAGAACTACCTGATCATATTCATTTTCCTCCATCAGAAGATTGATATAGGGAATAATTTCGTTGGATCCAGGGACTGCAAGGGCTCCGCCTTCACAAAAATCATTCTGTACATCTACTATTATTAATGCTTTTTTCATATTTTAAATTCTCGAATTTTTGATAAATTTACAAAACTAATCCGCAAAAATTTGTCCAAAACCGAATTTTCGGACAAATCGGCAATATCAAATTTTAATTATCCTGAAATAAAGAAGTTAGAAATTAAAATAATTAAACTTTGTCTGGATTGTATTAGGTTTTAAGGTATAAACCAAATATCAATAGCGTATCTTTGCAGGAAATAAGTATTTTTTATGTCATTTGAGTCTTTAGGATTATCACACAATATTATTCGTTCTGTTAAAAAATTAGGGTATTTAAAACCATTTCCCATTCAGGAGCAGGCTGTTCCCGTTATTTTGCAGGGAAAAGATCTGATGGGAATTGCACAGACAGGTTCCGGGAAAACGGCTTGTTTTGTGATGCCGATTTTAGAAAAACTACAGAACGCAGAAGTTAAAAAAGACCGTAATGTTCAGGTTTTAATATTGGTTCCTACCCGTGAACTGGCGATTCAGATTGATGAAGTCTGCAGAGCATTTACAGAAAATCTGAAGAGGGAAGTACGCACAATGGCAGTCTATGGTGGGGTTTCTATCAATCCACAGATGAAAGGAATGTTTGGAGTGGAAGTTCTGATTGCAACTCCCGGACGTTTATTAGATTTAATTGATCATAATGCACTGAGTATTTCAGGAATTAAACATCTGGTAATTGATGAAGCCGATAAAATGTTTCAGTTAGGATTTGGGGAAGAAATGAATAAGCTTTTTGCTATGATGCCTGTAGCAAAGCAAACCATTTTGTTTTCAGCAACTCTGAATGATAAAGTTGCTGAAATGAAAGAACGTCTTTCCATCAATCCTACGATTATTGAGATTAAAAAGGAAGAAGTTGAAATTGATAATATTGAACAGCTTGCCTATCATGTTTCTCCGGAAAATAAAGGCCCATTTTTAAGATATTTGATCAAAGAAAAGAAAGTGGAGAAAGCACTGGTTTTTGTTTCTTCCACAAGATCTGCTGATAATCTGGTAGAAAAACTTAAAAAGAATAAAATAAAAGCTGTAGCTATTCATAGCCAGAAGTCACAGGGTGCGAGAAGGAATAATTTGGAAGAATTTAAAGTAGACGGAGCTCAGATTTTGGTGGCTACCGACTTAATAGGTCGTGGAATTCATATTGAATCTCTGCCATGTGTCATCAATTACGAGTTGCCGCGTTCACCTTTAGATTACATCCACCGTATTGGTAGAACAGGACGTGCTCATGAAAAAGGAACGGCAATCAGTATTCTGACGGATGATGAATTGCAGCATTTCAGAGTTATTCAAAAGAAAATGGGCAGAAAAGTGACCCTGCAGAGAACAGAAGGTATTGATTTACACGGATATTAATCATTGATTATAAATAATAAAAGGTTTCAGTTTATACAATTGAAACCTTTTTAGTGAAAAATCGGTACCACAAAAATCATTATCGGTACAATTAATGCTTTATTCACTTTAAATTCTTGAATTTTTGATAAATTTACACAAGCTGATATGTAAGCATTGTCCTAAAAATAATCATTGGACAAATCGGCAATAATTAAAAATTAAAAAACCTTGAGCAATGAGTGATTTAGAGAAAAAAAAGTTTCCAATAGGCCAGTTTGAAGCTCCTGAAAGCATCTGTGATACCACATTGGATACTTATATCAAAGTAATCAAAGACTTTCCCGGCAGACTAAAAAATCTCATTGAACATTTTACTGATGATCAGCTGGATACTCCTTACCGAGAAGGAGGTTGGACGGTAAGACAGCTTGTGAACCATCTTTCTGACAGTCATATGAACAGTTTCATCCGTTTTAAACTGGCACTTACAGAAGATAATCCTACCATAAAACCTTATGATGAAGCTAAATGGGCAGAGCTTCAGGACAGCTTTCATATGCCTGTAAAACCGGCCATGAGAATGCTGAAAGGAACACACCAAAGATGGGTAACACTTCTTAAAAGCCTTACCAATAAACAGTTTGAAAGAACTTTTCATCATCCTGAGCACAATAAAAACTATAATTTAAGAGAAAGTCTTGCTTTATACGTTTGGCATTGTAATCATCATTTTGCTCATATTGAAAATCTGAAGATAGAAAAAGCTTGGTAAGGAAAAGTCTCAATAATCCAATATACTATCAGGAAGTTGTCCACAGAATTTCCATGTTATCTGAAAACTCTCATAGAAAATGGGGTAAAATGAACGTGTCTCAAATGCTAAAGCATTGTGATTTAGTTCTTCAGGTAGCTTTAGGGAAGCTGGAACTCCCCCGTGTCAATGTCCTGTTTAGGGCAATAGGGATTTTTACTAAAATAGAAATGCATATTTTCAATAATGGAATTCCCGGAAACATGCCTACTTTTCAAAAACTAATCGTTAATTTTGAATGTGATTTTGATGGGTCAAAAACCAATCTGCTGAAAACACTGGAAGAATTCCGGGAAGTTTGTGAAAAAAATAAACTTCCGGATCGTCATAGATTATTCGGTAAAATGACTGAAAAAGATTGGATATTTTTAGAGTACAAGCATCTTGATCATCATTAAAACAATTTAGTGTATGAGTTTTTTTGATAAAATATTCGGCGGAAAAGGTGAAACCCCAGAACAGAAAACATTTTGGAAAAAAATTGAGTCTGAGGAAGACCTGACAAAAGCGATAGAAGATTCTTTTCAGAATAAAATAGCTATATTTAAACATTCAACAAGCTGTTTTATCAGCAGGACAGTATTAAAAAACTTTGAAAAAGAAGTTGAAAATTCTGATCAGGAAGTGCATGTGTATTACTTGGATCTGCTGGCTTATAGACCTGTTTCCAATAAAATAGCAGCAGATTTTGAGATCAGACACGAAAGTCCACAGTTGATTGTAATAGAGAATGGAAAACCTGTAAACAATGCTTCGCATCAGGATATTTCTTTAAGCCAGATTGTATCATGAAGAATATAAATAATTATTTAGCCAAAGTTTTAAATGTTCCCCTTCAAAATGTGAACACCTGCAGCCTGCACTATGAAGTAAAGAAGATTCCTAAAAATCAGTTTCTTCTTCAGTATGGTGAAATCTGTCGTCATATTTTCTTTGTAGAGAAGGGACTGATAAAGATGTATTCTATTGATAAAAACGGAAAAGAACACATTATACAGTTTGCCCCTGAAAGCTGGCTGATTTCTGACCGAAGCAGTCTTTATTTCAATGAGAAATCCATTTATTATATAGAAGCAGTGGAAGATTCAGAGGTTTTATTTCTGCACCCTGACTTCTTTAATAAATTGGTAGAACAGTTTCCGAACAGTATTGAAAGAAGTGATTTCCTTCTTCAGAAACATATCAGAAGTCTTCAGAACAGGATCAATTCTTTATTAGGAGAAACTGCTGAAGAAAGATACATGAAGTTCATCAAAATGTACCCGGATTTGCTTCTGAGAGTTCCACAATGGATGATTGCTTCCTATCTTGGAATTACTCCTGAGAGTCTAAGCCGTGTGAGAAAAGAGCTGGCAAGAAAAAATTTCGTCCCGGATAACAAATAGAAAAAGCTGGGAGATGGAAGAAGGAAGCTGGAAGTTCTGGTGAATATAAAAGAACTTCAAGAGCTATAAGATATCCTTTACCTTATCAATAAAAATTTAGATAAGTTATTTTTAGGACTATAATGACTTCCATCTTCCAACTTCTATCTTCCCTCCTTTAAATAAATTTTTTGGGCAAGGTGCCCAATCTGTCTGAGCTTTTCTTTTGTATTTTCTGTCCATGGAAGACCTATACAAAGTCTCATACAGTTTTCAAACTGCTCCTGAAAAGTAAACATTCTTCCGGGAGCAATACTGATATTTTGCTTGATGGCAAGATCATATAATTCTGTTGTTCGTATCTTTTTATCAAATTCTACCCATAGAGACAATCCTCCCTGCGGACGACTGGTTTTCGTCCCTTCCGGAAAATACTCTGCAATCGTCTGAACATAATTCTGATAATTAGATTGTAATGTTCTGCGAAGCTGCTGAAGATGTTTTTCATATTTTCCTGATTTCAAAAAGTTGGCAACAGCTTCATTCACAATCGAAATAGAAGAAGTGGAATGCAGAAGTTTAAGCTTAAGAATTTTGTCTTTATACTTTCCCGGAGCAATCCAGCCTACACGATAGCCTGGAGCTAATGTTTTTGAAATAGAGCTGCAATACAGTACGTTTCCGTCTTTATCGAAAGATTTACAACATTTTGGACGGCTGGAACCAAAATAAAGATCTCCGTAGACATCATCTTCTATCAGTGGAATATTGTTTTCAGAAAGTATTTTTACAATTTCCTTTTTATTTTCATCGGGCATACAGCTTCCCAAAGGTGAATTGAAATTGGGAATAAGCAGGCATATGTCTATTTTGGGAATTACTTTTTTCAGAGCGTCAATTTCTATTCCGGTCGTAGGATGGGTAGGAAGTTCCAGCACTTTTAAGCCTAATCCGTTGGCAAGCTGCAGAATTCCTGGATAACAAGGACTTTCAATAGCAATGGTATCTCCGGGTTTTCCTAAAGCCATTAAGCAGAAAGAAAGAGCGTTCATTCCTCCATTGGTCGTAATCAGATCGTTTTCGCTCAGTTTTCCTCCCCATTGCAGAGAACGTATGGCGATCATTCTTCTGAGCTTTAGGTTTCCCTGAAGTTCTTCATATTCTGTACCTCCTTCTTTGAGTTCCCTGATGGCGTTTACAATTTCTTTCTTCAACTTGGCCTGAGGCAGGAGAGCTCCAGAAGGAATTCCAATAGAGAAAAAAGTAAGATCCTTTTTACCCATATTTTCATATACTTTACTGATCAGCTCATCCGGTTCATCATTATTGGCGATCAATGACGGACGGCTTACTTCCGGCAAGGGAAGTTTTGCAGACAGCAGCTGGCTTACGAAATAACCGGATTGCGGTTTTGATTCTACTAAAGACTGGGATTCCAGTTCCAGGAAAACACGCTTGGCTGTATTCATACTCACCTGATGTTCCTGGCATAGCATTCTCACTGAAGGAAGCTTTTCTCCCGCCTTTAAAATGCCATTTCTAATCTGTCCTGCAATTCCGTCTGCAATTTCTGTATATAAAAATTCTTTACTCATATTTTCAAACTGTGCTCATGCAAATATACAAAACTGATACTGTGTTTATCTAATTATCCTTTCTAATTTTGAACCATCAATTAAAAGCTTAAATAAAATGATGACAAAACAAATATCAAAAGATGAAAATATAAGTGGCTGGATCAATGGCTTCATAGGAGTTGTATTGTTTAGCGGTGGATTACCTGCTACCAAATTAGCCGTAATGGAAATGAATCCTACTTTTGTAACGATTGTTCGTGCAGCAGTTGCAGGGATATTGGCCCTTATTGTATTATGGTTAGGCAAAGAAAAGCGTCCTGTCAAAAAAGATCTGGTGCCATTGGTTTTGGTTTCTCTTGGCTGTGTGATAGGTTTTCCGCTACTATCGGCATTGGCTCTTCAATATCTTACTTCCGCCCATTCTATAGTATTTCTTGGTATGCTTCCTTTAGCAACCGCAGTATTCGGGGTATTACGAGGTGGTGAAAGACCTCATCCTGTATTTTGGCTGTTTTCGATTGTAGGAAGTATTTTAGTGATCGGATATGCTGTTTCGCAAGGAATATCAGCATCTCCCATAGGTGATGTTCTGATGCTGCTTGCCGTTATTTTATGCGGTATGGGGTATGCTGAAGGGGCTAAATTATCCAAAACTTTAGGCGGTTGGCAGGTTATTTCATGGGCTCTGGTACTGGCATTACCTATTATGATTCCTTTATTCTTTATTTATTTTCCTGATGATATTCAGAACGTTAGCTTTCAGGGATGGTTTGGACTGGCTTATATTTCTTTATTCAGTATGTTTATTGGCTTTATCTTTTGGTATAAAGGCTTGGCACAGGGTGGTATTGCTACTGTAGGGCAGCTTCAACTGCTTCAGCCTTTCTTTGGTCTTGCATTAGCTGCATTACTTCTTCACGAGCAGGTTAGCATAGGAATGTTGGGGGTGACGGTAGGAGTAATCTTATGTGTGGCAGGAACTAAAAAGTTTGCAAAATAATTAAAAATACAGTTATAAACGGCAGCTCAATAATCTTTTGAACGGCCTACAGAAAGTCCTGTTTCTTTTGAAATGGGGCTTTATCTTTTAAAATCAAAATGTTGCCATAGATTTTAGTTTTTTTAATTGTAATATGTTGATTGTAAAGTGATTTTATTGATTGGTTTTAATTGATAGAGCTAAAATTGATTAAAATTAATAATTTATTTAACGGTATTTAACATTTTTGTTATTTATTAAGGTTCGATTTTTGCATGTATACCAAAATCGATTACCAATACCATTTTTACTAAGATTAAGAGGATAGGAAGAAGAAAACAATTCCAAAAAGAGCTAATATGGTTATCGACGAGAACATTTTGATTTCAGCGGGAGCAGAAAGGAGATACTATACCCCTACAGAAACAATATTCTGTGAAGGGGACATTCCTGCTTATTACTACCAGATTATCAAAGGAGAGGTAAAACTCAACAATTATAATGAGGAGGGTAAGGAGTTTATCCAAAATATATTATCCAACGGAGAAAGTTGTGGTGAATCTATTCTTTTTATAGAAAAACCTTATCCTATGAACGCAGAAGTAATTACAGAATGTACTGTTCTGAGGCTTCATAAATCTATTTTTTTCAATCTGCTGCAGCAGTCTCCGGAATTATGGCTGGAAGTAAGCAGCTTTCTTTCACAGCGTCTTTATTATAAATTCATCATGATGCAGAGCCTGTCATCACAGAATCCTTCTATACGGCTTAGGGGATTGATGGATTATCTTAAAAGTTTTCAGAAGGATCTGAGTCCATATTCTTTTTTAGTTCCGCTAACGAGGCAGCAAATGGCAAGTCTGACAGGGCTTTGTGTAGAAACGGCGATAAGAACCATCAAGCATATGGAAAGAGACAAGATATTAAGAATTGAAAACCGTAAAATTTTGTACTAAAAAATCATTTTAGGTATATTATTTGCGTTTTTCATTACTTAAAAATCGATTAAAGCTATGAAAACTATAAGCTGCATGAATATTCCTGAAAGCCTTCTATACTCATTCGGGGCAGAAGAAAGAAATTATAAGAAACGCGAAATTGTCTTTAAAGAAGAAGATCATGCGCTTTATTATTTTCAGATCAGTGTAGGAAAAGTGAAGCTTAATAATTATAATGAGGATGGGAAGGAGTTTATTCATAATATTCTGGGCAAAAAACAGAGTTTTGGAGAAGCTATGCTTTTTCTCAATCAGGATTACCCGATTAATGCCATATGTCTTGAGGAAACCCGGATTATAAGACTCCCCAAAAATAATTTTTTTGAAATGCTCAGCCAGAATCCCGATCTTTCTCTGGAAATGAATGCCTGCCTTTCTCAGGAAGTTTTTTATAAACTGAAAATGATGCAGAGTATGGCTTCTCAAAATCCTGTGCAAAGATTGAGAGCTTTATTAGATTACCTTAAGAGTTATCATGATGAAGACTGCCATCAGTGTTTTCATATTGCATTTACAAGACAGCAGATTGCCAATCTTGTGGGTTTGAGGGTAGAAACGGTGATCCGAACTTTAAAGAAAATGGAAAAAGAAGGAATGCTTAGTCTAAAAGATCGCAAAATTTTATATTAATTTTGTTTTTCATGACTCAGATCATAAAAAAGTGAATTATTCTTATGTACATTTGAAATAACAATTTTCAGGATTATTCTTAAGATCTTAACCTAAGGAATATAACAAATTTCATTTTGGAATTGTTGTTTAATGCCAGTTACGGGCTGTAATAACTAAACTATATATTTTTACATTATGGCCGATAAAATTACAGAATTCAATAAAACCAATTCTTCTGTAACAAAAACAGATAAGAGTGATGAATTTATACTGGAAAATGACATAGAAAAAGCTCTGCTTCACCCATTTTTTGTAAGTGCAATCAAGAATATTTATACTACCAAAAATGAAGATCAGGAACTGACAGATGGTACCGAAAGATCTGATAGTTTTAATGAAAAGCAGGGAGATTAAAAGGGTAAAGAATACTTTATAGCTTGCTGATTACAGGCTTATTTAAACCATGAAATCAAAATGTATGAACGGTCAGAAAATAATCAATACCCTGAAGCACAAAGAATTTATAAAAGTAGTTCATAATGGAGATTGCTTTGAAGACGGAGCTGCTGTTTATGCCAAAGAAATCAGAGAAAATATCTTTCTTCTGTTCATTATCCTCAAAGATATTGACATAGAAAATGTACAGGCATTAATTGCCCATTTTGACTGCTTCAGCAGTATTGGACTGAAAGAACCGGAACAGATCATGTTTTATCTGTCTATTAAAGATAAAAATGATCTCCATTATTTCGAGCAGTATTTGAAAGCTCACCCTAACTAATACCATTTTTTTAATATGATATTTGAAAACGATACTTTACGGCATTCCGGGCTGAATGACAAAAATAATGTGATTGAGAACGAATCTCTGTTTCCGCCTATCATCAACAGCTATGGAGTGACTGCTTTTCTGATCAAGTCTTTGGAGAAGATTAAAAACAATGCAACGTGTGAGATCCTTAAAGGGACTATTGACACCTACATTGATGAGTATATTCTTCATATCCGTGAATTTCATTCCAGTAATACATCGGGTAGTACAGACAGGGAAGCGGAAGTAAGGTTTGAATCCCCTTCTTTTACTTTATATGCCAAAACTGCGTATTATAAAGTTTTGAAAGAGGAAGAATGCATCAATAGGTTTCTTGATATTCTTGAGAACAATAAAACAGATATGTTTTAGATAAATCCTATTGAAAATATCCTGAAAAGGATAATAAATATCTTTCACACCATTTTACAATATTAATCATGAAAGCTGCTGTATTGGTCTGTTCAGCAGCTTTTTTTGGTTTATTTGATCCAACATCACAAAATATACTCATATGAAATTTCAACAGAATCTTCTCAATTATATAAGTCAGTTTCTGGTAGCCGCTGATGAGTCAGTTTCAATTGCCGAAAGCGTTACTTCTGGCTGTCTGCAGCTGGCCTTCTCACAAATGCCGGATGCTCCTTTATTTTACAAAGGCGGAATGACAACATATACACTTCCGGAAAAAGTAAGACTTCTTAAGGTAAGCAGACCAGGACCGGATGAACATGACGGTGCTTCTGAAGCTATTTCTCAGGCAATGGCGCTCAATGTAGCTAAGCTTTTTGAGTCCGATTGGTCCATTTCTACTACAGGTTATTGCACTCCGGTTATCAATTCAGGATATAAGGTTTTCGCTTATTTTTCATTTGCTTATAAGGGAGAAATTATTCTTACCAAAAAGCTTGAACTGCATCCTAAAACCCAGGCTTTAAATGCCCAGTTATATTTTACAGAATTTATTCTGGGTTGTTTTAAAAGTGAACTTAACAGAGTTCTAATTCTAAAATAAACTAAAAACTTAATTTTTATTCACTTTTGGCTTGGTCTGCATGATTGCATAATAGGATGAAGTGAATGCTGAAAGACTTTGATATCCCACTTTATAAGCCACCTCACTCAAAGTATACTGTTTGGTGTCTATCAGTTCAATGCTTTTCAAAATTCTTGTCAGTTGAAGGTATTTCTGTAAGGTAATTCCTGTTTCATTTTTAAAGATTCTCTGAAGGCTTCTCACAGACATTTGTGCTTTTTCAGCTAAAGAATCAATATCCAGATTATATTTAAAACTGGAATTGATCTCATTGCACACAGGAATGAGCCTGGTATCAGCAGGTACAGGAATTTCAAGACCGCTGCTTTCCTTGCAGAAATTGGGTAGACTCTTTAAAATAGCTTTAAAGAAAATGTCCTGTTCTTCATTTTCGTCCAGCGACTGATTCCATTTTGAAGCATACAAAAGCATTTCCTTTAATACGGGCGGAACAGCAAATATCTGAACATTCTGATAAAATTCTTCTTGAAAAACAGATTTGAAAAGAAATACCATCAGATTTACTGTTTGCGCTTCTGAAGTTATTTTATGGGCTTTTCCTGAGGGAATCCAGATGACATGATGCTGTGGAACAAGATAAATCTTCCTGTCGATGTGAAAATACTGATAACCTTCTTCCACAAAAGTAAGCTGCGCACGGTTGTGTCTGTGCTCATAATCATCATGTTTCCAGTTTTTTTCGCACCATACATAAGCTTCCTTTTCGATGGAATCTACAAACTGGCTTTCTGTTTTTTCAATCAGTCCACATTTCATGCTGTCGTTTTGTATGTATATTTTGGCAAATTTAATAAAAACGCCATTAGTAATTTTGTATAATCAATCTAATAACAACATTATTACAATAAATTATAATCTATATCTTATTCAGAATGAAAAAACTATGTCTTTTTTTTGTTTTAATTTTATTATCTAATATCACCAATGTTATGGCACAAAATAAAGCGAAAATATTGGTTCTTATCCATTCAGACAATGGAGGAACTTACGAACTGGCTAAAGAAATTGCTAAAGGAATTGAAAGCGAGAATAATGCGGTTCCTTATATCAAATTAGTCAAAGCCTCACAAAATCTGACCCTGAAAAACCTTCCTGTAGCAAAAGTAGATGAACTCACCTCATATGATGGAATTGCTTTTGGTTCACCGGTTTATTTCGGAAATATCAGTACAGGGATGAGTGAATTTTTATCGAAAACCGTTCAGTTATGGACCAATCATGCATTGGAAGGTATTCCGGCTACTGTTTTTATGTCTGCCGGAAGTGGAGCAGGAAAGGAACTTGCTCTTCAGGCATTTTGGAACAGTCTTGCTGTTCACGGAATGGTATTGGTTTCTAATGGAATTCGTGGAACAGAAGAACTGAACAAAGCTATTCCACAGGGAAATACGGTGTTGGGTGTTACCAGCATGGCTTCTTTAAAAGATGTGGAAAGACCTACCAAAGGAGAACGAAATATTGCTGAGCTGCAGGGAAGAAATTTTGCAAAAATAGCTTTGGCATTAAAAGACACTCGACCGAAAAAAATGGCAGTTATTGCTGAAAACCACCAGAATTTTAATGAAATATTAAAGCAGAAAAATATTACGCTTCCACAGGTACCGAAGCCGGCAGGGAACTATCAGCCGTTTGTACGCTCAGGAAACCTTGTATTCATCAATCAGGTGGCTTTGAAAGATGGTAAAATTTTCAATCCGGGAAAACTGGATGTTGATGTGAATGAACAACAGGTAAAAGATGCCACAAAAGTAACCATGCTGAATGTTATTTCTGTGTTGAATGAGGCTGTAGGAGGAGATTTAAGCAGAGTAAAACAATGTGTTCAGCTTACGGGAATCTTCAATACCAAAGATGATTATACCAAACATGCAGATCTGATGAATGTGGCTTCTGATCTGGCTGTTGAAATCTTCGGAGAAAAAGGGAAACATGCCAGAGCTACTTTGGGAGCTTCTTCTATTCCTGTAGGATCTTCAGTAGAAATTCAGGCGGTTTTTGAAGTAGAATAAATTTCAATTTTTTTTAATTAAAATATAAATGTCTCAGATATACTTAAGGTTTGAACTCAATATCTATGTAAATCTGAGATATTTATGATTCGAAAAAGGATTAGAAAAATTTAGAAAAAATCTCAGCAATCAATGGGATACTTTGTTCCAGCTGTTCCTCAGATAGGGCTCCATAGCTTAATCTGAACCCATTCACCTTATTTTGACTGTATTGTTTAGGATGAATAATCTTAATGTTTTTTTCTAATAATAAAGCTGTTACCACGTCCCAATCCAATTGTACTTTAGGAACAATCCAAAAAGCAAGACCTCCTTCAGGCAGTGTAAAATCTGCAAGATCTTTCATATGCTTTTTCAACAGTTCAAAAACGAAATCTCTTTTGTTCTTGTAATGAACAGTTGCTTTTCTGATATGCTTTTTTACAGCTCCTTCTTTAATCAATTGAAGAACTGCCTGCTCCATAATCACATCTCCATGTACATCAATAATCTTTCTCAGATTACCAATTTTTTCAGGAGTTCCTGATTTTTGGTTGCCAGATAACCGATTCTCAAAGCGGGCGCTACCACCTTACTCAATGTTCCGATATACACATAATTGTGCAGTTCGGGAAAGCTTGAAATAGGGAGAATAGGGCGATACCCGAAATGAAACTCATTATCATAATCATCTTCAATAATGGTCATATTGTACAGGTTTGACAGTTCAATCAGTTTTAATCTTCTTGATAAGCTCAAAGTAACGGTAGTAGGGTATTGCCTGTGAGGAGTAATGTAGATCGCTTTTATATTCTGATGTTGTTTTAAAAGTTTTTCAACAGCTTCAATACTGATTCCTTCCTGATCTAAGGGCGCGGGCAAAAGTTGTGCTCCAGCGTATTGAAAGGCTTGCCAGGCAGGCTGATATCCGGGATCTTCTACAATAATATGGTCTCCGGAGCTTAAAAGACTCTGAGCGGTCAGAAACATCCCCATCTGGCTGCCTCGGGTAATAGAAATTTCATTTTCATGAATATGCATTCCACGCTGATGGTTGAGCATTTGAGAAATCATTTTTCTGAATTCTATATCGCCGTGTTCATCTCCATAGCCCATCATCTGCCATTTTGCTTTGATACTGAAGATTTGCCTGTAAGCTCTAGCCAGCTCATTTACAGGGGCAATTTTACTGTCAGGATGCCCATCATCGAAATTGATTAAAAGTCCGTTAGGCATTACCTGTTGGTTATAAGAATCATGGAGTATATCCGTATTTTTTCATGCAAAAAAGGGAGTCTTTCCGATACAAAAATTCCTTTCCTTTCTCTGGAAATCACCCATTCTTCATTGATGAGCACCTGATAGGCTTCTACAACGGTATTCCTGTTGATTTTCAAAGTTTGGGCAAGGTTTCGGCTTCCGGGAAGTGCATCTCCGGATTTTAATCTTCCTGAACGGATATCTGTAATAATGGTATCTGCAATCTGTAGATAAACTGCTTTATCAAGCTTTTTATCAATTTCTAATTCCAATTTCCAAGGGCGCAACATCTGGACTATCTATTTATGTAAAAACTGAATCATTTAAACAGTCCAAATATAAAATAATTTTGTCATACAATAAAGCACAAAACCATAATAATTTTAAAATCATGGATAAGAAACAATTCAGTTCTAAAGACTTCCACGAAACTTTTGCAAGACCGAAGTATGTAAAACCAAGTCATTTGATTCATAAAAATGTAGAGAATGCAGGAGAGCACAACCAATTTTCAACAGAAAGAAAGCATCCGGTTTTCTTTGTAGATCTTCCGAGTAAGAATGTCAGTATGACAATTGGAGGGCTTACCCCGGGACAGCAAACCAACAGACACCGCCATACGTATGAGACAGTATTATTTGTTATTGAAGGAAAAGGCTGGACAGAAGTAGAAGATGAAAGAGTGCATTGGGAAGCAGGAGATGCTGTATATATTCCTTCCTGGGCCTGGCACAAACATCAAAACCTGAGCGATACGGAGCCTGCCAAATATATCGCCTGCGAAAATGCCCCTCAATTGCAGAACTTAGGAGTTGCTTTGAGAGAAGAAGAAGGAAGAGACCTTTAGTATCAAGAGTTTAAACCATTAAAGCGAGTAGTTTTTAATTGGATTGATATCGGATATGATTTTTTAAAAGCGAAACTATACTTAATACTCTTAACAACTTATTCTTTCTGAATGGTTTAAAAATAATCTTTTAAACAAACAACACATGAAAAATGTACCATTTAAAGGGATTATTGCCTATCCCATAACCCCTTTTGATATAAATGAAAAAGTGGATATTCCTCTTTTCAAGCATTTGGTAGAAAGGCTGATTACCTCCGGAAGCCATGGTATTGCTCCATTGGGAAGTACAGGAGTAATGCCTTACCTGTCTGATGAAGAAAAAGAAGAAGTTACAGAAGCCACTTTACAGCAGGTAAAAGGCAGGATTCCAACATTGGTAGGGGTTTCTAACCTTACGACAGATAAAACGATCCATCATGCCCAGTTTGCAGAAAAAGCAGGAGCAGATGCGGTGATGATTATTCCCATGAGCTACTGGAAGCTTACTGATGATGAAATTGTAACACATTATGATGCTGTGGCCAATAAGATTTCCATCCCGATTATGGCTTACAATAATCCGGCAACAAGTGGAGTAGATATGTCACCCGCTCTGTTGAAAAGACTGCTTGAAATCCCTAATGTAACCATGATCAAAGAAAGTACAGGAGATATTCAGAGAATGCATTATCTGAGAAGAGAATTGGGAGAGGAAGTGGCTTTTTATAATGGCTCAAATCCTTTGGCTCTGGCTGCATTTTCAGCAGGAGCAAGAGGATGGTGTACAGCGGCTCCAAACCTTATTCCTGAACTGAATATCAGTCTTTACAATGCTGTTGAGGAAGGTGATCTTGAAAAAGCAAAAATGATTTTCTATCAACAGTTTGACCTTTTAAAATTTATTGTGAACAAAGGATTGCCAAGAGCTGTGAAATCAGGACTGAATATTCTTGGTGAAGACGGCGGGAATTTGAGAAGCCCTTTAAAACCTTTACACGAAAAAGAAACAGAAGAATTAAAAAATATTATTAAAACCCTTATTAATTAGTCAATCATATGAAAAAGTCCATTTTTTATCATGCAGGATGCCCTGTATGTATTAGCGCAGAACATGACATGTTGCTCTTATAGGTTCGGAAAGCGTTGAAATTATCCATTTGGGTAACGACAAAAGCAGAATTGAAGAAGCTGAAAAGGCAGGTGTAAAATCTGTGCCTGCTTTAGTAACTCCTAACGGGAATGTTCTTCATATTAATTTTGGAGCGTCTATGGAGGATGTGAAAGGTTAGAAGATCATTAGTCTTGTATAAACGGCTCAATTTTTTTTGAGCCGTTTTTATTATTTAAAACGTAAAGGCGGATTTTATCTCCGATAAAATTTAATGCTGCAAATTTATCTCTCACAGACCACACAAGTTATATACATCATTATGGATAGATATGCTTAATTTACAAAACCTGCGAGAGAAATTGTTGCCTATTTTGAACGATCTAAATGATAGCATTTCCTTCTACGCCATCAGAATTATTGGTTTTATGCCCTGTTATGGCAGAAGCTACAAAACTAAAGAGGCTGACCAGTTTTCCTGCTTTGGTATCCCAGTAATAAGTTTCTTTTGGCTCAACACGGATAATGGTAACATTGGGATCATCCTTTCCGTCAAACCAGGCTTTAGCCAAAGGAGACCATTTTTCTTCTATAGTTGCTTTATCTTTATAAACAGAAACTGTTCCATAAACTGAAAGATATTGAGAATCACTGTTGTTCATGAAAAACAGCTGTACTCTCCGGTCTTCTTTTATTTCAAAATTCTTATTGCTGGTTCCACTGCTGATAAACCAAAGATTTCCACTATCGTCCGTTTCCTGCAATGTCATTGGTCTTGAATTGATAGGAGTGGTTTCCAATTCTGTACAGAACATACATATTCGGGCTTTTTCTGACAGTTCTTTGATCTTTTTGATTGCTTCAAGATGGGTAAGATTTTGTGTTGACATACTACTATATTTTAGTGATTGGTAAGTAGTAAAATATTCAAATACCTGACCAAAAGGGAAAAAATTGTGGTACCTAGAGTTGATTTCTTTTTAAAAACTGAAGAATATTGGTTGGAAAAAGAAAAGACGTTAAAGGTTTAATAAGGCTAATGCTTTTTAGGACGCAAAGATTTTATCGAACATAAAATTTAAATGTTTAATTTTAAATCTTACCTTTTTCTGCCCATAACTTTTACGTAAATTTGATGGATGCAGATTTCCCCTCCTAAGCATTTAGCTCCTTATATCAGGCATTATATCTTTTTGGAAAATTCCGGAGAAGATATGAGAAGTTTAAGGCTCTTTACTGATGGGAGTTCCGGATTGATACTATCAGGAGATATGAATCTGTATGCAGATATTTCGCAAGATCGGATGCCGCTTTCCTTTTTCTATGGCACCTTGAACAGATACAAAGATTTTTTCTCAAAAGGTAAATTTTCCCTGATTGCGGTTGTTTTTCAACCTTATTTTATGAATATTCTTTTAAAAACTTCCGCAAAAGACATTCGGAATCAGATAATTTCTGTAGAAGATGTATTGAAAAATAGAATGGAAATATTTCAGGAGAAATTGTTTAATAAAGTGAATCCATTGACCATAATTAATGATCTGAATATTTTTTCACCCATTTTTTATCGGAAAAAATGAGTGTGGATCATCATGTTATGGCAGCCACACAACTATATCTTCTTCAAAATAAAGGAGTAGTATCTTCCAAAGACTTGCAGCACTTTACAGGTTATTCGGAGCGTCATTTAGAGCGAAAGTTTGAATACCATATGGGAATTTCTCCTAAAAAATATGGAAACATTATCCGTCTTCATTACTTTTTAAGTCTTATGAATACTGGAACTGATCATAAAAATATGACTATGCTTTCCTATGACGCAGGATATTCTGACCAGTCGCACCTTATCAGAGAGTTTAAAAGCAATATTGGGATTACTCCCAAACAATATCTGAATACTGAAAATAGATTGGCTGTTAATTTCATTGAACTGTAAAACAGAAATGTCGGTTTTATACAATTTTTCATAATTCACACCGACTAGTTTTGCTTAAAAAAATCAATGAATATTACAATTGCAACCGCACAGTTTGAAAACAAAAGTGGAGACAAAGCCTATAACCTATCTGTTATTGAAAAACTAGCTGGTGAAGCAGCATCCAAAGGATCCCATGTGATTGCTTTCCATGAATGTTCCATTACAGGCTACACTTTTGCCCGAAAACTTTCCAGAGAACAGCTGACTGATATTGCTGAGCTTATTCCGGAAGGGGATAGCATTCAAAAATTACAGCAGATTGCCACGAAACATAATATCACCATCTTAGCTGGTTTGTTTGAAAAAGATGAACATGATTACCTTTTCAAAGCTTATGTATGTGTTGATAAAACCGGACTGAAGGCGAAATACAGAAAATTACATCCTTTTATTAATCCGAATCTTACTTCAGGCAATCAGTACTGCGTATTTGATATTATGGGCTGGAAGTGTGGAATACTTATCTGCTATGATAACAACATCATTGAAAATGTGAGAGCTACAAGACTTTTGGGTGCGGAAATTATTTTCATGCCTCATGTTACCATGTGCACCCCTTCTACAAGACCTGGAGCAGGTTTTGTGGATCCTCAGCTTTGGGAAAATAGAGTTGCGGATCCTACTTCTTTACGTCTGGAATTTGAGGGAATGAAAGGCAGAGACTGGCTGATGAAGTGGCTTCCTTCAAGAGCGTATGATAACGGAGCTTATATTGTTTTTTCAAATCCTGTAGGAATGGATGATGACCAATTGAAAAACGGATGTTCTATGATTATTGATCCTTTTGGAGATGTGATTGCAGAATGCCGTTCTTGGGAAGACAGTTTTGAATTGGCTGTCTTTACTTCTGAAAAGCTTACTCAGGCAGGAGGGTATCGATATATTAAAGCACGAAGACCTGAATTATACGGAGCTATCATTGGACAGGAACATTCGTCAGAACAAAAGGTAGTATGGCTGGACGATAAAACAGTTTAAAAAATTGAATCTCTTCTGTAAAGGCCAATCAGGAGAGATTCATTATTTCTTTTTATGGTTGGATTGTTTTCTGCAGGTCAGTCCACGCACCTCCGTTGTAGATATTTCTGAAACCTCTTTCTTTCAGGATATTCTCGGCTTTTACACTTCTGAGGCCGTGAGAACACACTGTGATATACGTTTTCTCTGGATCTAATTCTATATAACGCTCTCTGATTGTTCCTAATGAAATATTGACAGCGCCTTCTATATGTCCTGTTTCATATTCTTTTTCTGTTCTCACATCAAGAATGATAGCTCCTTTTTTGATGAGTTCCGGTAAACCGTTATCTAAGGTCTGGAATCGGTAAACCCGGTACAGTATATATACAATAAGAGCTATTGCGCAGAATAAGAGAATACTCTTCATAGCTTGCTCAGAATTTTTTTGTCAATGTAAAAAGTTCCAAACGGAATAAAGCAGGCCAAAATCACTTTCCATGTTATTTCTTTAAACTTCCAGTTCTGTTCCACGCCAACGCTCAGTGTATTGAACAGGAAAAGCAAAAATAATGTTCCGTGAACGGGACCAATAAGTCTTACCCATAAAGGATTGTCCATCCAGTATTTCATTGGTACAGCAATAAATACCAAGGTCAGTAATGAAATTCCTTCCAAAATAGCCAGAACTCTCAGCCGGCCGATCTTTGTTTTAAATAAATCTATCATAATTATCTGAAATAAGGTCTGTTTGCAAATGGTGAGAAAGGCCACGGAATAGCAATGAAAATAATAATCAACGCAATAGAAAACCAGATCCCCATCGTTTTGAATTTTTCTTTATCTGAAGGTTTTCTTTTGGCTAAAGCGGAGCCAATGGTAATGATAATAATTGCTGTAATCATCAGTGAAATATGAATCATTCCGAAAAATAGATGCTCAAAAGAATCTTTGGCTTGGTTAAAATTCTTCCAGAAGTATTGAATCACCGGGCTTTTAAAATAGAATATCATTCCTATGATCAGTTGGATGTGAGCTATAGTAGCCGTCCAGTGTCTTATAGCATTATCCGTTCCTGTAAATTTTCTTTCTTCAAAATAGCCTTTAAAAGAACGGTAAATTGAATAAATCAAGCTTATTAGAACCAGCCATCGGGTGAGTGAATGTAAAAATGTAAGGGTTTGATACATTGTTTATTTTTTGAATACAGCAAAGGTAAAACAAAAACATACTAATTAGTATGTTTTTTGAGAAAAAATTATTGAAGTGTGGTTAAATAAGATTTAAGTCCTTTTAAATAAGTGAGATATACTTCTTTTGAATTTTCTAATTTACCCAGATTTCTCACTCCCCAATAGCCTGAAATGACAAAAACGCTCACTTCTTTTGCACTGACTTCTTTCTTAATTAATCCAGCTTGTTTACCCTTTTCAATACTTTCTGCAAGAGCCTGTTCCCATTCTTTTGAAAGATCATGTAAAGCCTGAGTAAAAGCATGATGCCACGGTGCCATTTGCTGCACAAAATTGGAGGTAGGGCAGCCATATTCTACTTTTAAAAAGTCATTCTCTATCAGGAGATGGTACATGATATCATAAATACTATCTAAAGGATTCTGGCTGTTTTGAAGAGAATCAATGAAAGTTTTTCTGAAGTTGGGTTTCATCAGATCTGTAATAATAGCCAGTCCCATTTCATCCTTGGTTTTAAAATGATAATAGAAAGCACCTTTGGTCACCTGAGTCGTTGCAATAATTTCATCAATGCTTGTGGTCTGAAAACCTTTCACATAGATCAATTCGAACGCTTTCTGGAGAATAGTAAGGCGGGTTGCTTCTGATTTCTTCATTAAAACTGATGATTATTGTGCAAAGGAACACATTTTAAATGTAAAATAAAACTATCATTATTATGATAGTTTGTTACAATTTAAATAATTTTTATAATACAGTAATTCGTCGGAAATTTGCCTTGTCAATATCAACAAAATACAAGACAATGAATTTTCAAAAAGAAATACAGATCAATACTGCAGCACAGACTGCTAAAAAAGGGCTTCCTGCTGCGCTTTGGGCACTAACGATAAGTGCCTTTGGAATAGGAACTACAGAATTTGTTATTGTAGGTCTTCTTCCTACCGTAGCCTCAGACCTAGGAATCACAATTCCTTCAGCAGGGCTGCTGGTTAGTCTTTACGCAATCGGAGTGGCGATAGGGGCACCGATATTAACGGCGTTAACAGGAAAAGTTCCACGAAAAATGCTTTTGGTTTCCATTATGATGCTATTTGTTATCGGAAACGGACTGGCATCTATAGCCCCCAGCTTCATAACACTAGTTCTGGCAAGAATACTTACAGGACTGGCCCACGGGATTTATTTTTCCATAGGCTCTACTATTGCAGCTTCGTTGGTTCCTGAAGAGAAAAGAGCAACCGCAATTTCTATTATGTTTGCGGGACTAACGCTTGCAATAGTAACAGGAGTTCCTTTGGGAACATTTATAGGACAGCATTTCGGGTGGAGAGCAACTTTTATAGGTGTTTCAATCCTTGGAATTATTGGGCTTATTGCCAGTTTATTATTGGTTCCCAACAACCTGAAAAATGGAAAAACAGCTTCTATAAAAAGTCAGTTTAAAGTATTAGGGAACAGACGTTTGATTTTTGCCTTTTTAATGACTGCAATGGGATATGGGGGAACATTTGTGGTGTTTACCTATCTGTCGCCTATTTTGCAGAAAATTACTGGTTTTCATGAGTCAACAGTCACTTTTATTCTTTTGATTTATGGAATTGCCATTGCCTTAGGAAATCTGATTGGTGGGAAAGTAGCCAATAAAAATCCTCTGAAGGCCCTTCTATGGATGTTTGCAGGACAGGGGCTAGTATTGCTTGCATTTTATTTCACCGTAAACAGCCCTGTTTTAAGTATTATTACCCTTTTCCTTTTAGGAGCTCTTTCATTTGCTTCTGTTCCGGGACTTCAGCTATTGGTAGTACAGATTGCAGAAAAAGAACTTCCCGGGACTGAAGATGTTGCTTCGGGGATTAATATTGCCGCATTTAATATTGGTATTGCGATCGGATCTTATGCTGGAGGAATAATTGTTACCTCTTCTCTAGGTCTGGCAAGTACGCCATGGATAGGTGCTTTATTCCTATTGGTTACTGTTCTTATTACAGTTTACAGTATTCGTTTAAGCAAGAAAAATTAAAATTTTACTCATGATTCCTGTCAAGGTTCATAACCTTGACAGGGATTCTTACTTACAAGATATGTTTTTTATTTATTATGCTATTTTTCCATGTAAAATCCGCTGAAGTTAACACCTTAGATTATCTCAGATTTCATAAATCTCGACATCTGTAAAGACAAAAAAAGTGCTTTTCTTAGGCAGGTTTTTCGTATCCAGCCCTGTAAATTCACTGAAAGCGGGTAATAATAACTGATTGCTGCTAAGCGCAAAGCAGGGAAGCCTGATATTTTTCACGGCAGAATTCAGCACAATTCCAGGGTGAATATGTCCGGTAATTTGAAATCCGGATCTTGTTGTGTCAAAATCATGAATAAAAGTAATACCATTCACTTCAAAGTATTCAGCTTTGTGATTAAAGCATAATTTTTCCTCCAATGTTTTCGAAATACGGTCATGGTTTCCTTCAATCAGATAAAACTGAACATCAGGATATTGGTTTTTCCATGTGCAGAATTCATCTACATCAGAATTGTCTCCGGCATGAAGTAAATCTCCAACCACAATGAATTTTTCAGGCTGAAAATATTCAATCAGCGCTGATAATCTTTCCAGATCACTTTTCATAATATGATTAGCCAGTGCAATTCCGTTTTTCCGGAAATGAGCGGTTTTCCCGATATGCAGGTCGGAAAGAATCAAGGCTTTTTCTTTTTGCCAGAATGCCGCCCGCTGATTGGTCAGAGTGAAAGTTTCGTTTTGAATTGAAATATCTTTAGTTGCTATAAACACTTGATAGATTGAAAATGAATGTTTAAAATTAAACTATTTAGATCATATTTAGCCAACCTTCCGGCTTACATGAAATTTTTCATCAAAAACATAGGTCAGAGGAAAACCTGTAGCAATCTCTCTTTCTAGAATTTCTTCCGGAGAAAGATGTTCCAGATACATAATGAGGGCACGAAGGCTGTTTCCGTGAGCGACAATCAGGACATTTTCACCCTGTTTCAGTAAAGGTCTTATCTGGCTTTCAAAATAAGGAATCACTCTATTATAAGTGTCTTTAAGACTTTCTCCACCCGGCGGAACCACATCAAATGATCTGCGCCAGGTATGAACCTGTTCGTCACCATATTTCAGAGCGGTTTCTGCTTTGTTGAGTCCTTCCAGATTCCCGTAAGAACGTTCGTTTAATGCTTTGTCTCTGATGACGGGGATATTTGGATTTCCTATTTCGTTCAGGATGATGGATAAGGTATGCTGTGCTCTGATCTGATCAATGCAGAAGTAAATGCTATATCTATTCTTTCTCCTTTTAAAGCAAGACCTGCTTTTTTTGCTTCTTCAATGCCGGCTTCAGTTATATCGATATCTTTCCACCCTGTAAATCTGTTTTCAAGATTCCAGAGTGACTGTCCGTGGCGGACTAAGAACAATTTTTCCATTTTAAATTTTATTTAAACTTCTAAGAAGGTATACTCTAAGTTATGATGATTATTTAAAATTATCAAGAATTTTAACTTAGAATATTAGGCTATGAATAAGATTAAGAATAGAAGTAAATTTATTAAAGAAAATGTCGGCTCAGTAGTCAAAGATCACTTATATCAGACAGTTTCAGCATTCTTTTAATCCTTGCATCCAGTCCTTCACTTGAAAGCGTTTGTCGTAAACTGTCTACTTTAATTGGGAAACTTAGCGGGGTAAAAGAACGGGAATGTTTTAAAATAATTTCAGATTTTTCAATCCTTTTAAAAGCTTCTACCAATCGTTGTTCCTGTAGCTGCATATTAAAGACTTCTGTATACGCCTGTTTTATTAAAAAATGATTGGGATCATGGTCTTCCAGTACTTTAAAAATTAATCCGGCAGAGCTTTGTAAAGATTTGTTAGAACGCTGCTGTCCTGCATAATTTTGAATCACCATTCCTGAAATCACAGCAATATCTCTAAATTTCCTCCTTGCCATTTCGGCAGAATTGATACTTGCGATCACATCATTCATCAGATTATCTCTGGTTAAAATCTGCTGTAGATTATCTTCATTTAATGGGATTTCTTTATCACTAAACAATTCAAATCCATAATCATTCATCGCCATAGAAAAGGTGATTGGGGCAAGTTTTGAGATTCGATAGGCAATTAAAGCCGCCATTACTTCGTGTACCAGACGTCCTTCGAAAGGATACATAAACAAGTGATAGCCTTCACGGTTTTTGATCATTTCAACCAAAAATTCATCTTTTTTGGGAATATGAGAGTTTTTTTCCTGATTGATCAGGAGAGGATGCAGAAATTTAAGTTCTTTTTCCGAAGCTTTAGGACTTAATGCATGAGAAAGTTTTTCTCTCAGAAAATGTCCCAGATTGGAACTCAAAGGAAGTCTTCCGCCAAGATAACTAGGAACCAAAGCTCTTCCTTTGGCTGCTCTTACATACACTGTCATATCTTTGATGATCACGACCTCCAATGTACGTCCGGCCAGAATAAATTTTTCTTCTTTTTTAAGTTTTGAAATAAAATATTCTTCAATCATTCCGATGTAACCTCCGGAAATAAATTTTACCTTCAGCATAGCATCACTTACAATAACCCCCATATTCATCCGGTGAAGCATGGCTATTTTTCTTGAAGTTACTTTATAAAGACCGTCTTCCATGATGACGATTTTATGAAATTCTTCATAGCTTTTCAACACGCTGCCGCCAATGGTAAGGAATTCCAGGATGCTTTTCCATTCTTCATCCAGCATTTCCTGAAAAGCATATACTTTTTTTATTCTTTCGTACAGTTCATCAGGGTAAAAACCGTCCCCAACCGCCAATGTCATCATAAACTGAACCAGCACATCGAAACATAAAACCTGTGGCTCTCTGGGCTCAACAACCTTTTGTTTTACAGCTTCTTTTAAAGCTGAAACTTCAATTAGTTCCAGAGAATGAGTAGGAACACAGTAGATTTTGGAGGTTTCAAAAGGGGAGTGGCCGCTTCGTCCTGCTCTTTGAAGAAAACGGGCAACACCTTTGGCAGATCCAACCTGAATAACCGTGTCAACAGGTTTAAAATCTATTCCAAGGTCGAGAGATGATGTAGAAACTACAGCTTTCAACTTTCCGGAGCTTAAATTTTCTTCAATCCAGATTCTTAAATGAGCATCAATAGAACTGTGGTGGATGGCAATCTGACCTGCAAAATCAGGGTAAGCATCCAGTAAAAGCTGATACCACATTTCGCTCTGGCTTCTGGTATTGGTGAATATAATGGTAGATTTTGATTCCAATATAATCGGAACTACTTTATCTGCAAGCTTGTTTCCAAGGTGTCCTGCCCAGGGTAATATCTCGATTTCGTCTGGAAAAACCGGGAGAATATCTATCTTTTTATGCTCTTTGGCTGTAATTTTTGTTTTTTTAATATCGTAGGGAATAAGCACTTCCATAGCTTCATCCAGATTTCCGATGGTTGCGGTAATTCCCCAGATTTTAATTTTCGGAACATATTTTCTAAGCTGTGAAATCCCGAGTTCTACCATGACACCACGCTTTGAACCCAGTAATTCATGCCATTCGTCCACGGCTACACATTTCATATCTCTGAAAAATGTTTCATTATTTTTCTGAGCCAGTAGTAAATGGAGACTTTCAGGAGTTACTACGAGGATTTCAGGCATCTTTTTTACCTGCTGTTGTCTTACTTTTGGATCTGTATCGCCATTTCTGACGCCTACAGCCCAGTCGAGTCCTATTTCATCAATGGCTTCCTGCATTGCTTTTGCAATATCTTTGGACAGAGACCGGAGAGGCGTTATCCAGATCATTTTCAGCCCTTTTTTATATTGTTCAGGATGATTCAGAAAATCTGAAATTAAAGCCAAAAAAACAGAAAAAGTCTTGCCAAAGCCTGTCGGAGCAACGACCATTCCGCTGTATCCGTTCCCAAATTTCTTCCAGGTTTCGAGCTGAAATTTGAAAGGGACAATACCTTTATCGGTCATCCATTGCTGAATGATCTTTAATCCGTTGGTATGTTCGAAAGTTGCCAATTTATAGTTGATTTAGATTTTTAACGCAAAAGGCGCTAAGATTTTATATGATTACGTTCTATTTTCGGTCGCAAGAGTGTTTCACTTACCAAAGTTCATATTTTATTATCGCTGAACGAAGTGCCCTTTAGTTTGTATTATAAAGTTTTTTGAATTACGTAAATTAACTTTATAGTATTAATTAATCCACAAGAAACAGGGTGAATCATTAAGCGCCAAAGGT
>NZ_QICI01000108.1 GCF_004119445.1 Chryseobacterium sp. CH21 | reverse complement strand
TTTTACTATGCTTTCCATGAACCTTGGAGAATCGGGTAGTCCGGATCGTATTGCTGCTAATATTATCACGGGAATGATGTACTTCCGATTCTTTTCTCTGTAATTGTAGGCGGTATTATCGGAATCGAAAGAGAATATCAATTGAAATCGGCAGGACTTCGTACGATGATACTGGTGACATTGGGATCCTGTATTTTTACTATGCTTTCCATGAACCTTGGAGAATCGGGTAGTCCGGATCGTATTGCTGCTAATATTATCACGGGAATGATGTACTTCCGATTCTTTTCTCT
>NZ_QICI01000038.1 GCF_004119445.1 Chryseobacterium sp. CH21 | reverse complement strand
ACACGAATCACACGTAATGTGGCACGATCCACTTCAGGAAATCTATTACAAGCTTGATGTACTGGCTAATAAAAACCAGGATATAGAAGTATGTAAAAAGGAGATGCTGATAACGATGGGGTATGTGACGATTGGGACAGACAGCTTGATACTCCTGCCGGAGCAAGAGTAGATGGTGCCGGAGTGGCTCTTGATACAGATTTAGATGGAGTAATTGACCTTTACGATAAGTGTGTAACAGTTCCTGGACCTGTTGAAAACAACGGATGTCCGGTAGCAAAAAAAGATAACAACGAAACAGCTAAAGAAGTAGAAAGATCTTTAAAAGATATTTATTTCAATTTCAATAAAGCGACTATCAGACCAGAGTCTAACCAAAAATTAGATTTAGCAGCTTCTATCATTAAAGAAAATGGAGGTAACTACCTATTAACAGGACATACTGACATTAAAGGAAGTGCTGCTTATAATTTAAGATTATCTAAAGAAAGAGCTGCAGCTGTTGTAGGAGCTCTGGAAAGCAGAGGAATCAATGAAAATGTACTGAAATCAAGAGGTGTAGGTTCTGCAGAAGCAACGATCCCTGCCTCAGCTTCAGATGCTGAAAGAATGGCGGACAGAAAAGTTACGGTAAGATTTGTTGAGACATCAGAATGGGATTCTATCAAAAAGAAAGACTATGAAGATGCTCCAGTAAAAAAGGCTGTAAAAAAAGTTCCAGCTAAGAAGAAAAAATAATTCATAGACATGCTATAATCCGGAAAGAATTGCTCTTTTCGGTTTATTTTTTTCTACTACGAATTATTTTGCATACCTTTATCATTATTTTCATGACAAATGGTATGAAACACATTAAAAACCAGCAAGTTTGTTTTGAAAAAAATCAACACAAAATCGCTTTTTAACGTAAAAAATCATTTAAAATAACTTAACTTAAAAAAATAACACTATGAAATTAAGTTTAGCAATTGTTGCATTTGCTTTGGCAATTCCTTCTGCCTCTTATGCACAAGACTCAACGGCAGTTTCAAAAGGAGAATATCCTAATACATTTTCTTCGGGATCTGCTAATGTTTCCCCATTCACTAACAAATCTAAAAGATTTAATGATTGGTCTATTTCTGCCGGGGTGGGTGTCCCACTTCTTCAATCTGCAGATTTGACCTCAATCAAAAATGGTAACGGTAAAAACCTTTTTGGATATTCAGCTTATGTAAGTATTGATAAAGCCATCACCCATGCTTTTGGAATCAATTTACAGTACGATAAAGGTGAAACCAGACAAGGATGGTTCAATACTAAAAATGCAGCACCAGACGCATCTGCCGTTGGAGCAAGAACTCAGTATGACGCAATTTCAATCTTAGGAGATATCAACTTCTCTAATCTATTAAGAAGAGTGGATAACCACTCCCCTTACAGATGGGCACTTCACGGATATGCTGGTATTGGGACTATTGCTTACAGAGCATATCAGAAAGACATCAACGGACAGAGATTGATGACTGAAGTAAAACCGTTCCAATTAGGTTCACTCTTTATGCAGGCTGGT
>NZ_QICI01000061.1 GCF_004119445.1 Chryseobacterium sp. CH21 | reverse complement strand
GAAGTTCAATGCATTCTAATTTGAAAGCAATGCTAAATTTTTCTTTTCTATACATAAAAAATGCCCCTAAAAAGCGTCTAACTTTTTGGGGGCAGTCCATAATTTGCCGGATTTTATTTTATACGATTTCGCTTGTTAATTCGCGTGAAATTAATTTTTCATGCATAGGCTTCAAAACATCCATTGAGCCTGTTTTTACGGTACACTTGCCTTTGTAATGAACCAAAATAGTGCATTGCTCAGCCTGTTCCAGACTATGTTTGCATATCTCGATCAGGCAGTCTATTACATAATCAAATGTATGAACATCATCGTTGTGCAGTACCAGTTTGTAAACTTCATCCGTATCATCTAAAACAAGAACTTCTTCTTCGTACTGACGTTTCGGGTTTTCGTAATCTTTTATGCTGTTATAAAAATTCATTCTAATTCTTTTAAACTTCCCCTATTTTGTCTGCCAGATTATCAATGGCATTAGGCTCCTGATAAATTAATTCTACAAGTTCCACACTCTTGTTATTCATCTTCAGAATTTTGAAGTGATAGTCTTCAAGATCAAATTCCTGATTTTCTTCGGGAATTTCTTCCAATTCATAAAGAATAAATCCGGCTAATGAATTGTACTCACTTTCTTCGGAAAGAGGAAGTCTTTTAGGCAGAAATTCGTTGATTTCGTCCAAAGGCTGTGTAGCCTGCACCCAATAGGTATTATCCGCTATTTTATCAACAATTTTTTCTTCATCATCTTCTTCATCCTGAATTTCTCCTACCAATTCCTCAAGGATGTCTTCTAATGTGATAATTCCTTCAGTTCCTCCAAATTCATCAATAACAATAGCGATATGCTGCTTCTTAAGCTGGAACGTTTTCAGTAAGTCAGAAACTTTTTTGCTTTCCACCACGAAGAAGGCATCACGCATTAAGTCTTTAAGGTCTTCATGATCCAGATCTCCTTTTCTCTTCACAAATTCTCTTATAATTTCCTTTGTATAGAAAATTCCGATTACATTGTCGATAGAATCAATATAAACAGGAATACGGGAGTAACCACTATCCATAATCTTATTGATAATATCATTAACGTCTTCTTCAAAGTCTATGGAAGTAATATTCTGTCTTGGAACCATGATCTGCTTGGCAGAGTGATCTGTAAAATCAAATGCATTTTTAATGATTTCATAGTTCTCTTCTTCAATCTCACCACTGTCTGCACTTTGTTTTACCAAAAGCTGAAGTTCTTCTGTAGAGTGAATTTCCTGTTCGGAAGCAGGGTGAATTTTTATCAATCTTAAGAAACCATTCGACATCGAGTTCATCAACCAGATAAATGGTTTAAAAATCGTGTAAAACACTCTCAACGGAACTGCTGTTGCCATTGTAGTCGCCTCTGATTTTCTGATGGCGATTGATTTTGGGATAAGCTCGCCAAATACAATGTGCATAATGGTAATCAATACGAAACTTGTAGCGACCGAAATGGTCGTAATCGTTGTCTGAGTAAGATTAACATTTAAAGAAGTGAAAATATTTTCAACAATATGATGCAGAGCACTTTCTCCTACCCAACCAAGGGCAAGGGATGCCAATGTAATTCCTAATTGTGTGGCGGAAAGATATTCATCAAGATGCTTAATGATATGTTCTGCCTGTTTAGCCATAGAATTGCCTTCTGCGGCTTTTAACTGAATTTGTGAGTAACGAACTTTAACAATTGAAAATTCTGCGGCTACGAAGAAGCCATTTAGTAAAACAAGAAATAAGGCCAGCAAAAGCCTGACTATGTCCGAGTCCATTTAGAGGTTGTATAAATTTTATTAGGTACAAAGATATGTAAAATAAAAATAACCTGCCTGAATCAGGGATTGATTATTTCGATTGATGATTTTTGTAAGAGAAAAACGGAGCGATAAAACACTATTCTTTTTCAATAAAAAAATAATTGGAACAGAAATCCGTTTTCCTGAAAAAGAAAGATTTTTGGGCAGTAAACAGCGGTTTTCACCTTATTTAAATAAAAAAGCACCGATAATTTCGGTGCTTTATTTGTATAGTAGAATAATTCTTTATGAATTTTTCAAAGCTTCTGCTCCGGAAACAATTTCCAGGATTTCGTTGGTAATTGCAGCCTGTCTTGCTTTGTTATAGAAGATCACAAGATCATTCTTTAATGCTTGAGCATTGTCTGTTGCTTTGTGCATTGCAGTCATTCTCGCTCCATGCTCAGATGCTACTGAATCTAAGATTGCTTTGAAAACCTGAGTTTTGATAGACTTTGGAATCAAGTTATCCAGGATCTCAGCTCTGTTAGGTTCAAAGATATAATCTGTTTCAACCTGTGAATCAGTATTTTCTGGCATTGAGATTGGAAGAAGCTGTTCTGTAGTTACTTCCTGAGTAGCAGCATTAACGAATTTGTTATAGATAACATACACTTCGTCAAATTTACCTTCTCTGAAGCTGGTCATTACCCCTTCAGTGATATGGGCAACTGCATCAAAGTTCAGGTTATCATAAACAGTGCTTCCGTTAGTATATACCGTACGGTTTCTTCTTACAGCATCATATACTTTTTTACCTACAGGAAGAACTTCAACCTCGTACTGAGCATTGTTCTGAAACTGAAGGTTAAGCTCTTTTACGATAGAAGAGTTAAAAGCTCCCGCAAGACCTCTGTTTGAAGTAACAGCGATGAATAGTACTCTTTTAACCTCTCTTTTCTGAGCATATACAGAAATCTGATCAGGATCAGAGCTAGAATTTACATTCTGGATAAGCTCCTGTAATTTTTCAGAATAAGGTCTTAACATTACGATTGCGTCCTGTGCTTTTTTAAGTTTCGCTGCGGAAACCATCTTCATAGCACGCGTAATCTGCATCGTAGATGAAATTGACGTAATTCTGCCTCGTATTTCTTTTAAGTTTGCCATTAATTTGGGTTCAAAGTTTAAGGTCTAAAGTTTAAGGTTTAAAACACTATATTTCAAACCTTAAACATTGAATTTTTTAGTTGTATTTAGAAGCTAAATCGTTAGCCGCCTGCTTAAGAACACCTGTAATATCGTTATCGATTTTTCCAGCCTTAATAGCAGCCATTGTATCTGGGTGCTTAGATTTCAGGAACTCGATATATTCATATTGGAATTCTTTAATCTTGTTCAATGGAACGTTTCTCATTAAGTTTTCTGTTCCAGCGTATACGATCGCTACCTGACTTTCCACAGGAAGTGGTGCATTTACCGGCTGCTTAAGGATCTCTACGTTTCTTTCTCCTTTAGAGATAACTGCTAAAGTAGAAGCATCAAGGTCAGAACCGAATTTAGCAAACGCTTCTAGTTCTTTATATTGAGCCTGGTCAAGTTTTAATGTACCAGATACTTTTTTCATTGATTTGATCTGAGCATTACCTCCTACTCTCGATACAGAGATACCAACGTTGATCGCTGGACGAACCCCTGAGTTGAATAGATCAGACTCCAAGAAGATCTGTCCGTCTGTAATAGAGATTACGTTTGTAGGGATATACGCAGAAACGTCACCAGCTTGAGTTTCGATAATTGGAAGGGCTGTTAATGAACCACCACCTTTTACGATTGGTCTAAGAGACTCTGGCAAATCGTTCATTTGCTTAGCAATTTCGTCATCAGCGATTACTTTTGCAGCTCTTTCCAATAGTCTTGAGTGAAGGTAGAATACGTCTCCAGGGTAAGCTTCACGGCCCGGTGGTCTTCTCAATAGTAGAGAAAGCTCACGGTAAGCAACAGCTTGTTTAGATAAATCATCATAAACGATAAGTGCCGGTCTACCAGTGTCTCTGAAGAATTCACCGATAGATGCTCCTGCCATTGCAGAATATACCTGCATTGGAACTGGATCTGATGCGTTAGCCGCAACGATTACCGTATAAGCTAAAGCTCCTTTATCAGAAAGAGTTTTAACGATTTGTGCTACAGTAGAAGCTTTCTGACCGATAGCAACATATATACAATATACTGGTTTACCAGCATCAAAGAATTCTTTTTGGTTGATGATCGTATCAATTGCAACAGTAGTTTTACCTGTTTGTCTGTCACCAATGATAAGCTCTCTCTGACCTCTTCCTACAGGAATCATCGCATCAATTGCAACGATACCAGACTGTAAAGGCTCAGTTACCGGCTGTCTGAAGATAACTCCAGGAGCCTTTCTTTCCAATGGCATTTCGTATAAATCCCCAGTAATAGGACCTTTACCATCGATAGGGTTACCAAGAGTATCTACTACTCTTCCTAACATACCTTCTCCTACTTTGATAGAAGAGATTCTGTTTGTTCTTCTTACTGTATCACCTTCTTTTACTAATTTACTTTCACCAAGTAGAGCAACACCTACGTTGTCTTCTTCAAGGTTAAGTACAATACCTTCTACATCACTAGAAAATTTCACCAACTCTCCGTATTGTACGTTTTCTAACCCGTATACACGAGCAATACCATCACCGATGGTTAAAACTGTACCTACTTCCTCAACGTTTGATTGAGTATCGAAGTTGGCCAATTGCTGTTTTAAGATCGCAGATACTTCTGCCGGATTTATTTCTGCCATTGTATGGTTGTTTTTCTTAATTTAATTGGAAATCTTTTTTAACTTGGTTCAGTTTTGTCTTCACAGACGCATCTACCTGCTGGTCACCTACTCTTAGAACATATCCTCCAAGAATTTCAGGTTTCACATTTACTTTCAGATCAAAGTTTGAATCAGCATTTACAAGATTGGTAGATCTTAAAATCTGATCAAGGTTCTCTTTAGAAAGTGGAGTTGCTGTAGTAAGCGTTACTCTCTGTACACCACTAAGGTCTTCTACTTTATTGATGAATTCCTGAGCGATATTTCTCAATTGGCTCTCACGTCCGTGTTTAATAACCAATTTGATCAGGTTCTGAGAAGAAACAGATAAACCTTTGAAAATTTCGTTTGCTACTTCTATTTTCTTTTTAGAATCGATGTAAGGAGTCATGAAAAATTTATTTAAGTCCGCAGACTCTTTCATGATCTTTACTACATCTTTCATTTCAGAAAATACAGTAGCCGTTTGACCTGACTCGTTTGTGAAATCAAGTAAACCTTGTGCATATCTTTTAGCTACTTTAGATGTAAGCATTCTTAGTTAAGGTTTGATTTGTTTAAATAATTTTGAACTAATTCGTTTTGAGCTTCGCTGTTGTCTAATTTTTGTTTCAAGATAGACTCAGCAATGTTTACAGATAAAGTACCAATTTGAGTTTTGATGTCTGCCATAGCAGCATTTTTCTCAGCATTGATAGTCTGTTTAGCAGCTTCGATCATTTTGTCTCCTTCAGCTTTAGCAACATCTTTAGCTTCCCCTACGATTCTGTCTTTAATTTCTCTAGCTTCTTTAAGGATAGCATCTCTTTCGATTTTAGCTTCACGAATGATTCTTTCGTTATCCTCTTTTAAAGTTTCCATTTCTTTTCTAGCTAATTTAGCTTGATTAAGAGCGTCAACAATAGATGTTTCTCTGTCATTGATAGACGTTAAAATAGGTTTCCAAGCGAATTTACCTAACAAAAATAATAATGCTAGAAAAATTACAGACTGGATAATAAATAATCCTGATGAAAACTGATGAATTAATTCCATTATATAAATGTATAAATAATTATTACTTTTTTAAAGAACCATTATCTGTAACCAACCGTCACAGATAATGGTCTGATTTTAATTAGTTTACTGCGAATAGAGCAGCAAACGCAACACCTTCTACAAGTGCAGCTGCGATAAGCATAGCTGTTTGGATTTTTCCAGATTGCTCAGGTTGTCTAGCGATAGCTTCAAGAGCAGCAGCTCCGATTTTACCAAGACCGATACCTACACCTAGTACTACGATACCAGCACCTACAATTTTAGGGATTTCCATAATATATAATTTTAAAAAATTTGTTTTACTTTAATTTATAATTCCAATTAGTGAGCAGCATGATGTTCGTGCTCATGCTCTTGTACTGCCATTCCGATAAACAAAGCTGATAACATTGTGAAGATATAAGCCTGTAGGAATGCTACCAAAACTTCTAGTAAATAAATTACTAATGTAAGGAATGGAAATGCAACACCTGCGATGAAATTCTTAAATACATAGATCAATCCGATCAAACTCATTACTACGATGTGACCTGCCGTCATGTTGGCAAAAAGTCGAATCATCAAAGCGAATGGTTTAGTGATTGTTCCTAATAATTCGATAGGAAGCATAATCAACTTCATTGGAACTGGTACTCCTGGCATCCAGAAGATATGTTTCCAGTAATCTTTATTAGCTGAGAATGTCGTAATCAAATAAGTAAGGATTGCAAGGAAGAATGTCATAGTAATATTACCTGTAACATTGATTCCGAAAGGCATTAGTCCTAAAACGTTAAGGAAAAGAATAAAGAAGAATACAGTTAATAAATAACCCATAAATCTCTTATACTTATGTCCGATATTTGGAATAGCAACTTCATCTCTTACGAAAATGATTAGCGGCTCTAAAAATCTTGCAGCTCCAGTAGGAACAACTGATTTTTTATAAGACTTAGCCATACCTCCGAATAATACTAACATAAAGATTGATACTAACAAAATGATCAATACACTTTTTGTAATAGAAAGATCCATTGGTTTTTCGTTCGTCGGGTGACCGTGATCATCAAGAGTGATCGTTCCAGCTGCATCAGTCTTATAGATTTTCTCATGGTGCAACACATAAAAAGAACCGTCTACTTCAGTAGGTTCTCCGTGCATAAACCCTTCTTTGTTACTCATGAAAGCATGAAAACCGTTGTCATATACAATAACAGGAAGAGGAAAACCGATGTGATGACCATCTTTATCAACCATCAATGTGAAATCATGTGCATCCAACAAGTGATGATCGATGAACTCTTTGTTTTCTTTGCTTACTTTGTCTTTCTCTGAAAGCTCTTGAGCAGGAGCTGCGCCAGCAGTAGCCTCACCGTGCTGTGCAGACACTAAGTTTAATACAAAAATACTGTAGAATAAAACTGCGAATTTCTTAAACATTGATAGGTTTTTTTCGTTGTGCAAAAATATGATATTTTTTCTAGTTTCAATAAATTATTTTACTGTTTTTATCATGATTAATCAGCTTGATGGCATAGTATGTAAGCAGGGCTGTCAGGACAAAATAGGGAATAATAAAATGAAATTTATAGCCTGGAATCACTTCAAAGTTCAGTTTTTTTCTGATTAAGTACATTAAACCGAATTTTAAAAGAATCAAACCAATGACAGACAATCCTAAAAATTCCGGTGCTACTCTATTAATTAAAATAATAAGAGTAATCATCATCATAAACATGACGCTCAGAAAAAGATAAAATTTAATGATCACAATTTCATTCAGGTGAAAAACAAATTTCCAAAGGGAAAAGTGCACCAGAAACGTCAGAAAGAATAAAATGACAACAAGAATATTGGGATTGATTTTCATTCTAAATTTTAATTGAACGCAAAAATAGACTTTTTCTATCGTATTATGATAAGATTTGATATATATCATTTTTTCTTATGTATATAATATTACGTCCCGGACACTTTAGATATGCTAAAAATTCCTTATTTTTGCAAACCTATAATTTACAATAAATATGTTTAATAGTTTACAGGATAAATTAGACAAGGCATTACATAATATTTCCGGTAGAGGAAAAATTACCGAAATCAATGTAGCGGAAACCGTAAAGGAGATCCGTAGAGCATTGGTAGATGCCGACGTTAACTATAAAGTTGCAAAAGATCTTACTAAAAGAGTTCAGGATAAAGCATTAGGAGAAAACGTTCTTACTTCCCTTACTCCGGGACAGTTAATGACCAAAATTGTTCATGATGAACTGGTAGACCTGATGGGAGGTTCTCAGGAGGGAATCAATCTTTCAGGAAAACCGTCTGTAATCCTTATTGCAGGTCTTCAGGGATCTGGTAAGACTACTTTCTCAGGAAAACTAGCTCATTATTTACAGACAAAAAGAAATAAAAAACCTTTATTGGTAGCCTGTGACGTTTACCGTCCTGCAGCAATTGACCAGCTGAAAGTATTAGGAGGACAAATTAATGTTCCTGTTTATACTGAAGAAGGCGCTACAAACCCGTCTACCATTGCTGAAAATGCAATCAATTTTGCAAAAGCAAACGGCCATGATGTTGTCATCGTGGATACCGCTGGTCGTTTAGCGATTGATGAGCAGATGATGAACGAGATCAAATCTGTTCATTACTTCATTAAACCAAATGAAACCCTATTTGTTGTTGACTCAATGACAGGTCAGGATGCTGTAAATACAGCAAAAGCATTCAACGATGCTTTGAACTTTGACGGAGTTGTTTTAACTAAATTAGATGGTGATACAAGAGGGGGTGCTGCATTAACGATCCGTTCCGTTGTTGAAAAACCAATCAAATTTATCTCTACAGGAGAAAAAATGGAAGCTTTAGATCTTTTCTACCCGGAAAGGATGGCAGACAGAATCCTGGGAATGGGAGACGTTGTTTCCTTAGTAGAAAGAGCTCAGGAGCAGTTTGATGAAGAAGAAGCGAAGAAACTTCACAAGAAAATTGCTAAAAACGAATTCGGTTTTGATGATTTCCTTAAGCAAATCAATCAGATCAAGAAGATGGGTAACATGAAGGACTTGATGGGAATGATTCCTGGAGTTGGAAAAGCGATCAAAGACGTAGAAATCAGTGATGATGCATTCAAACACATTGAGGCAATCATTTATTCTATGACTCCTGAAGAAAGAAGAAGACCTTCTATTATTAATACTCAGAGAAAAGGTAGAATTGCTAAAGGTGCAGGAAGAAAGGTAGAAGATGTGAATCAATTGATGAAACAGTTTGACCAAATGGGTAAAATGATGAAGATGATGCAGGGACCTCAAGGAAAGCAAATGATGCAGATGATGAGCAAAATGCCAAATATGCCTGGAATGGGCGGAATGTTTGGAAAATAAGAAAGACAAAATCATTCATAAAAAACTCTCAGAATTTCTGAGAGTTTTTTGTTTTTTATATAAGGATATGTTTATTTAAACTTGTATCCTATTCCTAACTGGAAGAAATTCATTTTTAATGTTTCACCATCTACAGGATTTTTGATCATATTCGTTAGGCCAAAGCTATAGCGTGCATCTACGAATAATCCTTTATAAATAGTATAATCAGCTCCTAAGAATAAACCGAAATCGGTAGATTTCAAACCATCATTCAGCTCTCTTTCCAAATAGCGTTCTCCTTCTTTAAGTCCGGAAGGATCTACCATACCAGCATTAGGACCACTTACTTCAAATTTTGCTTTATTATTCGTTTTAAAGCTTACATATGGACCTGCATAAATTCCCAGTTCCGGAGTTGCATAATATCTTGCAGATACAGGAATAACAATTCTGTTAAGGTTCATCTTTTCAGTTAAGGTAATACCTGTACCCGGTATTCCAACTTCAGCTTTTCCGCCAAGATTGGCATATTCTACCTCTCCCTGAACAGCAAACTTATTATTGAATTTATGCTCAACCAAGCCTCCGATATAAAACCCTGACTTGGATTTTAAACTTGCTTCGAATCCACCAAATTCAAAATCACCCTCACTGGAATTCAATTTTGATAAAGCGTAACCGGCTTTTACACCGAATGTAGTTTGTGCATTCAGACCTGCAAATAGAGCGATTGCAGACGCCAATAAGATTTTTTTCATGATTATTATATTAATTAGTTTTTTAAACTTAAAAAGCCTAAGATGACTTTCTGTCGGCTAATGTATATATTTTGTGTATTATTTTGCAAATACATATTTTACTCCAAAAGTAACGGCAGCTAAATTGAGATCAAATTTGTAGCTATTATTTCTTTTAACACCATCAATATCTCTTTTGAAAGTATTGTACCCAAACTCTCCTATTGTAGCTTCAATGGACCAGTTTTTACTAACGAAATAATCTAATCCCGGTTTGATATTCACGCCAATATTGGTATAGTTATTTTTATTGGCAAAGGAAGCGGCAAGAAGAGGATCTCCACCGTTAACATCACTGTTTACATCCAGTTTTTCCTGGCCAAATTCCAATGGAACCTGCAGCTGTCCGAAGATGTATAATTTATCAGATAAAGTCCAGTATTTTCTCACGAATGGAGCTACTACAAAAGCATTAGTGGTCTCTTTTATTTCCAGCGCATTGCTGAAGAAGTCACCACCTACATCATACTTTGTAACAGCACTTTTGTATCCTACACCCAATCCTACCGCTAAATTAGTTGCCACAAAATATCCGGCTGTAGGAAGAATTTTGATAACATCATCCTTTCTGGCACTGTTATAATACGCGTTATTTTCACTATGATTGTACTCTACTTGTCCTGAAAGGTAAGAAGTTCCTTTTGCAATCTGTGCATTTGATAAGCCGAAAAGCGCAACAGCGCCCATCAATACTATTTTTTTCATAGTTTTATATTAGTTTTTATATATAAAAAAGCCCTAAGGATTTCTCAGGGCTTTCTTGCTATATGCTTTGTTTATTATTTTGCAAATACATATTTAACTCCGAAAGTTACAGAAGATAAATTCAATCCGAAGTTATAGTTGTTGGTAGCATCACCATCTTTTGGTTTGTAGTTGCTATAACCGAACTCACCGATAGTAGCTTCGATAGACCAGTTTTTGTTTAAGAAATAATCTAAACCTGGTTTCACAGTAACACCAATTTTAGTGTATTTAGCTTCAGTAGAAGTAGAGTTTGAAACCACAGAGTTTCCAGAAGTAGCTACAGAGCTAGTTTCAGTTTCAGTTTTTCCGAACTGCATTGGTACTGCTAATTGTCCGAAGAAATATAACTTGTCAGATAAAGTCCAGTATTTTCTTACGAATGGAGCAACAACGAATGCTGGAGTTTTAACTACACCTTCGTTTACGATTGTAGTGTTTCCTAAAGTTGTAGTAGTAGATACAGTGTTCTTTTCAGTTTGGTATCCTACACCTAATCCGATTGCTAAGTTAGTGTTTACGAAATATCCAACTGTAGGTAATACGTTGAAGTTTTCTTTTTTATCGTTACCGTTGTTAGATTCTACTTGAGAATAACCAACAGATCCTGATAAATATGTAGTTCCTTTAGCAATCTGAGCATTTGATAAACCGAAAAGTGCAACTGCACCCGCTAATAATATTTTTTCATTTTAAAAAATTTTAATACTTTCTGTGGGCAAATTTACAGTGGCTACCACGAATATTAAAATTTGTTAATGTGATTAATATCATTGTTAAAATTTAGGGTTTTGTAATAATAAATCATACTTAAGAGAAGTTGTTGAGTTTTTCACAATATTATGAATAAAAAAACTCCATTTTTTCAACAAGACTTAAATATATTTACTTTTTCAAATTTTTCATTTTTTTGTAAAAGCCCATGAATTCAGGGGAAACGCTAAAATTAATTAACCTAAAACACTAATATATAAGTTATTATCTCTTAAAATTTAAACATTTGTTTATATTCAATGATATTTTCACCATTTTCTAATCGTTGTACGCTTGTTATATCAAACCTTTCTGATAACAGATCCATACAGTACATTTATAAGCTATCAAAAAAAGAACTCCGGCCTTCGGCCGGAGTTCCAATATGCAATTACTTTCTTATTTAATAAAGAAATTATAACCAAGGTTAACAGCTCCTACATTCCAGCTATAGCTTCCCCATCCTGGAAGATCACGCTTGTTGCTGATAGATTGGTAACCAATGTACAACTCTCCTTTAGACATTTGGTATCCAAATTTAGGCTGTGCATAGAAACCTCCATCTACTCCATCTTTTGTAGAAATACCATATCCAAGGTCTAAACCAACAAAGATAGGCGCTCCAGAGAATCTGTATTTACCAGAAACGGCTACCGGAACAAACCCGAAATCATCAAAATGATCTTTTCCGAAGAAATGAGAATATCCTGTGGTTACCCCAAGATCAAAACCTTTGGCAATATTCCACATATAAGCAGCATCTAGTCCTAATGTAAACGAAGATACATCACTTGCATCAGATACGGGAACACCAATATGTCCTCCAATTTTAAAACCTTCCTGCGCTTGAGCAGCACCTCCTAAAAGTGCAAAAGCACCTAGTAATAATAGTTTTTTCATTTTTTTAGTAGCTTTGAATTACGGCGCAAAAATACTAATTATTTTTCATCAGATAGAGAACTTACATGAATGTTACACTACAAAACAAAAAAGCAGGACCATGTTTGTCCTGCTTTTTATTATTTCTGGATAATATTTTCAGAATTAGTTTCCTCCGAATTTGAATCCTACACCCACTTGTACAAAGCTGTTAGTCAACTTTTCATTCCCTTCAGCATGCTTAGCAAGGTTAGAAACACCAAGGTTATATCTTGCATCAAAGAACAATCCGTTTTCTAATGCATATTCAGCACCAAGGAATGGAGCGATATTCAAAGTATTCATCTGATCTTTGATATCTCTTTCGTCATTAGCATCAATCTCGAATCCCGGGATTCCGAATCCGAAATCAGCAGTAAGTTTTTGCTTAGCAGAAAGAATCACTCCGAAGCTAGCTCCTGCAGAAACAGATAATCCTTCCGTGATAAAATACTTAGCAGAAATAGGCACTAATAAAGTGTGGTAAGTCTGCTTTGCTTTTACATTTAAAAAAGTAGTCGGATCTTCCGGATCAGCTTCAGCTACGTTTACTTTTCCTCCTAGTGGAGAGTATAAAAGCTCTCCCTGAAGAGCAAATTTATCACTCAGTTTATATTCAGCGATACCACCAATATAAAATGTATGTAAAGGATCTGAAGTTTCAGACTGTCCGTCTCCTTTTAATTTAATTGTAGAGTAAGAGTATCCGGCTTTTGGACCAAATCGAAATTCTTGTGCGTTTGCAGAAATTCCCATAACAGCGACCGCTGCAACAAGTAAAAGTTTTTTCATGTTTAATTAGTTTTTACATTTAAGGTGTGCAAAACTAATTAATTTTTTCAAATTAACAAATTTTAGTTAAACAATTTAAGGTTAACAAAAGGTTAATGGAAACTTTTACTTATTCAGACTTAGTCGTTTCTTAGTCTTTTATCTTCATCATTATAAGCAAGGATAATCTTTCTTACCACCGGGTGTCTTACCACATCTTCTTCAGTAAGATGCACAAAACCAATCTCTTTGACTCCATTTAAAATCCTCATTGCTTCTTTCAGCCCGGACTGTTGATTTTTAGGTAAGTCAATCTGGCTTGGATCTCCTGTAATAATGAACTTAGCATTCATACCCATTCTGGTAAGGAACATTTTCATCTGTGCATGCGTGGTATTCTGTGCTTCATCAAGAATCACAAACGCATCATCCAGTGTACGTCCTCTCATAAAAGCCAATGGTGCTACTTCAATTACTTTTTTCTCCATGAAACCTTCCAGCTTTTCATGTGGAATCATATCACGAAGGGCATCATATAAAGGCTGTAAATACGGATCCAGCTTCTCTTTAAGATCACCAGGAAGAAATCCCAGACTTTCCCCTGCTTCCACAGCCGGTCTTGTCAGAATAATCCTTTTCACTTCTTTATCTCTCAAAGCTCTTGCTGCCAATGCTACACTGGTATATGTCTTTCCGGTACCTGCAGGTCCAATGGCAAAAACCATGTCCTTTTTCTCGGTTTCTTTTACCAGCTTTTTAAGATTGGTTGTTTTAGCTTTAATAATTTTTCCGTTAACTCCCTTTACGATAATATCCTGATCGAATACCAGTTGTTTCTCGTTTTCGTCTTTAATATTCAATATATTTTCAACGTCTTTCAGTCCTATTGAATTGTTTTTGGAGATAAAACTGACAATATCATTCAGTTTTTGCTTCAGTATGTCTAATGCTTCCTGGTTTCCCATGGCAAAGATAAAGTGATCTCTACCTGTAATTTTAATGGTTGGAAAGCTTGATTTTATTAAGTTGAAATATTGGTTATTAACTCCATAGAAGATTTTTGCGTCGATATCTTCCAAATCATATGTTAATTCAAACATGCAGTATTTTTATTTTTAGATTTTAAAATTAAAGCTTTTTTTCAAATTTATATCAAATTCTTTTCAACAATCTTTCGGGCGTTCTTTTTATTTTAAATAACTTTGCAATACTACACTATTCTAGAAATTGCTCATGTCAATTATTACCCTTACTTCGGATTTCGGAAATTTAGATTACAGAGTTGCTGCTGTGAAAGGCAAAATTCTGTCTCTAAACCCTGAGGTTAATATTATTGATATAACCCACGACATCCAGGCATTCAACCTTATACAGACTTCGTATATTGTAAGAAATGCTTATAAATATTTTCCTAAAGGAAGCATTCATATTCTTTCCGTAGATAGTTTTTACCACAAATCAAGAAGGAATATTATCTATAAAGCCGACGGATCTTACTTTCTGGCGGCAGACAACGGACTTTTAAGCCTTATATTTTTCGATATTAAACCAGAAGCAATCTATGAACTTACGCTGAACAACCGCTTTGATGATGTCATCGACTTTACCTCTACAGACATTTTTGTACCGGCAGCGGTACATCTTGCCAATGGCGGACTTCCTGAAGTGATAGGACGAAAAATACAATCGGCAAAACAGCTGATGTTCCCCAGAGCAGTTTACAATGAGTCTGAAGGCATGATCATTGGTGAAGTGACCTATATTGATAATTTCGGAAATATAATCTCAAATATCAACAAAGATTTTTTCGAGAATATCAGTAAAGGCTACAACGGTTTTACTATAAAATTCAGGAATTTAAGTCTTTCAAGAGTATTTTCCAGCCATACAGAAGTGGTTTCAGACTGGGAAAGGGAGACAGAATTCCATGGGCAGTCTGCTGCAATCTTCAATGATAGTCAATTATTGGAGCTTACCATCTATAAAGGAAGCAAGAAAAACGGCGCTAAAAGCCTGTTTGGGCTGAATGTAGGAGAAAATATTTATATTGAATTCAGCTAAGATTATATATTTCATAAAAAAACCGATTTTTTTATATATTTGTCAAAATCTAAAAATCAAAAATGGCAGAATACAAATTATTGCTTCCTTCCATGGGAGAAGGGGTTATGGAAGCGACAATTATCACTTGGTTATTCAATGAAGGTGATAACGTAAAGGAGGATGACTCCGTAGTAGAAATTGCAACAGATAAAGTAGATTCAGACGTTCCGACACCAGTTTCGGGGAAAATCGTAAAAATTTTAAAGCAAAAAGATGAAGTTGCAAAAGTAGGTGAAGCCATTGCTATTTTAGAAATCGAAGGAGAAGGTTCCGCTTCAGAAGAAGTAAAAACTGAAACTCCGGCGGCTGCTCCGGATGCTGAAACTTTAAAAGCAATTGAAGAGCCTTTACAGACAGTAGCTGCTTCAAACGTAGAATTCTCAGGAGATCTTTACTTATCTCCACTTGTAAAATCTATCGCACAACAGGAAAAAATTTCTGAAACTGAACTGAAATCTATCAAAGGAAGCGGTTTAGAAGGAAGAATTACAAAAGAAGATATATTAGCTTATGTTGCTAACAGAGGAAGTCAGCCAGCTCCGGCCGCTCCGGTACAGGCAGCTTCTACTCCACAGCCTGCAGTATCTGCTCCGGCAGCTACGATTCCGGTAAGTGCAGGTGATGAAATCATTCCAATGGACAGAATGAGAAAGATCATCGCTGAAAACATGGTAAAAGCTAAACAAATTGCTCCACACGTTACTTCTTTCATTGAAACGGATGTTACCAACGTTGTAAAATGGAGAAATAAAAACAAAGCAGTATTCGAAAAACGTGAAGGTGAAAAACTTACGTTTATGCCTATTTTCGTAAAAGCTGTAGTGAAAGCAATCCAGGATTTCCCAATGATCAATGTTTCTATCAATGGTGAAAACATCATCAAAAAGAAAAACATCAACATCGGTATGGCTACTGCCCTTCCGGATGGAAACCTTATTGTACCTGTTATCAAAAACGCAGATCAGTTATCACTTTCCGGTCTTGCAAAAGCTATCAACGACTTAGCGTACAGAGCTAGAAACAAAAAATTAAGACCTGAAGACACTCAGGGAGCAACGTATACTATTTCTAACGTAGGAAGTTTCGGAAACCTTATGGGAACACCGATTATTCCACAGCCTCAGGTAGCTATTTTAGCCATCGGAGCGATCGTTAAGAAGCCTGCAGTTCTTGAAACCGCAGACGGTGATGTAATTGCGATCAGAAACTTAATGTTCATGTCTCACTCTTATGATCACAGAGTGGTAGACGGATCTTTAGGAGGAATGATGCTGAAACATGTTCACGACTACCTTGAAAACTGGGATCTGAACACAGAAATATAAGTAATGAGTAATCAGCGATAAGTAATTTTGTTGATTTTAAATACTAAACCTTCGAGCAATCGGAGGTTTTTTTGTCGAAAAAAGGTTAACAATGTAACAGAGCATACCACTCAATTGTCTTATATGAAAAGTATAACCCTGAACTATCAACAAATGAAACATATCCTTTTAGCAGCATTTGCATTACCCATTTCCACAACCGCTTTTTCACAACAAACCAATCAATCAAAAATGATTAACACCTATGTGAAAGAAGTCATGAAAAACAATAAAATCCCTGGATTGGCTCTTGGAGTGATAAAAGACGGAAAAGTAATTTTTGAACAATATTATGGAACTGAAAACCTGGAAGATTATAAAAAAGTAAGTTCAACTTCGATGTTCAGGATATACTCTACTTCAAAATTAGCAGCCAATGTTGGCATTTTTCAACTGATTGAACAGGGGAAACTATCTTTGGAAGACAACGTCTCCAAATACGTTGAAAATCTACCCAAAGAATGGCAGGAGGTAAAAGTAAAAAACCTGTTGACCCATTCTTCCGGAATTCCAAATTTTATCGCTTTCGAGGATATTCCGGCGAATGATTCCAATGCAAAAGTAATTGAGCGTCTTTCTAAAGAAAAAATGGAGTTTGAAACAGGAAATGAATTCAGATACAATCAAACAAATTACATGCTCATTACCATGATCATTGAAAAGATCACAGGACAGTCTTTCGATAATTTTATTATTAACAATCAATTTTCTGCGACAAAAGATAAGGTTTATTTCTCATCAAATTCTCTTGAGCAAATCCCCAACAGAGTTCAGAAATATAATTACAACAATGAAACCAAACAATATGAAAAAACACCATTGACAACGGTGTAAGATCCCATTCCGGAAATGGATTAGCCATTACCCTTCCCGCCTTTTTACAATGGAGCAGTCATCTCAGCAATAATGATTTTTTGAATCAAAAGACAAAAGAAATGATGTGGAAGACGTTTGAGTATGGAAACAAAAAAGATGTTTTCGCTTATGGATGGGAGATCAGTAAAGCAAATGATATTCCGTCTTACGGATTTTCTGGCGGAAACGTTAGTGCCTACAGGATTTTCCCACAAAATAATATGGCTATTATTATGATGTCGAATGGGTATAATTTTTTCCCGGCCCAATATCATATTGTCAATCATGTTGCAGCCATCATTGATAAAAACCTTACTGATGCTTATTCTATCGCTGAGGAATCTATTATTGCCGGATTTGCCCAAACCAACAATCCAAACGCAGAAAAAAACTATTATGCTATCAAAGCCAAAAATCCAAAATGGGATTTTGACGGAACATTGAATAATATTGGCTATATCTTAATGGGGAATTCAAGAATTGATGAGGCAATTAAAGTTTTTGAACTCAATGTGAAGGAGCATCCACAATCCGGAAATGCTTTCGACAGCCTGGGAGAAGGATATTTCAAGGCTAAAAACTATCCTTTGGCACTAAAAAATTACAAAAAATCTCTTGAGCTAAACCCTCAAAACACCAATGGTTCTAGTATGATTAAGAAAATAGTAGATCTTATGGCCAAGAAAAATTAATTAAAATTAAATACATTCAATACATAAAGTCCTGACAAAAGTCGGGATTTTTTTATTTGATTTAAACTTTCTATTTTTCACTAAAAACTGATACTATTTGATTTTTAATTTTAAATATAATTTAAATAAAATATCAATTTAATGAAATGTTCACAATTTAAATAAGTCCATATTTACATTCCGATCACTTTCTTGGAAGTTTAAGTTATTAGTATTAATTTTAAAACAAACTATTTACTCCAATCCAACTTAAATTAAGATATGATAACCAAACTTTTTGATTTTTCGAATGAAGAAGAGAAATTAATTTCTGAAGTGTATGATAAGCTTTTTGAAATGTATGATATTTCTGTGATTGATATTGAAAACTCTCCTTATAACCAGTTCAAATCGGAGCAAGATGACCTGTCTCCATTATTTATACCTAAGATTTGTTATTTTGTAACAGATAAAAACAAAGCCCATTCTTTTTATCTTTTTATTGTCAGTAAAGGCGGAACCACTTTCAGAGGAGCACGTGCGGACAACCAACTTGACACGCTGCAGATTTGGGGATTAAAAAAAACTGACAACGATTTTGGATTCGTTTCTGTCAATAAAAAGAGTCTTGCGGATAAAGTAGCTGGAATTTTCAGTCATTTTAACATTAATTTTAAAGATAATAAGGGTTTTAAAGATTTTTATGTGATCGGAAATGATCCGTACAAAACCATGTCATTTTTAGACAACAGGAGAAAAGAAGTGATAAAATCATTTCCCGATGGAGACTTTAAACTTATAGTCAAAAACAATATTATAAGTTTCGGTTTACCCAAGGAACTTACCGTTGAAAATGCTGAGATAGTTTCAAAGTTTATGAAAGAAATATAAATTCTGTAAAAATCACGTACTTTTACATCTCTAAATTAACAAATGCTGAAAATTTTCACCCTTTTAAAGAAATCCCTCAAAAATTCCTTTGATAATATCCGGAATGAACAGCTGAAGAACAATCTCCTTCAGGCTATTCCTTTTTGGATAGCATCCATTATTACTGGTTTCTTTGCCGTTTTGTATGCGCAGATATTTGCATGGGGTGAACATCTGATGAATTTTATTTTCGACTGGCATGCATGGATGATTTTCATTATTGCTCCTATTGGATTTGTTTTATCATGGTGGCTGGTAAAAGAATTTGCCCCCAATGCCAAAGGAAGCGGTATTCCACAGGTGATGGCTGCGGTAGAACTTGCCAACCCGAAAGAGCATCGGAAAATCAGAAATCTTTTAAGTATTAAAATCATTTTCTTTAAAATCCTATCCTCAGTTATCCTGGTCATCGGAGGAGGTGCAGTAGGACGTGAAGGTCCTACGATTCAAATTGCAGGCTCTGTTTTTAGAAAGGTGAATGAATATCTTCCTGAATGGTGGCCGAAGATTTCTAAGAAAAACATGATTATGACGGGAGCAGCAGCTGGTCTTGCAGCAGCATTTAATACGCCGCTTGGAGGAATTGTTTTCGCTGTGGAAGAGTTGTCTAAAACGCATATCAATTACTTTAAAACCGCTTTGTTTACGGCTGTCATCATTGCTGGTCTTACTGCACAAACATTGGCAGGATCTTATTTATATCTGGGATATCCGAAGACCAATGATGTTTCTTTAATGGTGATGTTTCCGATTATACTTGTTGCAGGTACTGCTGGTATTTTAGCAAGTCAGCTGTCTGTTATTATGCTTAAAATCAACGGTTGGAAGAAGAAAAAACTGAAGACAGATAAAGCCAATATCGTTTTCCTGATTATTTGTGCTTTAATTATTGCTTCCATTGCTTATTTCATCAACAGAGAGATTCTGGGTTCCGGAAAAGAAATTATGGAGCGTGTTCTTTTTACCAAAGATAAACATGAAGACTGGTATGTTCCGATTCTGAGGATGCTTGGTCCTGCCCTTTCCTTTACTTCGGGAGGTGCCGGAGGAATTTTCGCTCCGGCCCTTACTGCGGGAGCAAGTATTGGTTCTGTTATTTCAGGAATTATTCATTTAACTCCCAATGAAACCAATGTAGTGATCCTTGCCGGAATGGTGGCTTTTCTTACCGGAATTACAAGAGCTCCGTTTACTTCAGCTATTATTGTTCTGGAAATGACGGATAGACATTCATTGATATTCCACCTGATGCTTGCCGGAATGGTATCTTCCATAGCTTCTATCCTGGTGAGCAGACATTCTTTGTATGATGTTTTGAAGATTAATTTTTTGACGGAATTAAGAGAGAAAGATTAATATCCAGTAATAACAACTAATCAACCATTAATCTTTTTTCAACATAATTTTTAAGTCCTTCATCGCTTCCAGTGTACTTTCGGCGGCTTCATAGTTTGTCATTTTAATCACTAGCTTGCTTAATTCCTTTTCAGTCTTTTTTATTTTATAGGTTACAATATTCAAATAAAATACATTATCTTTTCTTTTGGAAATGTTATGAAACGCTACCACTTTAGACATATCCCATAAATCTCCTTCATTCACAATACGTCCTTTTGCATTAACTGAATTAATTTTAACATTATCTCCTTCAAAATCAGCCTGAAGCGTCAAATTGCTTCTATCGCGATCAATACCAAATTCGTTGATTTTGGAAATGATAAGATTTTTGGCTTCATCAATCGTTTTATATTTCCCTAAAACATCTGTTTTACCGTTATTGTATGATATCTGAAAAACTTCGGATTTATCTATAGCATGACTAGGTCCATCCAAATTATCCAATTCTTTATACGTGATATTTGAAGTTCCTATTTCTATAAGTTTCACATCTAGAGAAGTTCCGTTTTTCATGGAAATTTTGTCCTGAGAATAGCAGACAATGCCCATTAATAATAATGGTAGGATATACAATTTAGTTTTCATTAATTAAAAGTTTTTCATGTCACTAAAATACAAAAATAGATTTCATGTTTATTACCCAAATAATAAAGACCAACTATTTCACCAGTATTCTTGCATATAAGAAATATATTTTCTACTTTTGCACCTCGAAATAATTAACAAATTTTTTAACATTATGAACAATTACGAAACTGTTTTCATTTTAACTCCCGTTCTATCTGAGGCACAGGTAGAGGAAGCAGTGAACAAGTATGTAGATCTTATCAAAGAAAAGAACTGCGAAATCGTTGCTAAAGAAAATTGGGGATTGAAAAAGTTAGCTTACCCTATCCAATTGAAAAAGAATGGGTTCTACACTTTAATCGAATTTAAAGGAGAAGGTACTGTAGTAGCTGATTTAGAATTAGCATTTAAGCGTGACGAAAGAGTAATCCGTTACCTTACTACAAAACTTGACAAGCATGCTATTGAGTACGCTGTAACAAGAAGAGCTAAAGTAAAAGCAGCTAAAGCTTAATTATTAACCCTATTTTTTAAAAAGACAAGACATGGCAATAGATGAAATGGCTAAACAAGCCTCAGCAGGAGGAGAATCAGAAGTAAAATTCCTTACTCCACTTGATATCAATACAAAATCTGAAAAGAAATATTGTAGATTCAAAAAATACGGAATTAAGCACGTTGACTACAAAGATGCTGATTTCTTATTACAATTTGTAAACGAGCAAGGTAAAATCTTACCAAGAAGATACACTGGAACTTCTTTAAAATACCAAAGAAAAGTTTCTGCTGCTATCAAAAGAGCAAGACACCTTTCTTTACTACCTTACGTAGCTGACTTATTGAAATAAGACAAAAATAAATAAAAGAAGAGGTCTCCCTCTTCTTTTGTTGCTGAATAAATAATTAATTCTAACTTGATTTTAGATCACTCTAAAATCCCAAAAAGGACAACAACAATGGATATTATCCTAAAACAAGACGTAGAAAACTTAGGACTTGAGTTTGATACAGTAAGCGTAAAGCCAGGTTATGCTAGAAACTTTTTACTTCCTCAAGGAATTGCACTTTTAGCTACACCTAAAAACAAAGCAGCTCTAGAAGCTACTTTAGAAGCTAGAAAAGAAGAAGAAGCTAAATTAATCGCTGCTGCTAACACTGTAGTTGAGCAATTGAAGAAAACTTCTATCACTATTCCTGCAAAAGTAGGTTCTGGTGATAAATTATTCGGATCTATCAACAATGCAGATCTTTCTGAGGCTCTTGCTAAAGCTGGAGTTTCTGTAGAGAAGAAATACATCAAAATTCCAGGGAACACTATTAAGAGAACTGGTAAAGTAACAGCTAACATCAGATTACACAGAAACGTTGAGTACAATTTCGAATTCGATATCGTATCTGACGCTCCAGTTGTAGCTGCTCCTGCTGCTAAGAAAGAAGAAGTTAAATCTGAAGAAGCTTAATTAAGCGACTGAGATTTTCTCACAATACGACCACTTCAATTTTATTGAGGTGGTTTTTGTATATAATTCGGAAGGGTTATGCCATATGACTACCCCGTCTTTTTGCGTCGCAAAAATCCACCCCTTCAGGGAAGGGGAATGTAGGAAATCTTAACCCATATTATTCGTTAGATTAGTTTTCCCGTGGCCTCATGTATTGAAATACACAAGAACGTTTATAAAACTATACGGGGCATTATAAAACCCGTTACCACGAATCAGAAATCACAAACGCTCTCACTCGCTATTTATTCCCTCTCAGTTTCCGCTGATATTCCGTAGGAGCAATGCCGATGATCTTTTTGAAAATATTACTGAAAGACGACAGGCTGTTGTACCCTACCATCATTGCGATTTCGTACATATTGTATTTATCTTCCAGCATCAGCTCAAGAGAACGGGTGATTCTTAATGCTCTGAGAAAACGAACGTAATTCATGCCCAGAATCTCTTTAAATTTCCGGGAAAGGGTTCTTGTACTCATTCCAAATTCTTTTGCCGTAGATTCGATAGTAAGGGGCTTTTCAAGGTTGGCATGAATATATCGTGCGATCTTCAATAATGTTTCATCTTTAGGAAAAGGATGCTGTATAGGAAATGCAAGATGTTTGTATTCTTTCTCTTGTAATACACCTTTCAGCGCTTTGAGAAAAAAATATTTGGAAGGATCATTTTTTGTGATTTTCCCATCCCATTCTTTAGTGTACAAAATCATCTCTCTGAGTAAATCATTAACAGAATAAATGTTTATTTCATCAAAAAAGCCATTTTCACTTTCTTCTTTTTTAAAATAAAAATTATATAAATCCACTTTTGGACTGGTAGAAAAAATATAATGAGGAGTTCCAGCGGGAATCCACATAAAGCATCTCGCAGGAAGATACCAGTGTTTCTGATCGGTAAAAACATGTACAATACCACCTTCCGCATATACTAATTGTGCAGAACTGTGATAATGAATCTCTGTGGTTACATTTCCGGTAAGGACATGATAAACGTAAAATTCGGTATCATCTTCATCTACTTCTTTAAAATGGCTGTTGTTCATCCCATAAAGGTAAGAAGAATTTTAAAATTGGCGTAAATGAGCAAATATTTTTCTGTTTTCACAAATAGAGTCAGTAGCTTCCCATCGTAAATTTGCTGCATCAAAATCATTTTAGCAAAAATCCTTTAATTAATTTATGAATATCATATTGAACGCGGGCCAATATCTGTGCATTGCGTTGTGCTTGTTATTGAGCAACTTTTTACATTCACAGATGATAGATTACCAGCATCTCGGCTTACAGCAAGCTGTAGAGATTGGTCTGAAAAACAACAAAAACATACAGATAAGTCATCTCAAACAGGAAATGTCCATCACAAAAGAGAAAGATCTCAACATGGAAAAACTTCCGGACATTGAGTTTCATACAAGCTACAATCAGGTAACGAATCTGTTTCAGCATCAGAATGGCGTATTCAACAAAGCCACCAAATACGATGTGATCAATGGAATGTATGATTTTACATTATCTGCTTCCATTCCGGTATACATGGGTGGCAAAATAAAAAATACAGAGAAGAAAGCAGCTATTGATACTGAAATTTCAGCTTTAAAAACCCACCTGGACGAGAGACAGCTTAAAATGTCAATCATTACAGCTTTTCTGCAAATTCACCACTTAAAAGAACAGCAGAGTCTTATCAATGATAAAATGAAGGAAGATTCTGTCAACATTAAACAGGTAAAAGCATTGAAGGCTAATGGCGTTGTAACGGTAAATGAAGTCTTGAGAACCTCGCTGCAACTTTCTAATCATAAGATGAGCTGGACGGAACTGGATAATGATATTCAGATTGCTGAGCACAAGCTGAAAACCATTCTTTCACTTCCGGAAAATCAGGAAATGCATGTGAATACGGAAGACCTTATTTCGGACAGTGCAGCGATTCCTAATGTAGATGGACTAACAGAAACAGCTTTAAACAAGAATGAATCTGTTGAAATCACTCACAAAAACCTTTCATTGAAAGAACTGGATCAAAAGATTATCAAAGCAAATTATTTACCCAAAATAACAGCTGGCGGAGAATATTTTTTAAAATATCCGAATATGATGTTCTTTCCTCCGGAACCGTATGCTTATCGTCTGGGAATGGTGGGTGTGAATCTTACCTATCCTATCGAAAATCTGTACAAAAATAAGTACAAAATGCAGGAAGCACGGGAAAATATTGACCTGGCTAAACTTCAGATAGAAGAAAATGAGGAAAATGTAAGACATAATGTGTATGAAGCTTATAAAAAGTTTGAAGAGACAGACCAGAAGGTAAAAATTGCTGAAGAAGCTATTCATCAAGCCAAAGAAAACTACCGTATTGTAAGAACAAAATACGCCAATAAGCTAAGCCTTATCACTGAACTGATAGATGCCGACAATACATATCTGGAAGCTGAATCTAATCTTATTTCCGTAAAAATTAACCGACAACTTAAATATTACCAACTCCAATATACGATTGGGAACTTATAAAAACTATGGCACAGAAACAATTGACACAAAAGGAAAAAAGAATCAACAAGTCCATTACTCTACTGGCCTGGATCCTCATTATAAGCGGAATCACAGGGATGGTAAGTTTTTATCTTTTTTCGAGAAAAAATGTTACAACAAATGATGCACAAATTGAGCAATATATCACGCCAGTATCCAGCAAAGTATCAGGGTTCATTAAAACTATTAAGTTTAACGAAAATCAGTTTGTACATCAAGGAGATACTTTAATCGTCATAGACAATAGAGAGTTTGTGAATCAGGTTCATATGGCAGAAGCCAATCTTCACGCTAATACGGCAACCATTGGGACAATCGAAAGCGGTGTCAACACTAAAGAAAGCGATACGAAGATCATTGATGCTAAAATTGCTTCCGCAAAAATTGATATCTGGAGAACGGAACAGGATTACAAAAGATATAAAAATCTGCTGTCTGAAGATGCTGCTACAGAGCAGGAATTTGAAAATGTAAAGGCTTCTTATGAACAGTCAAAAGCCAATCTTTTAGCATTGGAACAGCAGAAAAATGCAGTAAGAGCCGGAGCCAATGAACAGCAGACTAAAGTTGCTCCCGTGAAAAGCCAGATCCAGCAGAGTTCTGCAAGTCTTAATAATGCTAAATTATATCTTTCTTATACTGTGATTACAGCACCTTATGATGGATGGGTAGGAAAAAAGACCATTCAGGAAGGACAGTTGATTAAGGAAGGTCAGGCTCTGGTTCAGATTGTAAGCAAAGAAAAATGGATTATTGCCAATTATAAGGAAACACAGCTTGGACAGATAGATCAGAGCAAGGAAGTTATCATTACTGCGGATGCTTATCCCGATGTTGAGTTTAAAGGAAAAATACTTTCTGTTTCACCTGCTTCAGGATCTCAGTTTTCATTAGTAAAACCGGATAATGCAACCGGAAACTTTGTGAAAATAGAGCAGAGATTTCCGGTGAAAATTATTCTTGATAACAATAAAGACAACGAAAAACTGCTTTCTGGGATGAATGTTCTGGTGAGTGCGAGGAAAATATGAGTTTGAGGGTTGGAGAGTTTTAGAGTATAAAAATATCCGGTTTTATTATCATTTCCAAATTCTCCCATTTTCAAATTTTCAAATTAAATTATTTTTTAGCGAAAAGACAAACCGCAAAATAGCGAATCTGCCAATTTTTTCTTACGCATATTTGCCATTTTACCTTTGATTTATTTACACCCTTTGCCCTTTGTCTTTTCGCATTTTTATTCTTCATAAAAATTATGCAGCATAATACAGTTTATCATAAATGGGTACCACAATGGCTGAAACTGCCACTTTTGATACTGGCATTGTTTCCCCACCTGATGTTGTTGTCGCTTTTACATTCAAACAGCGCCTTCACCTCTTCTTTTATGGATGTAGATTCAGATGACATCCAGTATTTAATGATTTTGATGTACGGGACATTTGTGGTTACCCTTTTAGTTATACAAAGATTTATGGCTTATTTCAGTGTCAAATATTATGTCCTGCTGATGGCTTCTATTTCTGTGATTATCCTTTATGTTTTATCGGTGACTCATGATTATCATGTGATCTTGGTCATCCGATTTTTGGAAGGGATTTTCGGATTGCTTGAAGGTGCCATTTTTCTGCCTCTGATTATTGCGGAATTAAAGACCAGACATGCTAAAGTTTTGGCGTATCTCTTCATGTATACCATCATGTTGACCGGAGGAACCATTACCACTTCCCTGTTGAAATCAAGTATTGAAGATTACAATTTTCAGCATATGATCCTGATGATGGTGTATTTTCATGTGTTTGTACTGATCATTGGTATTGCTCTGTTCAACAGAAACAGATTTTTCCCTAAAAAACCTTTGTACCAACTGGATGTTACCAGCTGGTTTTTACTTTGGGTATGTCTGCAGGCTGGTGGATATGCTATTATTTATGGGAAAAGACTCATGTGGTTTGAATCCGATACCATTATCATGTGTCTTTTTATATTCCTTCTTTCGGGAGGTTTATTTATGTTGAAACAAAGAAATTCTAAGAGACCATTGTTTCATTTCGAAGTTTTCAGTTCAAAAAATGTGATTGCAGGAATGATTCTGTTTTTCATTTTTTACCTGATCCGCTCCGGACTGAATAATGTCTACAGCATCATGGCAACGGTATGGAAGTGGCCTTGGGATTATATTGTGAACATCCAATACTGGAATGTGGCAGGAACTCTTTTGGGGATATTATTATCAGGAATTTGTCTGGTTCGGGGAGTATCATCAAGGATTGTATTCTTCACAGGATTTCTACTGCTTGCCATAGATTGTGCTTGGTTTACCTATACTTTTTATCCTGACACTACCCTTTCCACGATCTGTCCACCTTTATTTTTGCAAGGAGTTGCTCAGGGGTTATTATTTACACCGCTTGTTTTCTTTTTGATTTCAGGAACTCCGGAAGAATATGTGGCTAATGCTACAGCAATGGGAACAACAACCCGTTTCTGGACGACCGCTATCGGATATGCCCTGATGCAAAACCTGATGTTATTTTTAACATTAAAACATTCTGATACCCTCAGCCAAAATTTTACAGATACCAATCCCGTTTTTTACAGCCAGTGGAATCAAATTTTCGGGGCTAATATTTCGAAATTATCTGTGAATGATTCTTTATCCATGACAGCAGGAGCTTTTAAAGCTAAAATAACAGCTCAGTCTATTCTTCTTTCCAATATGGAAATTTTCACGGGACTATTCTGGCTGGCACTTGTTACCGCAATTGGTCTGCTGTTGTATCATCCTGTAAAAATAGCAGTAAGGAATATCATGTAAAGGAAAAAAGCTTCCTTCTTAAAATTTTTGGCCGATTTATTGTTAGTATTTTTAGACCGCAATATTGCGCAAATCACTAAAAGCCAACTCATGGAAATTGAAAATATTTTACTAAAGCAAAGAGATTTTTTCACAACACAGCAAACCAAGAGCCTTACTTTCCGGAAAATGTATCTTGAAAAGCTTAAAAGTCTTATTATTTCTAATGAAAATAGGCTGTATGAAGCTATTAACAACGATTTTGGCAAGTCAAAATTTGATACTTTCACCACAGAATTATCTTTTATTCTGAATGATATCAATTACTATATCAAAAACCTAAAGTCTCTTTCAAAGCCTAAAAAAGTAAGTACCAATCTTGCCAATCAGTTAGGAAACAGTAAAATTTATGCTGATCCATTGGGTTGCGTATTGGTCATAGGAGCCTGGAATTATCCTTATCAGTTATCCCTTTCTCCCATTATTGCAGCCATGGCTGCCGGAAACTGCTGTATTCTTAAACCCAGCGAAATAGCGGAAAACACCATGAAAGTGATGGCATCCATCATCAATGAAAACTTTCCCCCTGAATATCTGTATGTATACGAAGGCGGTATTGAAGAAACTACAGCTCTTTTACAATTGAAATTCGACAAAATATTCTTTACAGGAAGCACAAAAGTGGGAAAGATTGTCTACAAAGCTGCAGCGGAACATCTCACCCCAGTTACGCTTGAATTAGGTGGAAAATCTCCGGCTATTGTTACTAAAAATGCCAATCTCGAAATCGCAGCCAAAAGAATTGTTTGGGGGAAATTCCTCAATGCCGGACAAACTTGTGTAGCTCCCGATTATCTTTTGGTAGAAGAAACTATTCAGGAACAGTTTCTGGAAATGCTCAGAAAATATATCAAAGAATTCAAATATGGTCAGGATTCTGAACAATACACCAAAATTATTAACCAAAGGAATTTCCAGCGCCTTGTACGCCTTATTGATCAGGAAAAGATCTATTCCGGCGGCTATTTTAACGAAGAAAAACGATATATAGAACCTACTATTTTGAATCATGTGGACTGGAATGACGAAATCATGCAGGAAGAAATTTTCGGTCCTCTCCTGCCGGTCATCAGCTTTCAAAACTATAATGCTGCACTCAATTCTATTTTAGGACTTGAAAAGCCACTGGCAGCTTATCTTTTCACCAATAATTCTGAAGAGAAGGATCAATTTACCCAAAAGTTTTCTTTTGGAGGAGGATGTATCAATGATACGGTGATGCATTTAACTAATGACAATCTTCCGTTTGGAGGAGTGGGAAACTCAGGAATAGGAAACTATCATGGCAAATATGGTTTTGAAACTTTTTCGCATCAAAAAGCAGTTCTCGAAAAAGCTACCTGGGGCGAACCAAATATCAAATATCCACCTTATTCAGAAAAGAAACTAAGCTGGATTAAAAAGCTATTATAATTTATATTGATTATTGTTTTTACTAATCAGACAATAAAAAACTGCCTCATTACTGAAGCAGTTTTTTTATTTTATCCTTTTTTAGGAGCCCAGGTAGTAAAGAATTCCTTTACTTTATCTTTACTGTAGCCTTTCCCTTCTTCCAGCACATCACTCTGCTGAACTTTGATCATTTTTCCGTTTTTATCTAAAACAATAAACACAGGGTATCCAAATTTTTCGCCCGGATTACCATACTGGGCAAAAACCTTTTCATTCTTATTCTCCGGAGAATAGTTCAGGTGGTAATATACATAATTCTTATCTGCTAATTCCTTCAATTCTGGAGTAGTCTGCACATAATTATTAAAACGAAGACACCAGATACACCAGTTTCCACCAGCCTGGATCATCACATTTTTGCCTTCTTTTTTAGCCTGAGCAACCAATTTATTAATATCAGCCTGCGCATCAGCTTTTGGATCATATGGCTTAGGAAGCTTAGCTTTTTCTTCAGCTGCTTTTTTCTTTGCCTCTAACTCTTTCTGTTCCGTAGGCACTATAAGCGCTGTTTTTTGTTTTCCATTATCAGGTAAATCCTTTACATCCTGTGAAAAGGCAAAAGCACTTAATCCCAGGAAAGCGAATATTATCAATTTTTTCATAATATAAAAGTAAAAAAAATAATACATAATCCTTCTGCAAAAATAGAACCATAATTTTATTATCACTAAATTTGCGTGTTTTATGAATTTTCTAATCAAAATATTATATCTGATCTCTAAGCTTCCGCTTAAAATATTGTATATTTTTTCGGACGTTATCTTTTTCCTCAATTATTATATTGTAGGATACAGAAAAGAGGTTATCACTCAAAATCTTATAAAGTCTTTTCCTGATAAATCTGAGGAAGAAATTAAAGAGATTCGAAAGAAATTCTATCTTAATTTTTCTGATTATTTGTTAGAAACTATAAAATCTTTCAGCATTTCCGAGACAGAATCCCGAGTGAGGATGCAGCATATCAACCAGCATTTATTCCACGAAGCTAAGGCTGAAGGGAAAAATATTATTCTTCTTGCAGGACATGTTTTCAACTGGGAATGGATCAATGCATTGGCAAAAATCATTCCCCAAGCCCACTGCCACCCTGTTTACAGAAAGGTAAACAGTGATTTCTGGGAAAATCAGATGAAGAAGGTTCGTAATAAATTCGGAAACGAAGCACTGGAAGCCAATGAAGTAATCCTCAATATCTTCAGATCTAAAAACAATGGAGATTCTGCTTATATGTTTGTAGCAGATCAAACGCCTCATCATGCTCATGTCACTTATGGTTTGGAATTCCTGAATCAAAGAACTCCTGCATTTATCGGATATGATAAACTGGCCACAAGAATGGATCTTGTTTTTATCTATTGTGAGATGAAAAAAGTGAAGCGCGGTTATTATCAGGTTAATTATCACAGAATATACCCGGATGGCGAAAAGTTTACAGAAAATGAAGTGGTAAGAAAATTCCATAAATTATTGGAAAATACTTTACACAAATACCCTGACAACTATCTTTGGTCCCACAGAAAATGGAAATATCAAGACTCTATCAAAAATTTTGATTCTGAAAAAAATAGATTGATATGCAGAAAAAACTGGCAGTTGCCATCTTAAACTGGAACGGCAGAAATTGGCTTGAAAAATTTCTTCCGGGTGTGGTTCAATTTTCTCAGAATGCCGATATCTATTTGATAGACAATCTTTCTACGGATGATTCCTTAGAGTTCTTACAAAAGAATTTCCCTACCGTAAACATTATTAAAAATGATACAAACTATGGGTTTGCAGGCGGTTACAATGAGGGCTTAAAATCCATCAAGAATGAATACTACTGTCTTCTGAACTCCGATGTAGAAGTTACCAAGAACTGGACAGAACCTGTATTGGAATTGTTGGAAAAGAATCCTTCCGTTTCAGCAGTACAACCTAAAATTTTATCTTATCACCATAAAAGTCATTTTGAATTCGCTGGTGCTGCCGGGGGCTTGATCGACAACCTTGGATATCCTTATTGCAGAGGAAGAGTTTTTGATGATCTGGAAGAAGATAAAGGCCAGTATAATGATGAAACAGAGATCTTCTGGGCTTCAGGATGCTGTTTTTTTATCCGTTCAAAAGATTTTTGGGAACAGAATGGGTTTGATGCAAGATTCTTTGCCCATCAAGAAGAAATTGACCTTTGCTGGAGGCTTATCAACTCAGGGAAAAAGATTTATTATACAGGAAAAGCCCATGTATATCATGTAGGCGGTGGAACGCTCAATAAACAGAGTGCACAAAAAACGTATTTAAACATCAGAAATAATCTTTCTATGATGCTTAAAAACCTTCCTTTTCCACAACTGATCTGGCTGATCTTTTTCAGATTATGTCTGGACGGTGTTGCCGGGATTTACTTTGGTTTAAAACATGGTTTTCCACATTTATGGGCTGTAGTAAGAGCTCATTTTGGATTTTATGCCCAGCTTCCCGGAACATGGAAACTTCGTCAGAAACATCAGAAGAGTCAGTTTTATCAATCAAAATGGCTGATTTTCAAACATTTTTTAGGTGGCAGATGATAGGTTGCAGGGATTAGGGGAATTACAGTTTACCTTACTTATCATGAACTAAGATTCATTAGAGTAAAAATTGATAACTTCAACCAACCTTAAACTCAAAACATTAAACCTTGAACATTAAACTCAAAACCAGAGAACTAGTAACCAGCAACAATCAACCCAACAACTTATAATTAAAAAACAATGGATTTCTGCGCTATAGATTTTGAAACGGCCACTCACGAGAAAAGTTCAGCTTGTGAGATGGGAATCTGTGTGGTGCAGGATTCTAAAATTGTTGAAACAAAGACCTGGCTGATTAAACCTCCAAGTTTTCCTTATTTCAGTAAATTTAATATTGCGGTGCATGGTATACATCCTGAAGATGTGAAAGATGCGCCTACTTTTGATGAAGTCTGGTATGAAGCTCAGGACATGATGTATGGAAGCCTTATGATTGCTCATAATGCAGGATTTGATGCTTCTGTTTTAAGAGGATGCCTGGAGCATTATGGAATGTTCACCCCAAAATTGAACTATTTATGCAGCATACAGCTTGCTAAGAAGTCATGGAATTATCTTCCGAAATATGGCTTGAAACCTTTGGCTGAATATCACAAAATTGACTTCACCCACCACAGAGCGGGTGCAGATGCTGAAGTGTGTGCAAAGATATCTCTGCTGGCTTTTGAGAAACTGTTTCTCACCAGCAATGATGAAGTAAACGATTATATGAAAGCGAAAATCAAAAAGCTTTAATAAGAACCGGGTTCTTAGTCTGCTCTTTATCATTAATTACTCAACACTTCAGACAACAGATTGAATTTTGGAATATCAATCTCAAAAGTCTCTTGTGTTTCGAGGTTTTTAACCAGGTATTTTCCGCTCATATTTCCTACTCCGGAACGAAGCATTACATTGGAGAAGTAAGCGAAATTTTCACCTGTTCCTATTTCAGGAGTCAAGCCGATAACGCCATCACCTATAATCTCTGTGTATCCGAATCCGACATCGAAGATCAACCATTTTCTTTTTAATACTTTGATAGGAAAGCTTCCGTCATTTTCTATCGTGATATTGTATTTAAAAACGTAACGGTTTTCGGAGGGATAACTGTTTTTACTATCATATTCAGGTATAACTGAAACTTTGATATTGGAAGTCATTTTTGAAAACATCATTGTAGCATTTTCTTAATAAATACAAAAATCTCGCCTTTTTTATAAGGCGAGATCATATATTTACATTATAATTTCATTAAAACTATAATCCAAGGCCTTTTCTTTCGTCACCTCCTAATAATATTTCAACAGGATTGTCGATACCTTCTTTTACCGCAACAAGGAATCCTACAGATTCTTTACCATCGATAATTCTGTGGTCATAAGACATTGCCACGTACATCATTGGTCTGATTACTACCTGTCCGTCAACCGCTACTGGTCTCTGGATGATGTTGTGCATTCCTAAGATTGCAGATTGTGGAGGGTTGATGATTGGTGTAGACATCATAGATCCGAAAGTACCACCGTTTGTAATCGTGAAAGTACCACCAGTCATTTCGTCAACAGTAATTTTACCGTCTCTTACTTTGATAGCAAGATCTTTGATGTTTGCTTCTACGCTTGCAAAAGACATATTTTCAGCGTTTCTCAATACCGGAACCATTAATCCTTTAGGACCTGAAACGGCAATTGAAATGTCGCAGAAATCATAATTTACTTTGAAGTCACCATCGATAGATGCGTTTACATCCGGATACATTTGTAATGCTCTTGTAACTGCTTTTGTAAAGAAAGACATGAAACCAAGTCCTACTCCATGTTTTTGAGCAAATTCTTCTTTATATTGCTTTCTTAATCTGAAGATTTCAGACATATCCACTTCGTTGAAAGTCGTCAACATAGCAGTTTCATTCTTTACAGAAACTAGTCTTTGAGCGATTTTTCTTCTTAAAACTGAAAGTTTAGTTGTAGTGGTAGTTCTGGCACCTGTAGCTGTCATAGGGCTTCCTCCTAATGCAGGAACTGCCGCTAATTCAGCATCAGTTTTAGTGATTCTTCCGTCTCTTCCTGTTCCTGAAACCTGAGCAGCATCCATTCCTTTTTCGTCAAGGATTTTCTTAGCAGCCGGAGATGGAGCTCCTGTTGCATAAGTTTGTGGAGCAGCTACGGGAGCAGCTGGTTTTGGAGCTTCTTGTTTAGCAGGTTCAGCAGCTTTCGGAGCTTCTTCCTGTTTTGGAGCTTCAGCAGCAGGTGCAGCACCTTCTGGCTTAGCAGCATCCATATCAATTAAACAAACTACCTGACCTACCTGTACTACATCACCTTCTTCCGCCTTTAAAGTGATAATACCACTTTGTTCTGCCGGCAATTCAAGAGTTGCTTTATCTGAATCCACTTCGGCGATAGGTTGATCTTTTTCTACATAATCACCATCTTTCACAAGCCAAGTTGCAATTTCAACTTCTGTAATTGATTCGCCCGGTGAAGGAACTTTCATTTCTAAAACTGACATATCGAGTATTTTTTATTTTTTAATTGGATATTATTTAAATTAAGCTGTAACTGGTCTTTTTGCAGGAGCATCATCTCTGTCGAAAACTCTGTTGATCACTGCATTTTGATTTTTCTCAAACATTTTGTGGCTACCTGGAGCTGGAGCACCGCTTGGTACCGGAGCAACTACCTGGATCCCTGTATCTCTGAAGTTTCTCAGGATATAAGACCAAGCACCCATGTTTTCAGGTTCTTCCTGAGCCCAAACCAATTGTTTTTTGTTTTCGTATTTGTTGAAGATGGCTTCAATAGCATCTGCCTGAAGCGGATATAACTGTTCGAATCTTACCAATGCAATATTTTCACAGTTTAGTTCTTCTTTCTTCGCTAATAATTCGAAGTACAGTTTACCTGAACAAAGAACTACTTTTTCTACTTTTTTAGGATCTGCAGTAGGATCATCTAAGATTGGCTGGAATGTACCGTTTGCAAAATCTTCGATTGGAGAAACCACTTTAGGATGTCTCAATAGAGATTTAGGACTCATTACGATCAATGGTTTTCTGAAGCCCCATTTTAACTGTCTTCTCAATAAGTGGAAGTAGTTGGCAGGTGAAGTAATATTGGCTACCACCATGTTTTCATTAGCACAAAGGGTAAGGAATCTCTCCAATCTTGCTGAAGAGTGCTCTGCTCCCTGTCCTTCTGAACCGTGAGGCAATAACATTACCAATCCGTTCTGGATTTTCCATTTTTCTTCTGCTGCAGCAAGGTACTGGTCAACGATGATCTGAGCACCGTTCACGAAGTCTCCGAACTGAGCTTCCCAGATGGTTAATGTATTTGGAGAAGCCATTGCATATCCGTAATCGAAACCTAGAACACCATATTCTGAAAGGTGGGAGTTGAATACATCAAATCTGCTTTCTGATACGTGTCTTAACGGGATATATTCTTCTTCTGTATCTTCTGTTTTTACTACCGCATGTCTGTGGGAGAATGTTCCTCTTTCTACATCTTCACCGGAGATTCTTACATTATGACCTTCCACAAGAAGTGTAGCATAGGCTAACCACTCTCCTAACGCCCAGTCTAATGAGTTTCCTTCAATCGCTTTGATACGGTTTTCGAAAAGTCTTGTAATTTTATTGATGAACTTTTTATCAACAGGAAGTGTTGACATTTTAAGTGCTAATTCTTTAAGCTTCGTTGCATCATATTTGGTATCTACAGGCAACTGAACTGCTCCTCTCTTTCCGATTGGATAGTTGGTCCAGTCTTCAGCCATAAACAGATCCATTACGTTTTTCTCAATCTCTTTAGAAGCATCAAAATCTTTGTCCAGAAGAGCTTTGAATTCCGTTTCCATTTTAGCAATTACGTCGTTTGAAGTAACGCTGTCTTTAAGCAATTTATCTTTATAAATTTCTCTTGGATTCGGGTGTTTTGAAATCGTTTTATATAGGTTAGGCTGAGTGAATCTTGGTTCATCACCTTCGTTGTGACCATATTTTCTGTATCCTAAAAGGTCAATATAAACGTCTTTTCCGAATTTTGCTCTGAAATCAGCAGCAAAGTGGATAGCATGAACAACTGCTTCAGCATCGTCAGCATTTACGTGCATTACAGGAGATTCTGTAACTTTTGCAATGTCTGTACAGTATGTTGAAGACCTTGCATCCATATAGTTGGTTGTAAATGAAACCTGGTTATTTACAACGATATGAACAGTACCTCCAGTTCTGTATCCTTCCAATGTCATCATCTGAGCCACTTCATAAGCAATACCTTGTCCGGCAATCGCTCCGTCACCGTGGATGATGATTGGTAATACTTTAGAGTAATCTTTATATTTGTCGTCTACTTTTGCACGGCAGATACCTTCTACAAGGGCAGCAACCGTTTCAAGGTGAGACGGGTTTGGCGTAAGGTTGATACAAACTTCTTCTCCTGAAGCTGTTTTGATCTTTTTAGATGATCCTAAGTGATATTTAACGTCACCAGAGAATACGTCTTCTTCGAATTCTTTTCCTTCAAATTCTGAGAAGATCTGTTTGTAAGATTTCCCGAAGATGTTAGTCAGTACATTCAGTCTACCTCTGTGAGCCATTCCTAATACCACTTCATCTACTCCTAACTGAGAAGATCTTGAGATCAATTGATCTAAAGCAGGGATTAATGTTTCACCACCTTCTAATGAGAATCTTTTTTGTCCTACAAATTTTGTGTGAAGGTAGTTTTCAAAAGCAACTGCCTGGTTTAATTTTAATAAGATTTCTGTTTTCTCGTTGGCAGAAAGACTTGGATGGTTTTCATTTACCTGAAGCCATCTTTTGATGAAATCTTTTTCTTCAACATTGTTGATGTGCATATATTCTACTCCGATAGAATCACAGTAGATGCTTTCAAGGTGCTTGATTAAATCTGCCAGAGTAGCAGGTTCTTTCATTCCTGTTTCAACTGCACAGTTGAATTTTGTATTTAAATCTTCTTTAGAAAGACCGAAGTTTTCGATGTCTAAAGTAGGTGTATAATGTCTTCTTTCTCTAACTGGGTTAGTTTTTGTAAAAAGGTGTCCTCTTGTTCTGTAAGCCTCAATAAGGTTTACTACTTTAAATTCTTTCTTGATGTGCTCAGGAACTTCTCCGTTTGATACTGCCTGAGAAATCTGTTGTACTGCCGGGGCAGCGCTGGCCGAAGCCTGAATAAACTGGATGTTATCGTCGTCTCCATAGTTCTCCAAAGCAAAATCGAAGCCTTGAAAGAAAGCTTTCCATGATGGTTCTAGAGAGTCTGGGAATTTTAAGTACTGTTGGTATAAATCCTCAATTAATTGAGAATGAGCTGCGTTTAGGAATGAAAATCTGTCCATTATTACAGTTTATCTATTTATTAAAATTTATTTGTAGAATTAATCTTCAAATTTAATAAAAAAACCGAGTTAGAACAGTCTGAAACCGTTAAAAAAACTTAAGAAAAAAATAATTAAAAAAAAATTACTTATACACTGATAATGAGAGCTTAACATTCACTTCCTGTCCATCCATCGGACGTTCAATAAAGGTCTGGCGGATATCTCCGAAGCGCATCTCGTCTTTTTTGGCTTTCTGAATAAGCTGTTGAATTGCCCGAATTCGCCCCTCATAATTCCCTTTGTAGTACATTACGTAGTTTTGAGACGGATTTACAGACCTGAAATTAAAATTATTATCAGACACTCCGATTTTCTTAGAAAGCGGAATTCCGAGGAAATAAGAAACCTCCTTGTCTTTGTAATTATCCGCATCGGTAATCAGAATCGGATACCCGAATTCATCATCTCTTTTTCCAAGGTCCATCGTCACGAAATTATAAACCTTGTTATAATTCATCACGATATTTTTATAGAGCGCATCTTTCTTGTTTGATGTACTTACATTGATCCCCAACAGCAGTTTATCTTCTTCATTTTCCACCATCAGACTGTCATATTTGATGGCTGCCATCTGGTTATCTTTTTCCACTTTATTTCCTAAAGAGTTTTTAAGATTCGCCATACTTTTGTTGATATTTTCAGCAAAACGGTCTTCTGTCCAGAAGTTTCCTACTCTTTTCCAGACCGATAATTTTGGGGTATGTACGTACCAGATGATTTTTGTTTTTTCAGCAGAAACAGGCTTAAACTTCACATCAACCAGTGTAGGATTTTCATTTTCATCCTCGAAAAGCTGATACTTTAAAGTCTTATTAGGATTTTCATACCTGATGAACATTTCTCCATCGGTATCATTTTTAGAATCTACATAGCTGATGGCACTTCCCTGCCCTTCATAAGGCGTATAATAATCAATATCTATAGATTGTGAACTGGTAAAAAAATTGTTCCATCTTGTGAAATTCTGAAGATTATTAAATTGGGCAAAAACCTTATCTACAGGATAATCAATCTCTTTTTCAATGGTGAAATTTTTACTTTCGTCCACAAAATAATACATGGAAGCAGCATAAGCTCCTCCCAACAAAACAACGATAAAAGTTAATATCTTAAAAATACGCATCGCACAAAAATAGTATAAATAAAAAGAGTGAACAATATGCTGATCACTCTGATCGTATGTTTAACAATAATTAACCTGGTTAAAGGCGGGAAGCGGGGTGAGGGAAGCTGGAGGTTACTGTTAGGCTGAAATCGCTCGTGGATTTTTGATTGAAAAATTCTTCAAACTAATAGATAGATTACTTTTTTGTATTCCGGCATTCATAACCTTCATCTTCCCCTTTCCTTTCTTTTTACTAATTTATTCTTTATTTTTCTCATAAATCTCCTTCCAGATTTTCACTAAATCTTCCGCATATCTTCCCATTATTGGAATTGCTTTGTGATCCTTAATATCATAATATTTTTCAGGAAATTTATATTTTCTTAATTGAGCAATTTGCTCCTGAGATAAATCATTGGACAACTCAAAATTAACAGATTGATCAAATTCTATTTTAGAAGGTGTATATTGGTCAAGTTGATATATCTGTTCTGCTTTAGGCTTCACTGGGGTTGCCCATCTTCCATCAGCTGTTTTGTATAAAGGGAAAAACTGATATTTCAAATGAATTAAATCTCCACAGTATTCTCCCACAAAAACCAATATATGATCATAGTTTCTAAAATCAAACTCATACATACTATTGTGGTCATAAGCTGTAAAAGCAATTGTTGACGAAGGATAATGCTCAGAAAACTCCTGTTCAATTTTATATTCCGCTTTATATTCGCTATCCATCATTTCACCACAATATTGCGATCTGTCTACAGAAGTAACATTTATTTTTTTCCTACGAAAATATATAACTTTGATGGGGTTTTCTGATCACATTCTTTATCAGGAATACAGGGTGCCCGCTTTAAATAAACCTGAATATTATTCCTTACTATATCCGCAACTTTATATTTTTGGGTGACATGCTTCCTTTTAGAAAAATACAATGTATCTGTAACTTTTGCTGTGATGACATAATTCCCCACAGAATCAGGTATCGTAAAAAGATTTTTATTATTATCTAACGCATCATACTCTTTCCAATCTTTATTTTCAAATGCTTTGTCTCTAAACTTTCTTATTGTATCATTTACACTAATTGCTATAAGGTTATTTAAAGAATCCCTGGCTATTCCTCGAACGGTAACTGTTTGTGATGTATAGCATTTAGCTGCTAAAGTTGTTAAAATTAATAATATTTTAAAAAGGATGTTTTCGTATTTCATCAAAAATAGCTTTTTTTTAAAATTGTGTTTTTATGGGTTGACAAGAACCAGAATTATTGAATTATATTTCTTTACAATAATGGAAAAGAGTGAACAATATGCTGATCACTCTGATTGTATGTTTAACAATAATTAACCTTGTTAGGTGAGGGAAGCGGGATGAGGGAAGCTGGAAGTTACAATTTGGTGAATGATCACTAGAAATTTTATAATTTAAAACATTTCATCTTACTTAATAAACCTAAATTTATATAATAAGACTTCTAGTGGTACTTTGGCCATCAATAACTTCCAGCACCAAGCACCAAGCATTCTTTCTTTTACCCGATATGTGTTCCCGGCGCAATTATAGCTCCTTTCTTCACCACTACAATCCCATCCTGAACGGAATAAGTTCCGTAATCACCATCGGGAATATGTTTTCCTCCGATGATCTTTACATTATCACCAATGTAACAGTTTTTATCAAGAATTGCTTTTTCTATATAACAGTATTTTCCGATTCCCATATTCGGACGGCCACCTCTGTCGTTCAGGACAATTTCTGTTGTATTCTGGTAGAAATCAGCTCCCATCACGTAAGAATTTACGATGGTACTTCCTTTATCTATTCTTGTTCTGTTTCCGATCACGGAATTTTCAATTTTATCTGCCATAATGATACATCCATCTCCAAAAACGGCTTTACTTACGTATGAACCATTAATTTTTGACGGTGGAAGCATCCTTGCTCTGGTGTAGATAGGTGAAGAAGAGAAAAGGTTAAACTGCGGCAGATCCAGGCATAGGTCCAGATTGGCTTCGTAGAAAGATTCTATCGTTCCAATATCTGTCCAGTAGCCTTCATACTGATAGCTCAAGGTCTTATATTTTCCAATAGAACTTGGGATGATATCTTTTCCAAAATCATCACCAGCTCCTTCTTCAAACATCTTTTTAAGGATATTCTTAGTGAAGATATAGATTCCCATGGAAGCAAGAAATTCTTTTCCTGTATGTTTATTAGCTTCTGAAACTTCAGATTTCATTCCTTCCAGCATATCATAATCCGGCTTTTCGTAGAAAGAAGTGATATTACCCTCATCATCGGATTTTAAGATTCCAAAACCAGTGGCATCTTTTGCATTTACCGGAATGGTTGCAATGGTAAGATCTCCTCCGTTTTCGATATGAAAATCCAGCATTTCTCTGAAATCCATCTGATACAACTGATCTCCTGAAAGAATCAGGATATAGTCATAATCATATTTTTCAAGATGCTTCATCGACTGACGTACTGCGTCTGCAGTACCCTGATACCAGCTGTCATTTTCAACATTTTGTTCAGCTGCCAGAATATCGACAAAGCCTTTGCTGAAAATATCAAAGTGGTAAGAGTTCTTAATGTGTGAATTGAGAGAAGCGGAATTAAACTGTGTTAAAACCAGAATTTTATTCAGTCCTGAATTCAGGCAGTTTGAAATAGGAATATCTACCAGTCTGTATTTTCCTGCAATAGGAACAGCTGGTTTTGATCTGGAATACGTTAACGGGAATAGTCTTGTCCCTCTGCCTCCTCCTAAAACAATGGAGATTACATTTCGATTCATAAATATCTTGCGTTTTTTTATTTTATTAAGTTTACGGTTCGGTTCTTAGTGTTTAATGTTCCTTTAAAACATTCTTTATTTTCATATTTAAATTCAAATCAGCTATTATATAAAGCTATGTATTTTTCTGCAGATTTCTCCCATGCAAAATCAAAATTCATGTTAGCATGGATAAGTTCTTCCATTACACCTTTTTGATTATAAATTGCCATTGCCCTGTTCATCGCATGTACAACATCATCTACACCAGGATAAGTAAAGTTTAAACCTGCTCCTCCTGTTGAAATATCTTCTACGGTATCTCTAAGTCCTCCCGTATATCGTACTACAGGAACGGTTCCATATCTCATGGAATACATTTGATTCAGTCCGCAGGGCTCTACTCTGGAAGGCATCAGAAGGAAATCTGCTGAAGCATAGATCTTATGGGAAAGATGTTCTTTATAACCCAAATCCAGAGCAAAATTAGTATACGTATAATCGTATTCTTTTAATTTATTTTCGATGTAGGTATTTCCTGAGCCGAGAATCATAATATTTAAGGCTCCGTAGCTTTGCTTAATACTTTTCCATACGACATCCGGTAACAGATCTGCTCCTTTTTCCGTTGCAAATCTTCCGATGAAGGCAAATAAAGGAAGTTCGGGTTTCAAACCATATTCTTTACAGAGTTTCTCTTTGTTCTTCTTTTTCTGAGCTAATGCATTCTTGCTGTTAAAATTAAAATCCAGCATCGGATCGGTTTCAGGATTCCAGACTTCGGTGTCGATACCGTTAATGATTCCATAGGCTTTTCCAAATTCCTGACGAACCAGGCTTTCCAGGCCGCGGAAGCTAATAAAAAGTTCTTCAAGGTATCCTTCAGAAACTGTGGTAAAAGCATCGGCACATTTGATCATACTTGCCAGAGGATTCATGAATCCGTTCCAATCCATCAGTCCCCATTGATAAGCATTAAAAGAAGGCATGTAATTCGCCATATTCCAGCTCATCATCCCTTGGTATTCTCCGTTATGAATGGTTCCTATGGTTTTCACTCCTTTTAAGAATCCGAATTCCGAACAGTTTTCTACCATAAAAGGAACCAGACCTGTATGATAGTCATGGCAATGCAGTACATCCGGCCGGATTTCCATAGCGCACAACCAATGCAGCACTCCATGCTGAAAAGCCATAAACTGGAAGCTTTCATCCTGATACCCATAAGGGTTTTCTCTGTCTAACAATCCGGGAATTTTAACCATATACAGCTCAAATCCCAGAACATTTGTTTTTTCTTTCAACACCTGAACCTGAAGCATATGATCTCCCTGATGAATAAACCCATCAAAAACCAGATCAAATTCATGATCATAGACAAAGGTTTTATTATACCAAGGCATCACTACCTTAGCATCTATTCCTTTTATTTTATTCTGATATTTCGGAAGTGCTCCTACTACATCTGCCAGACCGCCTACTTTTGCTACAGGATAACATTCTGTACTTAAATGATAAATAACCATTCTTTATCTCTTGTGTTTAATTCTGTGTAATTTATACTTTTTATCTTTCTTCTGTCGTAAAATAACTCCTGCCAATGGTGGAAGTTTTAAGGTCATTGTTTTCGGATACCCTCCCCATTCTTCGTACTTTTCCTCTAAAATCTCAGGTTCTACTCCGCTTCCGCTATATTTTTCATCATCGGAATTTAAAACAACTTCCCAATGGGTTCCTGCAGGAATCCCTATTTTATAATCCAGTACTTTGGGTGCCAGATTTAAAGCAACCATCATTACATCGTCCTTTCTTTTCCCTTTTCTCAGATATACATACACTGAGTTTTCAAGATCATCTGCTTCTACCCATTCAAAACCAAGTTTATCAAACTGATTTTCATAAAAGGCAGTTTCTGATGTGTACAGGTGATTCAGTTCTTTAACTATTTCCTGCATTCCTTTATGAACAGGATATTTCAGCAAATGCCAGTCGAGACTTCTTGTAAAATCCCATTCACTGGTCTGCCCGAATTCATCACCCATGAAAAGCAGCTTAGCTCCAGGATGGGTATACATATAGACATACAAAGCACGCAGATTGGCAAATTTCTGCCATTCATCACCTTTCATTTTATAGATCATACTTGCTTTTCCGTGTACGACTTCATCGTGTGACAAGGGCATCATATAATTTTCATTATACATATACATAGAAGCAAAAGTCAGTTTATGATGATGGAATTTACGGTTAGGAAAATCTTCTTTGAAGTAATCCAGCGTATCATGCATCCAACCCATCATCCATTTCATTCCAAATCCTACACCGCCGTCATGAACAGGTTTTGTGAGCAGGGGAAAATCTGAGCTTTCTTCTGCTATGGTCATGATATTATCACCAAATTCCTTATACACAGCTGTATTAAACTCCTGCAGAAAGGATTTCGCTTCCAGATTCACATTATCACCATATATATTAGGCTCCCATTCGCCTTCATTTCTTGAATAATCCAGATGAAGCATTGAGGTTACCGCATCCACACGCAATCCATCTGCATGATAACGATCCAGCCAGAACATGGCATTGGAAATCAGAAAAGATTTGACTTCGTTTCGTCCATAATTGAAAATATGTGATTTCCAGTCCGGATGAAATCCTTTTCTTGGGTCTTCATGTTCATACAGATACGATCCATCAAAACGATGAAGCCCATTAGCATCTCCCGGAAAATGGGATGGAACCCAATCCAGGATAACACCGATCTCGTTTCTATGAAGTTCATCAATGAGAAACATCAGATCCTGTGGTGAACCGAAGCGCGAAGTGGCTGCATAAAAACCTGTAATCTGATATCCCCAGCTTGGCTCGTAAGGATATTCCATCACGGGCATAAATTCCACATGGGTAAATCCCATATCCTTTATATAAGGAACCAGTTTTTTGGCAATATCTCTGTAATTTAAAAAACGTTGGGGCTGATCACCTTCCCTTACCCATGAACCCAAATGCATTTCATAGACTGATATGGGAGCTTTAAGCTTATTTTTTCCCAGCGGTTGTCCATCCATTCCTTATCACTCCACTCATACCATGTGGTAGAAACCAGAGAAGCCGCCTGAATGTTCTGTTCCCAACTCAATGCATAGGGATCGCTTTTCTCCAGAATTTCACCTCTGGGGGTTTCAATAGCATATTTATATAGTGTTCCCCAGGTTAAGCCTTCGATAAAGCCTTCCCAGATCCCTGATTCATCCCATCTTGGAAATAAAATATGATCTTTATGATTCCAGTTATTAAAATTTCCGATTACAGAAACTTTTTTTGCATTGGGTGCCCAAACTGAAAAATAGATTCCCTTTACACCATCTTTTTCCACAGAATGTGCTCCAAATTTACCATACAGCTTATAATGCCTACCTTCTTTGAAAAGATACACATCATGATCGGTGAAAAGCGTATAGGTTTTAACAGAATTCATCAAGATCAGTTTACATTTATAATTTCCCTGAAACTACGAAAAATACTGACAATAGCGATTAATTATTCATCAAATAATTATCAATATCAATTCGTGTTTTGTCTTTCTATCAAATATATCATTTTTTACCTCACATTTTTATGATTTCAAAACAATCTTTTTTTATAAATTTAGCATCACTATTTTATTAAACACATACGATGAGGTTTGAACTTTATACAGAAGAAAAAGACGACAGACCGGTATTTATCACCGGAAATTTCAACAGCTGGAATCCTAAAGATTACAATTTCCAGCTCAAAAAACAGATCCTTCCAATTATTTTATAGAAATTGAAGACCAGCTTCTCACTGACGAAATTGAGTACAAATTTACAAAAGGAGGCTGGGAGAATGTGGAACTGGATCAATATGGAAACATAACGCCCAACCGGAAAACAAAAAAATTAACGGGTAAAACTTCCGACTCTGTACAAAAATGGAGATTAAACTGGGGGCCCTTCAAAGAAGAATACTATCCTATTGCAGAAGTTATTTCCGAAAAATTCTATATTCCACAGCTTGACCGTTACCGTAAGGTTTGGGCAGTTCTTCCGTATGACTATCATACCACCGACAAGAGTTACCCTGTACTGTACCTTCAGGATGCACAAAACCTGTTCAATGAAGGAAGCGGATTCGGAAACTGGGAGATTGACAAGAAACTATCCATCCTTGCAGAATACGGCCGTGGAGATCTTATTATCATTGCCATAGAACATGGAAGCGAGGAAAGAATCAAAGAATATATTTTTGATAATGACCATGTGGCCAATGGTTCTGAAGGGAAAAAATACATCCGATTTATCGCAGATACTTTAAAACCTTTTGTAGACGAAAATTACAGAACCAAAAAAGACCGCGACAATACCGGAATCGGGGGAAGTTCATTAGGAGCTCTGATCAGTATATACAGTGGATTTCTTTATCCGGAAGTTTATTCCAAGCTGTTAATCTTCTCTCCTTCTCTTTGGGTAGAACCGAACAACAACTTCCCGATGATGAATTTCAGGGTTCCCTATAAAACAAAAATTTATCTTTATGGAGGAGCGCAGGAAGGTTCTAAAATGGTCAAAAGAATTCACATTTTTGAAGAATACCTGAAAAGATGGGAAGAGAAAAAGCTTTTTGATTTTGAATTTAAAACCAATATCAATCCTGAAGGTACCCATAATGAATTTTACTGGTCTCAGGAGTTCCCAAGAGCTATTGAATGGCTGTTCTATGACAATACCGAAAACCCTGTAGAAGTAAAACCACAACAACAAAGTACTAAAAGCTAGAGGCATGAAATTGCTGAAGAAAATTTTCAAACAGCAATGATCTGTGATCCTAGAAAAATATAACATCTATTTATGAAACTAATCAATAAAAAAACAAAAATTACACGCAGGTTTTCCATCTGTTTACCGAGGAAGAATGGACAAAAACCAGTAAAAATTTTAATAAAAATATTTCTACTTTCTTTACAGGAAAGAAATATGAGGTCTTTGTAAATGCTCATGAAGAAGGAATTACCTATTTCATTGGACTAGGAAAATCTACGTTACAAAATTTTGAAATCCAGCAGGTTGCTGCTAAATTTTCACAAACACAGAAAGAAAAACTGCAGGCAGTCCCTACCTTAGCTCTTGCCGATTTCTTGAATGAAAAACAGTTTGAAGAATTTGTAACAGGACTTCTGGCAGGCACTTACCATTACCCTTTTGATAAAAAACATGCTTTCTGGAATGCAAAATTTGAATTGCATTTTGAAAATTTAAGCCAAAAGAAATTAGACCATATCAGCCAGAAAACAGAAGCTTTGATTAACGGGCAGACTGCCTGCCAGGAATGGCTCAACAAACCAGCTAATCTAAAAAGACCGGATACCTTGAGTGCCTATCTTAAAAATCTGGCTAAAAAACATGAATTAAAATATACCGTTTTTAACAGAAAGAAATGCGAAGAACTTGGATTGGGAGCTTACTTAGCCGTTAATCAAGGAAGTGCTTATGATGCTGCTTTCACTATTTTAGAATATAAAACTACAGTTAAAAATGCCAAAACTTTCGGACTGGTAGGAAAATGCATTTTGTTTGATACGGGAGGAATATCTATTAAAAGTTCTGCCAACCTTCACTATATGAAATCTGATATGGGAGGTGCTACAGCTGTTTTGGGAACACTAATTTATGCCGCAGAAATGCAGCTTCCGGTGAATATCATCGCTGTACTTCCTATTACCGACAATGCTGTTTCGGAAAAAGCCCTTCTTCCGAGCGATGTGACCACAGCCTATAACGGAAAAACCATCGAAGTGCTTGATACTGACGCGGAAGGTCGATTGATTCTTGCAGACGGGCTGTCTTATCTTTCGAAAAACTACAAAACAGATTTCCTGATTGATCTGGCTACCTTAACAGGAAGTTCAGTACGAATGTTTGGGGATACCTGTGCCGCTATGTTCTCTAATAATGAAGAATTGAAAAATAATCTGATAAAAACCGGAGATCTGACCAATCAGAGAGTTTGGAATCTTCCTTTATGGGAGGTCTGGAAAGACGATATTCAATCCGATGTGGCAGATATGAAAAACATCTCTTTAAAACCGATTGGAGACTGTATTATTGCGGCAAAATTCTTAGAGCAATTCATTGAAAGCCACCCTAAATGGGCACATTTGGATATTGCGGGAGTAGCCTTTGGGAATGTAGGCTATGCCAGGGAAAAAGCAGCAACAGGTTATGGGGTTCAACTGCTCGTGAATTTAATTGAAAATTATCACTAAAAATTAGTTTTTTCCAAAAAAACTCTGTATACTTGATTAGTGGATTTTCAAAAACACACAATATTTCATTTTTTACTATTAATAAAATAATAAATAAATGCTTTTATTTTTGAAAATTCACTAAATCTTAAAAAACATTATATGGAGAAGAAAACGATTGTGTGTATTTCGTGCTATTACAAAGGCTACGATTTTATGGACGAAATGAAGAAACTCGGCAATAAAATCATCCTTGTAACTTCGGAAAACCTCAAAGAAAAGGATTGGCCCTGGCATGCCATTGAAGAAACCTTTTATATGCCTGAACTTAAGCCGTCTGTATGGAATCTGGAACATCTGATTCAGGGATTTTCCCACCTGATGAAAACCAGAAAAGTGGATGCTGTAGTGGCTTTGGATGATTATGACGTAGAAAAAGCAGCGTTAATCAGAGAAACATTCCGTATTCCGGGAATGGGACAGACTACCCACCGATATTTCAGAGACAAACTGGCCATGCGCCAAAAAGCCAAAGATTCCGGGATCAGTGTTCCTGAATTTACAGCCGTATTCAATGATGATGAGGTAAATGAATTTACAGACCGTGTGCCTGCACCATGGGTACTGAAACCCCGTTCTGAAGCTTCCGCATCAGGAATCAAAAAAATAACTTCCAAAGAACAGCTTTATGAGGCCTTAGAAACATTGGGAGAAGAACGTCATCTTTTTTTGCTGGAAAGCTTTAAGCCAGGTGATGTTTACCATGTAGACAGCCTTACTTTCAATAAAAAAATTGTTTTCACTTCCGCTTCGAAATACCTTGCTCCTCCTATGCAGGTTTCCCATGAAGGCGGAGTATTCAGATCCAAAACTTTAGGGAGATATTCTGAAGAATTTAAGGCATTAGAAGAAATCAATGCCAGCGTACTTTCCAATTTCGGACTGATTAATGGCGCTACCCATACAGAGTTTATCCGGGGAAAAGAAGACGGAAAATGGTATTTCCTGGAAACTTCTTCAAGGGTTGGCGGCGCTCATATTCCTGATCTGGTAGAAGCTTCAAGCGGCATTAATATCTGGAGAGAATGGGCTAAGATTGAAGATGCCCTGCTGAAAGGGAATGATTACAGTGTTTCACCCCCTACTGGATACTATTCCGGGTTGATCGTTGCCCTGATTAAAGATAAAGAACCGAACTACAGCAATTTTGAATGTGAAGAAGTGGTAAAATTTCTTCCCATAGATTATCACGTCGGGATTGTTTATAAATCCGGTGATGCTTCTATTGTACAGGACAGGCTGGATGCTGCAGCAGAAATGATTCACGCAGATATGCTGAATATTTTACCTCCCAAAAGCAGCAAACTCAGCTCCTAGACACTGATATTCAAAATATTATTGAATTCATAATATACAATCTGTCAGAAAAATCTATCCTAAAACGTAATTTAGAGAAAATAAATTTTTGAAAATAGCACAGCATATTATCAGTTCATTAATCCGTCTGGAGGAATTGAATTTATCAAATTAAATCAATGCAATAGTAAAATTAAACACAAAAAAAATGCCTCATATAGAACATACAGATTATTATTCAAATATATTGGGAACAAGTCTCAAGGTAGAAGTGACCGGACATTATGGTCACCCTATCATCATGTTTCCGACTTCCCAGGGACAATACACCCAAAACCATGATTTTCATCTCAACGGAAGCATCAACTGGTTTATAGAGCAGGGAAAAGTAAAGCTTTACAATGTACAGACCATCGACAGCTGGAGTTTTTATGATGATAAAATTTCTCCTCAACAAAGAATTAGAAACTACGAACGGTATGTACAGTTTCTGATTAAGGAATTTGTGCCTTACATTCAAAAACTTCATAAAACCCATCGTGTAGCTGTAGCCGGAGCAAGTTTCGGAGGATATCATGCTGCCAATTTCGCCTTCAGGTTTCCTGATGTGGTTTCCCATCTGTTTTGCCTTTCCGGGGCTTTCAGCATAAGAAATTTCATGGATGGCTATTCTGATGATCTGGTTTACTTCAACTGTCCAAGAGAATTTGTAAGAAATGATGAAGCCTGGAAATACAAACACATGCACATTGTACTGAGCACTTCTGACCAGGACATCTGTAAAGAAAAAAATGTAGAAATGGCAGAAATCTTAAGATTAAAAGGCATAGACTTCTGGTATGACGAAAGAAAATGGATAGGCCACGACTGGCCTTTATGGAGAATGGTCTTCCCTACCTTTATAGGCACATTCTTCTCTTAAATTAAACAATAAAAAAACAAATAGAAAAAATATCATCCATCTTAAAAACAAAAATTATGACAAAAAAAGTAGGAATTCTTTTCGGTATGGAAGACACGTTTCCCTGGGCATTTATAGACAAAGTAAATGAATTGGGAGGTGGAGAAATCGTGGCTGAACCCGTAAATATAGATAAACTGGAACAAGGCGCAGATTATGGCTATGCAGTGATCATCGACAGAATTTCACAGGACGTTCCCTTTTACAGAGCTTATCTGAAAAATGCAGCACTTAACGGTACTTATGTGATCAACAATCCTTTTTGGTGGAGTGCGGACGAGAAATTTTTCAACAATGCCCTGATGTCTAAACTGGGAATTCCGCTTCCTAAGACTGTTCTTCTTCCGTCACACGAAAGACCGGAGAATACTTCAGAAACTTCATTCAGAAACCTCAAATTTCCGCATGACTGGGAATATATTTTCAATTATGTAGGATTTCCCGCATATATGAAACCTCACGATGGTGGCGGCTGGAAAAGTGTGTACAGAGTAGAAAACCCGGATGATCTTTGGAACAAACTAGGCGAAACGGAACAGCTGGTCATGATGGTACAGGAAGAAATTGTCTTTGAAGACTACTACAGAGTGTACTGCCTGGGCAGAAAATATGTTCATATTATGCCTTATGAGCCAAGAAACGCTCCCCATTTGAGATATGCCACTACTCACCAGACCCAGGGAAAAGAGCTTGAAAAATTGCTGAAAACCATTCATGATTATACCATTAAAATGAATGAGGCTTTAGGCTATGATTTCAATACAGTAGAATTTGCCGTAAGAGATGGAATTCCTTATGCCATCGACTTCTGTAATCCGGCTCCGGATGCCGACAGAAATTCTGTAGGAGAAGAAAACTTTGCATGGATTATAGAGCATGCTGCTAAACTGGCTATAGAAAAAGCTAAAGAATATGTTCCGGGGAAACCTAACATTGCCTGGGGAACCTTTGTGAAAGATTCCATAAAATAACATTGAAAAAAAATTAAAAAACACAAAAATAAATGCATCATCAGTTTACTATTGGAATTGAAGAAGAATATCAGATCATTGATGTTGAAAGCAGAGATCTTGTTTCTCACGTTTCAAAGATCATTGAAGGTGGTAAAGCTGTTTTAAGTGAAAATTTAAAGCACGAAATGCACGAATCCATGATTGAAATGGAAACGGGCATCTGCCAGAATATTCAGGAAGCAAGAGCAGAATTAACGAATTTAAGACGTCATCTTATCAATATCGCCCATGAGCAGGGACTTCGTGTTTCCGGAGGAGGTACTCACCCTTTTTCACACTGGTCAGACAACAGCATCACTCAGGGAGAAAGATACATCAAGATTGTGGATGATATGGGAGATGTAGCCCGTGAAAACCTTATTTTCGGACTGCATGTTCATATTGGAATTCCCAATCGTGAAGAAGGGGTAAGAATTCAGAATGTCATGCGCTATTTCCTTCCTCACGTGTATGCCCTTTCTACCAATTCACCATTCTGGATTGGAAGATATACAGGTTTCAAATCGTACAGACAGGAAATTTTCGTAAAATTCCCAAGAACCGGTATTCCGAGTTATTTTAACTCTCTGGCAGAATTTGACAGCTATGTAGATCTTCTGGTAAAAACAGGAACCATCGACAATGCAAAGAAAATATGGTGGGATCTGCGTGTTCACCCGTTCTACCCTACGATTGAATTCAGAATCTGTGATATGCCATTGAGAATTGACGAAACTGTATGTCTTGCTGCCATCATGCAGAGTCTCGTTGCTAAAATCTATAAACTTCACCAGCAGAATCTAAGCTTCAGAAGCTACAGAAGACTGTTGTTGAATGAAAATAAATGGCGTGCCTCTAAAAGTGGTATCGAAGCCCATCTGATTGATTTTGGAAAAGAAGAATCTGTACCTTATCCTCATTTATTAAAAGAACTTCTGGAATTTATTGATGATGTGGTAGACGATTTAGGTTGCCGCAACGAAGTGGAGTACGCCTGGAAGATTCTTGAAAACGGAACCGGAGCAGACAGACAGCTTCAGATCTTCAAGGAAACAAGTGATCTGACGAAAGTCGTTGATTATATGATCTCTGAAACGGAGTATGGCATAACACATGGTGAAACCGCTTCATAATATTTTTGATAACTTTGCAAAAAATATGATGTAATGAAAGATATTCGAATTGCTCTACTGGACATGAACAACAATCATGTAAATCAAGGTTTTAGAAACATCAAAGAGATTTCCGAAGCTTTTCAGCAGAACTCTGAAGAAAATGTTGTCATCAAGACATTTGATGTGAGATTTAAAGATGAAATGCCGGAGATTGGAGATTTTGATATCTTTATCTCTTCCGGTGGTCCGGGGAACCCACATCGTGAAGGTCTTGCCTGGGAAGACAAATTTGCTGATTTTTTAGATTCTGTTTTTGAGCATAATAAATACAGTGAAGATAAAAAATACCTTTTCCTGATTTGTCATTCATTTCAGCTGGCAAGTATCCACTGGAACCTGGGAAATATCTGCAAAAGAAAATCTTATTCTTTCGGCGTAATGCCTGTTCATAAAACAGATGAAGGAAGAGAAGAGTTTTTATTCAAAAATCTTCAGGATCCTTTTTATGCAGTAGATTCCAGAGCTTACCAGTTTATTGAGCCGGATCATGAGCGTTTTGAAGAACTTGGAATGACTGTTATGGCCATTGAAAAATTCCGTCCTCATATCAATCTGGAAAGAGCAATAATGGCGGTACGTTTTTCGGAGGAGATATTTGGAACCCAGTTTCACCCTGAAGCCAACCCTGAATCTCTGATTGAAAATCTGAAAGATGAAAAAAACAGAGAAGCCATGATTGAAAACTTCGGAATGGAAAAATATCTTGAAACAATGGATAGAATAGATGATGAAGACAAAATTATCCTCACAAGAAATCAAATCCTGCCGAGATTCCTTCAGTTTGCAAAAAAAACATTTTGAAAGAGGCTGAGACTTTGGCTTAAAAGGCTGGAGGCTGGAAGAAGGATGCTGGAAGTTATAGCGGTTAAAGCTATTAATACTATAAATTTTCAGACTTGAAAACTTCCCTCTCCCAGCTTTCAGCTACCTATAACAATCGGGCAGAAATGCTCGATTTTTTTAACATCACAAAAGAAAAAAATATGATCCCAAAATACAGAAAACAGTACAATCAGGAGTTTTCGGATGAAAAATACAATCAATTAAAAGATATATTGCTGCAAAAAGGAGGAATAGCTCCTACTTTCAGGGTTTCAGAAAGCCCTATTTTTCTTACTAAAGAATTCGAAAGTAAGCTTATAGATGCCAGCGAAAGTATTATCAGCCAGATTAAGGCCATGCCGGAAGAATTACTTCAAAAAGCGATCCCTGATGACTGCAGAGTTCCCAATGACACCCATCAGCCTCATTTTTTCACCATAGATTTTGGAGTCTGCAAAAGCGAAAACGGAGCAATAGAACCTCAGCTGATAGAGCTTCAGGCATTCCCTTCTTTGTATGCTTTTCAGAAAGTATATGAAGAAACATTCTGTGAAGTGTATCCTTTTCTTTCAGAAATTAAAAATCCAATGCCTCATGAAACCTTTAAAAACTATTTAAAAGAGTTAATTGTAGGTGATGAAAACCCTGAAAATGTAATTCTGCTTGAAATATTCCCGGAAAAACAGAAAACAGCTATTGATTTTGCCTTGACAGAGAAATTGCTTGGAATAAAAACAGTTTGTCTTACCAAAGTAAAAAAGGAAGGCAAGAAACTCTATTATGAAAACAATGGGAAGCTGACAGAAATCAAAAGAGTCTACAACCGAATTATATTTGATGAGCTGGACAATATTCCTGATCTTGTCACAGAATTTAATTTCCGTGAGGAAGTGGATGTCAAATGGATCACTCACCCGAATTGGTTCTTTAAAATCTCAAAGTTCCTTTTGCCTTTACTGAAGCATGAGTTTGTTCCAAAGAGTTATTTTCTGCATGAATTCCCGGAACATGAAAATCTGGATGATTTTGTATTGAAACCTTTATTTTCATTCGCAGGAAGTGGCGTTAACTTAAATCCTACAAGAGAAATTACAGAAGCTATTCAGGATAAAGAAAACTATATTTTGCAGCGAAAAGTCTACTATGAACCTATTTTTGAAGATATCAACGGAGATTTTTCAAAAGCAGAGATCCGTTTGTTGTATATTTGGCGGGAAAATGACGAACGTCCTATCCTATTGGAAAATCTTGGAAGAATGACAAAAGCCGCCATGGTAAATGTAGATTTCAATAAAAAAGATGCCATCTGGATTGGTAGTTCGAATGCTTTTTTCGGATAAAAAAACTGATAAAACTAATACTCCATGGAAGAAAAGCCAACCGCTTTTGCAGAATTTGAAAACCACACTTTAACACGAAGAAGAAATTTATTACCCACCTGGATTAAAGTTTTCTTATGGATCTTTTTAATTGCAGGTGCACTAGCTGCTATTTTTTGATGGCAGGCTCACTGATGACTCATGTCTCTTTATCTTTATATGGGATGGATGCCAATCATCCCTATTCAATAACAGGACTTTTGATCTGTGCCTTGTTTTTATGTAAAGGGATTGTAGCCTACGGACTTTGGTTTGAACAAGATTGGGCACCACAGGCAGCAATCATTGATGCCATTATAGGAATTGCTATTTGCCTTGTAATGATGGCTATTATCCCGTTTATCAATCCAACAATCAGCTTTACTCTAAGATTAGAACTTATTCCTTTGTATTTTTATCTTAAAAAAATGCAGAGTATAAAGAAAACCTGGGAAAACTTATAGAAACAAACCTCCGAAATTTCGGAGGTTTTATTTTTTTATTCTTACAATCTTTCATGAACCTATCTTTTGTATTAAAAACTGGCCAGAAAATAATATCACCTACGGAGAAGTTCAAAAAGCCTAGATAGAAATGTTTAATACTAAATGTTAACTCTGAAATACAGTAACAAAAAATCCTTCTTAGCGAGGGATTGTTTTTTATAAATCAGGACATGCCATTTCATTATCATGCGGAATGCATACCTTATCATTCCATGGCAATGGGCAATCATGCCAACCTGGAGGACATCCTCCTTTTCCGTTGATACTTCTTAATTTCTCCTTGGAGATTTTCTTTAAATTTTTCATGGTTTTGATTTTAGTTTAGAAATCAAATATAAAACTATTCTCCAATTAGAGATTTAACATAAAAAAAAATAATCGTTACGGGTTTCCGTAAACAAAGAAGGTTAAAAAATAACTATTGAATACATCCATTGAGTAAGGATCTCCAGCTCATACTAAAAAATCCTCCCAAACAGGAGGACATTAAAAAAACTTGACTTGTACTTTAGTTTATACAAACACTGTAAATATACGGGGAGGTTGTAGGTATAACCTTACGGGAAACCGTAATAATTAACTTTTAATTGTTTATACAATTATCATCGCAGATAACTGATCTGTTTTTAATCAAACAAACTTCAATCTACTACAGCACGACAGATAAAAAAATTGCAATACGTTTTTTGTTCCGTATTGCAATTAAAATAAGTTTTATAAAAACTAGTCTATCCGTTTTTATCGTCTTCCAGTAATTCTCTTGCCTGATATTCCTGTACCAGGTCAATAGCATTGGAAATAACATCACTTAAAGCTGTGATAAATGTTCCTTCTTCGGCCATTCCCATAGCATGTTTCAAGGCTTCTATTTCTTTAGGAATAATTTCGTAGCTTACATCTTTTCCTGCGGCCTGCATTCCTTCAATTATCAATCCATTGATCTCTTCTTCAGTTCTTCCGCGAAGGTGTTTTTCGTTACGAATAATGATATGATCAAACATTCGGCCTGCAATCTTTCCACATTCTCTGATATCATTGTCTCTTCTATCTCCAACACCGGAAATAATACCGATTTTCTTAGTAGATTCTACATTCTTAAGATAATCTTCAATGGCTTCATAGCCTGAAGGATTATGGGCAAAGTCGATCAGAACTTTAAAGTTTTTGAATTTAAAAACATTCAGTCTTCCCGGAGTAAGCTGAGCACTTGGAATAAAAGTTCTCAAAGAATTGGAAATATCTTCAATCCCGAATCCATATAGGTAGCTCGCCAAACTTGCAGCCAGCACGTTTTCAATCATAAATCTGGCCTTTCCTTCCATCGTAATCGGGAAATCTTTGGCCTTTCCTATTCTGATCTTCCAGTCTCCTTTTTTAATGGTCACAAAACCTTCTTCATATACGCAGGTGATTTTTCCTTCTTTCGCAAATTTTACAATATGAGGATTATTTTCATCCATACTGAAAATCGCCACATTAGAATCAAGATCATTTACAATCTTCATGGAATATACGTTATCAGCATTCAGGATACTCCATCCGCTCTTTTTCACACTGTCCAGAACAACACGTTTTACTTTGGTAAGATCTTTCAGGGTGTGGATATCATTCATTCCTAAATGATCCTCTTCAATATTGGTCAAAACTCCGATATCGCATTGTGAAAAACCAAGTCCGGAACGTAAAATTCCTCCTCTGGCTGTTTCCAGAACAGCAAATTCTACTGTAGGGTCTTTCAGAATAAATTCTGCTGAAAGCGGCCCTGTAGTATCTCCTTTTGACAACATGGTATTTTGAATATAAATCCCGTCCGAAGTGGTGAATCCTACTCTATACCCGTTACTTTTTACAATATGTGATATAAGTCTTGTAGTGGTTGTTTTACCATTAGTACCAGTTACCGCAATAATCGGAATGGTAAAAGGTTTACCTTGCGGATAAAGCATATCAACTACAGGAGCAGCTACGTTTCTTGGTAATCCTTCGCTTGGAGCAAGATGCATTCTGAATCCCGGTGCAGCATTTACTTCAATAATAGCTCCACCACTCTCCTTTAAAGGTTGAGTAAGGTTCTCCGCCATCACGTCAATACCGCAAACATCCAATCCGATAATTTTGGAAATTCTTTCAGCCATTGTGATATTTTCCGGATGCACCATATCTGTCACATCAATGGAAGTTCCTCCGGTTGAAAGATTAGCTGTTGATTTCAGATAGACCACTTCTCCGCGTTGAGGAATCGTTTCCAGGGTATATTGAAGCTTATCAAGCAACTCCAGCGTATCTTTATCTACCTCAATTTCGGTAAGGACATTTTCATGGCCATACCCTCTTCTTGGGTCTTTATTCTCTTTTTCAATAAGCTGCTGAAGATTCAGTTCACCATCGCCCACAACATGGGCCGGAACTCTTCTTGCTGCAGCCACCATTTTATTATTGATCACCAGTATACGGAAGTCATACCCCGTAATATATTTCTCAACAATTACTTTCCTTGAATATTTTTGGGCATGCTCCAGACCTATTTTGGCAGCTTCCCATTCATTGACATTGATGGAAGAACCTTTTCCGTGATTTCCATCCAAAGGTTTTAAAACAATCGGATAGCCAATTTTTCTGATCACAGCATTTAATCCTTCCTCGTCAACCACCAAATCTCCTATTGGAACCGGAATAGCGGCATCATGAAGCATTCTTTTAGTCAACTCTTTATTACAGGCAATATCCACGGCAATGGAACTTGTCTTTCCTGTAATGGTAGCCTGAAATCTTTGCTGATTCACTCCATACCCCAGCTGTACCAGGGAATTGGTTCCCAGTCTGATCCATGGGATTCTTCTTGAAGCTGCTTCTTCTACAATACTTCCGGTAGAAGGTCCCAAACGTACACGTTCTCTTATTTCTTTTAGGCGGTGAATACACGCATTAAGATCGTAATCTTTCGCTTCTATAAGAGCTTCTGCAATTTTTACAGATTCTTCTGCAGCGTAAATACCGGCATTTTCTTCGATATAATTAAATACCACATTATACACTCCCGGAGTCTTTGTTTCGCGGGTTCTTCCAAACCCCACATCCATTCCTGCCAGAGTTTGTATTTCCAAAGCAATATGCTCAATGACATGTCCCATCCAGGTTCCTGTTTCCACCCTATGGAAAAAGCCTCCTTCTACCCCTTCTGAACAACGGTGCGTAATCAATGAAGGAATTAATTTTTCAATTCTCTCACGGAAACCTTCTATTTTATTGGTAGGATAATCCTCCATTTCTTCTAAGTCTAACCTCATCTGTATCAGCTTCTTTCTTCTGATGCTCCAGATGTTTGGACCTCTAAGTGCCTGAATCTTTTCGATTTTCATAGTCTATTGGCATTTTAACATTTAATAATAACTCCTTTCATAGCCAAAGATAATGTAAAACCCTAAACGAAACCATACCACAATTAAAGATTTATTAAAAAAATATTAATTTTGATTAACATTCCTAAAACATTAAAAATCAACTAAAGATGGCACGAATTTCGCCAAAGAATGTTAATTATTTTTTAATTTTGTACCATGACGAAACCTGTTGGAAAATTAATAGTTATTGGAGGAGCTGTAAACAAAGGAAGTTTTGCTGAAACCGATTATGATCAAAATATCGAAAAGAATCTTAATTTTTTTGAGCGTGGGATCTTAAGAAAGATCATCAATGAATCAAAAAATAAGGAAAACTCTGTGATTGAAATTGTCACAACAGCCTCTCAAATTCCTCAGATCGTAGGTTCTGAATACAAAAAAGCCTTTGAATTTCTCGGTGCTAAAAATGTAAATGTTCTTGATATCCACAACCGTGAGGAAGCCAATTCTGATGCGATGGTGGCAAGAGCCAATGCTGCCGATGTCATGATGTTTACAGGAGGAGATCAGCTGAGACTGACTTCTATTCTTGGAGGAACAAGATTTCATGATACTGTTTTATTAAAATATCAGGAACAGGATTTTATCTATTCGGGAACTTCCGCAGGTGCTGCAGCCGCTTCTGAAAACATGATCTATCAGGGAAGCAGTTCTGAAGCTCTGTTGAAAGGAGAAATCAAAACCACTCAGGGATTAGGTTTGATCGATAACGTCATTATTGACACCCATTTTGTACAAAGAGGAAGAATCGGACGACTTTTTCAGGCAGTCGTAAACAACCCAAGAACGTTAGGAATAGGACTGGGAGAAGACACAGGTCTTTTTATTCATAATGATGTGATGACTGCTGTAGGTTCAGGACTTGTTATCCTTGTAGATGGGAGATTCATTAAAGATACCAACTTAACGAATATCAATCTTGGAGAACCTATTTCTATTGATAATTTAACCGTACATGTTATGTCGATGAATGATCATTACGATCTTACAACAAAGACATTAACAATTGAAAATTCTCAATTTAATCCGATACCACAGGATAAGTAGTTCAGGATGCGGGTTACGAGGTAGTGAGATGCGGGGTTTCGAGATAACGCTGAGATTCGTTTTTAAAAAGACAGTAAACTCACATTAACACAGCATTTAAATAAAATCCTTTTCTTTGTATTAATAACCGGGATTCGTATTATTGGCAGTCATAAATACAGAACTCCGGAACACGAAACCCATATCTATTATGAAAATCATTATCCACGGCGGTTTTTTCTCAGAAAGTGACCAAAGCCACGAAGTAAAAACTGCTAAGCAAGATTCTTTAAAAGAAATTGCCCAAAAAGCTTTTGACTATCTTACAACACGTTCCGCTTTTGATACTGTTGCATATGCTGTTTCATTGCTGGAAGACGATCCCTTATACAATGCAGGAATTGGTTCCCAGATTCAAAGTGATGGTGTGATCCGTATGAGTGCGGCCATTATGAATGGAAACACCCAGAAGCTAAGCGGTGTGATCAATATTCAAAATGTACAGAATCCCATTTTTGTTGCCAAAGACCTTATCAATGAGGATGACAGAGTTTTAGGAGGAAATGGTGCCAAAATTTATGCGACGGAAAATGGTTTTGAAAATTTTTCTACAGAAATTCCTCAAAGAAGAAAAGAATATGAGGCTAAACTTGCTAACGGAGGAAAAGGAACAGTAGGCTGTGTAGCGATTGATCATGAAGGAAACCTGGCTGTTGCGACTTCTACGGGAGGAAAAGGTTTTGAGATTCCGGGAAGAATTTCAGATTCTGCCACAGTGGCCGGAAATTATGCCAATGCTTTTTGTGCAGTAAGCTGTACCGGTGTGGGTGAAGATATTGTCAGCAATGCCACCGCTGCCAAAATTGTAACAAGAGTTACTGACGGAATGAGTCTTCAAGAAGCTTTTAGCAAAACATTTGATGAACTTAAAACTATTGATGGATTTGCAGGTGCCATCGCTATTGATAATGCTGGAAATGTTTATCATCAGGATTCTTATCCCACTATGGTTTTTGCCAGTTTTGACGGTGAAAATTTCCAAGTCTTTTCTTAAATTTAACATTTTTTTATAAGTCTATTTATTTTTTTGGCACGTATTTTACATTATTCATAACAACAAATTTTAATATTAATACATAAAAAAATAGAAATCATGGGAAACAAAGCAAAAGGACTATTAGCTTTATTAGGTTTAGGAGCATTGGCTTATTGGAAATATAAGAACTCAAGCCCTGAAGATCAACAAGCTGTAAAAGATAAGATCAATACTGCAAAGGATAATCTTAACAAATGGGGAAATGACCTTAAAAGCAAAGCCAATGATGTTGCTTCCCAGGTTCAGAATAAAGTGGACGAAGCCAAAACAAAGGCTGAAGATTCTCTGAGCTAATTAACAAGAACAGTTTTTTTAACATTCATATATAGGAAAAAGTCATCGTAATAGCACTACGATGACTTTTTATTTTAATTTTAATCGTTCAGATATTGAGCAATTAATTTACTTTTTCTGTGCTGCTAATGCATACACAAGAGGGATCTTATTTCCAAACTGTGAAATTCTCCATTTTCCTGTTTCGAATTCTTCTACATGTCTGAAGGATGGGTATGGTGACCAGTCAAATTCCCGGAAAGTATTCAATTGCAAATCTTTTTTAATCAAATTATCGAGAACTTCTGACACAGAGTGATTCCACATTACATATTCCTGTACGATAGGCGCAGACTGATCTGCATACGTTCCTTCGTAAGTTTCAACAATTGGTTCTTCATTGAAATAATTGTAAGTCACTTTTGTAAAGTCGTCATCAAACATCCAAACAACAGGATGGAATTCTGCCATAATGAATTGTCCTCCCTGTTTTAAGAAATGATTGATAACCCCGGCCCACTTTTCAAGGTCAGGAAGCCATCCTATTGTACCATAACTTGTATAAACAATGTCAAACTTCTGATCCAGAACATTCGGCAGATCATATACGTCCGAGCAGATGAATTCCGTATCAGTACCACATTTCTGTGCAAGTTCTCTGGCTGCATCAATGGCTTTGTCCGAAAGGTCTATTCCCGTTACCTTTGCCCCCATTCTTGAGAGTGAAATAGAATCTTGTCCAAAATGACACTGCAGATGCAGAATAGTTTTCCCCTTTATATCTCCAAGAAGTTCCAGCTCTATGGAGTTCAGAGATGTCCTTCCTTTTAAAAATTCATCTACAAAGTAGAAATCTGATTTCAGATGGGGTTCTACTTTGGCATTCCACGATTTTTGATTAATTTCTAAATAATTTTCCATGGTGTAAGTTTAAAATTATACTAATTACCTTGAATGATATAGTTTTTTGTTATTAATTTTCTTTCTGGTCTACTGGAATCTTCAGGTTGAAACCAAACCTCAATTTTGCTTCCGTAGTAATCTCCCCAATCACCTTCTTTTACTGTAAAATCTTTATCATCACTTGAAAATTCTCTCAATTCATCGCTTGGGTTAAAGACTTCTCTCATCGATTGTTTTTTGATTTCTTTTTCAGAAAGAATTCTGTTGCTATTAAAATCATAGACTTTTAAGTAGACTTTGCCTTTTTCTATCTTATTCAGGAAAACATCATATTTATAAGAACCTGGCTGCAAATAATCGTAAATAAGGATATCTGGTTGGGTAACCTCAACCAATTCTTTATTATCTGAGAACAGCTTTAAAGGCATTGAGAATGCTGCATTCTTTGGATTCTTGATATCATTATTATAAGGTTTATAAGGGCTTTTAGGCGGGCAAAAAGCAAAGAAACCTCCAATAATAAAAAACATGCAAAAACTTAAAATACACTGATAAAGGCCATTTTTAAACTCATCTTTTTTGAACATCCTGGAAATTCCTAGAATAAAACTTACAACAATCACCAAAAAAGGGACAGCAGAGAAAAAATTCCATACAAAGCTGCTAATTGGCAAAATAAGGATCAGTAACCAACAGATAATTCCAATAAACAATGCAATAAAAGAGGTAAAATACCATCTCCAGTTTATCGCTCTAAAAATCACTTCTTTTATCATAACTTCTCCATTAATTTTTTCTTTTGCTCAAGGAATTCTTCTTCACTTAACACTCCGGCTTCTTTTAATCTTCCCAACTGTTCGAGTTGGTCTAAGATACTTGGTTCAGATTTATTCTGAAAATGTGTTTCCGGACGTGACATGAACTCTCTTACTTTTTCACAAAATAGTTCAGCATGATACTTTCCTACTCCATCAATCTCTACAATGTCATCTGTAACCTGAATATCTATGGAAGCCAATAAGAATTCTGTTTCATATTGTATGGAGCTTATTTTGCTGTAGGAGAAATCTTCTACTTTCAATCCGTACATGAACTCTTTATCTACAAAAATCAGTCTTCTTTCTGTGGCTACTAAAATAATATGGTGGTTGTTTAATTTGTTTCTGCCTTCTACCAGATAAACAATTCTTTCGTCTGGTGAAAGAATGTCCGGCAATTCGTGAATTTCTTTTCTGGCAAATATGGTAGGGCTTATATCCAGCTTTTTCAGTTCATCTCTTATTTCGTCAAGTCTTGATTTTTCACTCATAATATTAGTTTATAGGCTAAATTACTGTTTATTAGCAATAAAAATTTAATTCAATAAAAATATTACCCTTCTGAAGGGATTACAATAGAAGAGTGGAGGCAATACAGCTTCCAACCTAAGGTTTCGTACAATAGTTTTCCCTCTTCTGTAGCCACTAAAAGATTATTTGTAACTCCTTGTGACAAAGCTATTCTCTCCAGTTCTTTCAATAAAAAAGTAGCAAGTCCTTTCCTTTGATGATTCTTTTCGGTGATAATCCTATCATACACTGCTATATCATCTATAAGAGAAACACGGCCTATCGAAGCCTGTTCACCATTTTCTGCTACAATCCTCACTACAAAAGTAGTATTGTACTCAGTAAATTCTAAATGATATCCTTTTGCAAGACTGGTTTCCGGGAAATTCATCGGATGAAAACAGGTCATCATATATCCTTGTAACTGCAGTTTCCATCTTTCAGGGATTTTATTGATGAATTCATCCGGAGAAGTGGATACTTTAAGGTAAACCCAAGGTTCATCAATTGAATGGGCAAGCTGGAACAAATCATCATTAAGTTCAGGAAATACAAAGCGTTCTTTTTGCTTTTCATCTCCTACCATCACATGAAATCCGGATTTGTAGGAAACAGGAAAAGATACTTCTCTTGATAAGCACCATCCTTTAAGCCATTTTTCTACGATTTCTACTGATACTTTATCCTTCATGATTCGGTATTAAAAGTTTTATTTCAGCTGTTCTAGCAATTTCTTTTTTTGTTCTGCAAATTCTGTATCCGTCAAGATTCCGTTTTCTCTTAGTTTCCCTAGTTTTTCCAGTTGATTAAAAATTTCTTCTGAGGAAACTGAAACACTTTTATTTACAGACCCAATTTGTTTTGAAGATTGCCCCTGAGGATTATTATACACTCCTTTTATCTTATCATAGAATTTCTCAGCATCCTCTTTATCCATGAAACATTCAAATTCTACTACTCTTTCATCAAGATGTACTTTAATAATAGGAGATCTCGGATCTGTTACAAAACTTACAGCTTTGATGGTTTCATTTGGATAATCATTGATTTTTGCCTCCCCAAACATCGCTTTTGATACAGAAATTAATCTTGCAGGTGTTGCCACTAATATTCCTGCAGCCAAAGTATTGACAAACTGGGCATCTGTAATGGCTATGATTTGCTCTTCTTCCGAGATCAGATAAGGGAGTTCTTTAATTTCTCCCTTAGTAAAGATGGAAAGATTGGCATTCAGCATTTCCAGTTCGTTCTTTATTTTCTGATGTCTTCTCTTATAAACTTCTTTTGATATCTGGCGGGAGCCGGAATCTATTGTTACAGGAAGATTCTCTTCTGCAACCACCATTGCCTGAACGACTTCATTTTTTTCTTCACTCAGCATTTTATTAATATCATTAATGCTGAATTTATTAAGATTGTACAGCAATTCTTCGTTGATATCACTTACTTTATTTAAACATTTATTGCATAAAACATTGTCGTCTGAAAGCTTATTCGCTCCCAAAAGTGTATCCATGGACGTTAGTTCTGTATTGCATAATGCACAATTATTGCTCATTTCTTTTCTTTTATAATTTATCTAGCAGCTTTTTCTTTTGTTCTGCAAACTCTTGATCTGTCAAAATTCCGCTTTCTCTCAACCTTCCTAATTTTTCCAACTGTTCAAAAATAGCAGCGGAATCAGCTTTATCAGTAGAATATACATTTTCCTCTACCAAATCAGGAATTGTTTGAGTAAATGCCTGGAATGGACTTGAATTTTGCATGAATCCGTTTTCGTTATAAGCCGTTCCCTTGTTTTGAAAATTTGAGAATGCTCTTCCGTCATTTTTATTGTGTAATTTAAACTGTGCCGAACCTCTATGAGTATTGATTTTCAAGATAGAGTACAAAAGGTTTTCAATATGATCAATGGAAGAAATATCATGAATAAAGAATTCATTTTTTACTACCCCGCCCAAAAATTTTTTATCAATAAAAGCTACTCTTTTCTGGGTTGAAAATATAATTCCTTCTCTATTGCTCTGAAGATCTATTCCTTCTGCAATCGCCAAAAGTCTTTCATCTCTATCCAGTACATTTGCCAATTCATTTACTTCTTCATTCGCCAAAACGCTCAATCTTGCATTAAGTGCAACAATCTGATCTTTTATTTCATCCAGTCTGGTGGGTGCATCATATTGGTAGTGGTTGTTGGTCGTAGACTGAGATCCTCCCGAATTCTGGCTGGCATCAATCTTACTTTTCAGCATCATTCCTGTAATTTCTGCAAAATAAAACTGGTCAAGAGTATTGATGAGCTCTCTATTAATCGAAATGGCTTTAGTAAAACACCCTGCACACAGATAGCCTCCATCAGCCAATTTATTTTTACCTACGGACATATCTGTAGTCGTCAGCGGTGTACCGCACAATGCGCAAATAGTATTCATCTGGTTTTTATGTTTAAAAGTTTTTATGAATACAAGGTACATTTTACCCTGCTTTTATAACATCGACTCCAAATTACAAATTCTGAACCGATTGTAGAGGTCAAAAATATTCAAATCTTAGCATCCATCAAACAAATCAACCACAAAATTACTTTTGTGGTTGATTTGTTTTTTAATATATGTATAATATTATTCTCCTAAAAATTCTGCTAAAGAAACTGTTTTCTTTTCTCCAGCCTCAATATCTTTATACGTAACTGTGTTATTTTTAAGTTCTTCTTCACCCAGAAAAACTACATTCTTTATTCCTTTCTTTTCTGCATAGGTAAACTGCTTGTTGATTTTTGCATTTTCAGGATACAATTCTGCAGAAATTCCTTTTGCTCTCAGCTGCATGATCAGTTTCAACGCTTCTGTTATTTCTTCTCCTCCTGAATTAGCAAACAGATATTCTATCTTAGAAGAAGCTTCTTCAGGGAAGAGGTTCAATTCTTCCATAACAAGATAAATTCTGTCTAATCCGAAAGAAATTCCTATTCCCGGAATATTTTTCACTCCAAAAACTTCTGTCAGGTTATCATATCTACCACCTCCTCCAATGGAACCCATTGCCACTTCATCTGCTTTCACTTCGAAGATAGCTCCTGTATAATAATCCAGTCCTCTTGCCAAGGTAATATTGAATACTAAGTTTTGAATATCAACGCCAAGGCTCAGAGATTGTGTAAGAACGTATTCCAGTTCTTCTACTCCTTTCAGACCTATTTCATTTCCTACGAATTTCTCTTTTAATTGAAGAAGATTTTCCAGTGCATCATCTGACTGGCTGAATAGGAAATCCAGTTTATTGATAGATTCCTGAGCAATTTCTCTTTCCAGCAATTCTTTTACAACCCCATCTTTTCCAATCTTATCCAGTTTATCCAATGCTACAGTGAAATCAATCAGTTTATCCGTGATACCAGCATATTCTGCCAATCCGGAAAGGATCTTCCTGTTGTTCATATGAATGGTTACCGGAACTTTAAGATCTGCAAAAGATTTCAGATACAACTGAACCAGTTCTACTTCCTGTAATAAGCTTTCACTTCCTACAACATCGGCATCACACTGATAAAACTCTCTGTATCTTCCTTTCTGAGGTCTGTCTGCTCTCCAAACCGGCTGAATCTGTGAGCGTTTAAATGGAAATGTTAATTTCCCATGATTCATAGCTACAAATCTTGCAAAAGGTACAGTAAGGTCATAACGAAGTGCCTTCTCTGAAATTTGAGAAGTCAGTTTCTGATGATTCTTATGATCCCAGTCTTCCTGATTAACATCTGAAGTATAATCTCCCGAATTTAAAATCTTAAAGATCAAGCGATCTCCTTCTTCTCCGTATTTTCCTGTCAACGTAGAAAGATTTTCAAAGCTTGGTGTTTCCAATGGCTGAAACCCGAATAATTCAAAATTATTCTGTAAAATATTGATGATATATTTTCTTCTGGAAACTTCCTGTGCCGTAAAATCTCTCGTCCCTTTTGCTAAACTTGGCTTCATTTGTTGTATGTCATTTTGATAAGTACAAAAGTACGGAATTGAAAGGAATTTTACATAGTATAAAAAAGCTGAAGAAGATTGTTTCTTCAGCTTTGCTGTTGAATTATCAATTATTCCAAAAATCAGATACTTTCAAGGATCTCAAGGATCTCCTCACCATAATTTTCAATTTTATGCTTTCCGAATCCTTTAATCTCGAGCAATTCTTCTTTTTTAGCAGGTTTGTATTTGGCTACAGACATCAATTCTTTGTTACTTGCGATGAAATAAGTAGGAAGATTATTTTCTCTGGCTTTTTCTGATCTCCAGAGCTTTAGTACATTCAGAATTTTTTCTTCATCTGCGTTCAAAAAATCGTTTTCTGCTGAATATTTAGCTGCTTTTGGTTCTTTTACTGTATTTTTTGTCAGTTTTAAGTCTTCAAAATACAGTATTACAGACCAATACCGTTCATCACTTACAAAAGCTGTTTCTACTTTCAGAATCTCATTGATTTCCAGAAAATCATCCAGCATTTTCTGGTCTTTGTAAAGAAATTCTTCAGGTAATCTGATTTTAAAAATTTTTACTCTCATCATTTGTGTTTTTACCATTATTTTCCTCCCAATAACAGGATCTCATCTACACGAATTTCCGTGATGTACCGCTTTACCCCATCTTTATCATCATATGATCTGTAGGTCAGCTTACCTTCTATGGCGATTTCTTTTCCTTTCGGAACATACTTTTCAAAAATTTCGGCTGTTTTCCCGAATGCAATAAGATTGTGCCATTGCGTTTCTTCTACTTTTTCTCCTTTGGCGTTCGTATAATGATCGCTTGTAGCCAGAGATACACTTGCTTTTACATTTCCATTATCGAAATTTACCATTTCAACTTCTTTACCTGTGTAACCAATTAATGTTACTTTGTTTCTTAGTGACATAACTTTTAGATTTTAAAGATTAATAATTCAGATAAGAGACGTTCACTGTTTTTCTCAAATCTCTGTTGCAAAGGTTGTCATGTTACCCAATCATAGTCGGTTATAAACTATTTAAAATCGTTTGTAATCGTTTGTTGTCGGATAATGAAATAATGAGAATACAACAAGAAATAATTTATATAAGAATTAAAAGCAGATAATTCTCATCTTAAGATTAAAAAAATCAACAAAGAAAAATATAATATCAAAATATTTTTCACTATTAAAAAACATTGAAAAATACATCCATTATAGGGGGATTTTTTTCTATTTAATTTAATTTTTTTTTTGCAAATTTGTAAAAATGTCAGATATGCAAAAAGAAAAACTACGTACAGTAAGAAAGATGAAAGGATTCACTCAGCAGCAAATGGCTGAAGTGATCCCCACTGACGTCTCTAATTATAGCAGAAAAGAAAGTGGCGGCGTATCTATAACACAGGCAGAATGGCAAAAGCTTGCAATTTTTTTAGACGTTCCTGTAGAGGAAATTTATGAAGAAGAGGAAGCTACAATTATTATTGAAAACCCTGTTTTTAATGACAGCCCTGGAGCGAACGTTGGTAACAGTGGTTTCTCTTCCAACAACATGGGATATATCAACAATGAATTAAGCATAGAAATCATTAAGACAATGCAGGAATATATTGGTTTGCTGAAAGAAGAAATCAACAGATTGAAAAAATAAACTGAGATGCTTCGGCTCCGCTCAGTATGATACTATAAAATATAAAAGCGTTCCGTAATGGAGCGCTTTTTTGGGATATAGGCAATAAAAAAGGTTCTCAAGAATATTATTGAATACCTTTCACTTAATCATGTAACTTAAAATTGGAATTTATATTTTTACACATTCTACAATACTTTGAACCTCTGTCCCGATCTGAACAACTCTGTTAAATTGCAGTCCTGCTCTATCCAAAAGATCTTTAAATTCATTTAATGTTCTTTCCTTTCCTGTAATACAGGCCATCATTGCAATATCGAAAAGTTTGGAAATATGAGGCTTGTTTCTGCTGTCATCAGGAATTATGGAATCTATAATGAGGAGTTTTGCTCCTTTGGGCATTGCATCACGGCATACTTTTAGGATCTGTACACATTCATCATCATTCCAATCATGAATGATCCATTTCATGGTATAGAGATCTGCTCCTTCGGGTACTTTCTCAAAGAAACTTCCCGTGGCAACAGTACAGCGGTCTTTTAAATTTTCCGGAATAAGCTGAAGTGTTTTTTCAGTAACATGGGCTTCATCAAAAATAATCCCTGAGCTTTCAGGGGATGAATTCAGCATGGTGTACATCATAGCACCATTACCTCCGCCTACGTCTATTATGGTTTTATAGGGTGCAAAATCATAGTTTGCAGCAATTCCTTGTAAAGACATTCCGGACAATCCCGTCATTCCCCGTCCAAAGTTCGCTCCTAGTTCCGGATGTTTCTTATAATATTCCCAGAGATTCATCCCATGCACATGGTCAAATGGAACTTTGCCTTTCTGGACAGAATAAATAAGATCTGCAAAACTAGGAAAATGCTCTCCAACATTGGCTATGACGAAATCTTTTACGGTTCCGGGGACACTGGTTTGTAAGGCAGCTCCAAAATCATTCAAAGCAAATGTTCTATTCTCCAGTTCTTCAAAAATACCTTCACTACTCAGAGCTCTCATTATTCTGTATAGCTCTTTTTCGTTAGAGTGCGTCTCTGCCGCCAATGCTGAAATTGTTTTTGGCCCATATACCAGCTGATCTGCAATATTAAGTTCCGCAGCAGTTTTTACACAGCCTACAAGCCACATCCGGCTTAATACTTCAAACATTTTGAAAGTAAATTCCGGTTTCACGGTTTGTTTTTCCATAGTAATAGTTTTTGATTGATGTTTAATAATAACCGAAAATAACACTATCAAATTTATACAAAAATACAATTATGTGAAATAAAAACACATTTTATTCGTAATATACATATCATATTATAAAACAAAATACTACAAATGAAGTATATTCCAAAATAGTTAGCAAACAATAACCATTTTAAAATAAATATTACAATAAAAAGCAAAATATAATGATTACAAGACTTAGCACTATCCATTTGCAAACGGATAATTCTGTATCTTTGTGAAAATTCATCTATGAAAAGGAATATCAATATTTTTGAGTTTCCTCTCAATTTGGGGCTTACAAAGAAAGTACATGAGACAGAGCCCGGAGTTCGAAAACTTCCGGATTGGCTCAGAAAATTTGATTTTCATAGTAGAATTCATCCTAAAAACGTTTTCAGACTGGACGCTCCAACATATTCTATGGATTTTGACAGGGAATCAAACGTCAGAAATGCAGAAAAGATTATTGAATACGCTAAAAAACAGGCTGACTATATCCTTCACAATTATGAAAAGGATACATTCAATATTATTCTTGGAGGTGATTGCAGCATTCTCATAGGAAATGCAATTGCTCTGAAAAAGCTGGGAAATTTTGGACTTTTTTATCTGGATGGTCATACAGATTTTATTTCTCCAGAACTTTCTGAAACCGGTGGTGCAGCAGGAATAGATCTCGCCATCATTACCGGAACCGGACACGAAAAATTAACTAACATTCATGGGTTAAGACCTTATATATCTGAAGAAAATGTATTCTGCTGTGGAAATGCGGAAACAGATGACGAAGAATATGTTGATCAAATTATCAATTCCTATATTCATTATTTTGACCTTTACCGCCTCAGAGAAAATGGTTTCAGAAAAACAGCTGAAGACTTTATGAAAATGGTTAATGATAAACGTTTGGATGGTTTTTTCATTCATTTGGATGTAGATATTCTGAAAGATGAGATTATGCCTGCCGTAGACAGCAGAATGGAAGACGGAATTGATTATGATGATCTCAGGGAAATGCTGAAACCTTTATTCGAAAATCCATTGTGTTTTGGAATAGAGATTACTATTTTAGATCCGGATTATGATGAAAACGGAACGTATACCCGTGCATTTATAGACCAATTAATTCAAATTATAAAAAATAAAGAAGAGTAAATGAAGAAGACAATCAAAAGAACATTCAGGGTTTCAAAATATGTAATTTATAAAGAAACACTTGTTGATTACAAGGAGCATTTCTGGTCATTTTTGGGAGCCTTTTTTGGAATCGGGATCATTGCATTTATCCAATCTCATTCCCTGACAGAAACTGAAAACATTTTCCTGATTGGTTCTTTTGGGGCATCAAGTGTTCTTATTTATGGAGCAATCCAGAGTCCACTGGCACAACCCAGAAATCTTATCGGCGGACATGTTCTGTCGGCATTAGTTGGAGTTACTGTTTATCAGTTTATTCCGGATATTATCTGGCTTTCGGCTCCTTTGGCTGTAGCCTTTTCCATTGTACTGATGCAGTATACAAAAACCTTACATCCGCCAGGTGGAGCAACAGCTCTGATTGCAGTAAGCTCAACAGGAAAAATTCCGGAATTGGGCTATTGGTACGTTCTCTCCCCTGTTCTTTCAGGGTGCATTATTCTTCTGATTGTGGCACTATTCTTTAATAATATTACTCCCAACAGAAGCTACCCTACTCACAGCATGTTTAAAAAACTGTTGAAAAAAAGACACACTCATCACTTAAAATAAAAATCATGAATTGCCTGGAATGTGGCGAAAAAATCATCGGAAGGACAGATAAAAAATTCTGCAACGATGCCTGCCGGAACGCCTATAACAATAAGCAGAATAAGGATTCAAACAATCTGATGCGGAATGTAAACAACAAACTCCGTAAAAACTATCGCATCTTAATGGAAATTAATACTGATGGTAAAACAAAAGTTCCAAGATCCAAACTGGATGGCTTAGGTTTTGATTTCGATTATTTTACCAATCTGAAAGTTTATAAAAATGGTTCTGAATACAAATTTATTTATGATTATGGCTATAAACTTCTGGAAGATGATTTTGTACTGATTGTAAAAAATCAGGCATAACCCCACACCCCACAAATCTATTATTATGAAAGAAGTTGTTCTGATTACCGGTGCCAGCGGTATGATTGCCAAAGAGCTGGCAAAAAAGATAGGTACTGAATATGAAATCAGGTTTTTGACCCGAAAAAAAGTACATAATCATGAGTATGAATGGGATATTAAAAAAGGAACTATCGATGAAACCGCCTTTGACAATATTTCCCACATCATTCATCTTGCAGGTGCAAACATTTCAGAAAAACGCTGGACTCCCGAAAGAAAAAGAGAACTGATCTCCAGTCGTGTAGATTCCGCTGAGCTGTTACGAACAACTTTAAGAAAAAACAAGATAAAGCTGAAGTCTTTTATTTCAGCTTCAGGAATTAATTTCTACGGCACGGAAACCTCAGAAAAGATTTATACAGAAAATGATCCACCAGGTAATGATTTTCTAAGTGAAGTAGTGGTTTTATGGGAGAGAGCTGCTGATGATTTTAAGGAACAGGATCTGGCAGAAAGGGTTGTCAAAATACGGACGGCCGTTGTTCTTTCTGAAAAAGACGGTGCTTTAAAGAAAATGATTCCTCCTATTCAATATTATATTGGTTCTCCGTTGGGAAGCGGCCAACAATATATGCCGTGGGTTCATATTGAGGATATCTGCTCTATTTATGAATTTGCTTTAAAAAACCCAGCAATAAACGGAGCTTATAATGCTGTATCTCCACAACACGCCACCAATAAAGAACTAACGAAAAAAATAGCTCAGGTACTTCAAAAACCATTATTCATGCCTAATATTCCCGCATTTGTCCTGAAACTTTTATTCGGAGAACTGGCAACCGCTATTCTGGAAGGATCCAGAGCTTCATCAAAAAAACTTCAGGATGCAGGTTTCCATTTTAAATTTCCGGATCTGGAAAAGCTTTAAATGATCTATTAAAGCATTAAATTCAAAATATTATCAATATACACATATAATAACACAGAAAATATTCTAATGAAGAACCCAGACATAACCTTATTAAACACAGAAATACTTTCAGATAACTGGTATACTTTAAACAAAGTCACTTATTCTGTTTTAAAAAAGAACGGAACTACAGAAACTCAAAGCAGAGAAGCCTACGACCGTGGGAACGGAGCTGTTATTCTTCTTTACAATAAAGCGTCTAATACCGTTATTCTTACCAGACAATTCCGGTTACCGACTTATATCAACGGAAACCCTACAGGTATGCTTATTGAAGCCTGTGCCGGACTTTTGGATAATGACAATCCGGAAGACTGCATAAAAAGGGAAACAGAAGAGGAAACAGGATATAAAATTTCGAGTGTTCAAAAGGTATTTGAAGCCTATATGTCGCCCGGATCTGTAACAGAAATTCTTTATTTCTTCATTGCAGAATATTCCAGTGAGATGAAAATTAATGATGGCGGCGGATTGGAAGAAGAAGGAGAAAATATTGAAGTTCTGGAACTCACTTTTGAAGAAAGTCTGAAAATGATTGATACAGGGGAAATCAAAGACGCAAAAACAATGATGCTGCTGCAACACCTGAGGATTAAAGGAATTATGTAACAGTTTATCATTGATAAATGATACTTTGAAACTGCATATTTAAATAAAACTATTAACTTATGGCGCTTATTTTAAACCATTAAAAGATGATTGAACATGTGAAGCTTGCCATTAATCCTAAATTTCAGGATTGGGTTCTTTTTGAAAACGGTACTTATATTATTTTTGACGACATCAGTACTATCAAAGATGTAAAAGAGGAAGCAATACAGTTAATGAAAGAATTCGGGCCGGTTTCTGCCGGAGGTCCTGCCGGCGATTTCAGTGTAATTCATTTAAACTTTACTGAAGGATGGCTGGTTTCCGGACATGGATATGGTATGTATACGTATGTACATCCTTCGGAATTGGACAATGAGTCCCCAAATGATCTTGAAATAGGACTTTATGGGAGGTCTAAAAGAGATTCTGATGGTCAGAATCCCGAAATTATTCATATCAACAGCAGCGAAGCTTGATAAGACTTGCAATAATTCATGAAGTATTTGGGAATAAAGATCATTAAAGCCACCGCTTTATTTTTAGTTCTTCTTTTCAGTATCCTAATGCTGAAAACCATTTCCCAATATACTTCTCTTGAAAAAAATATTAGATTTCTGACCTTTAAACAACAGGTTGTAGATAATCCGTATTGGATGGCTTTTTTCTACATTCACATCTTTTCCATAACGCTTTGCCTTCTGGCTGGTCTGACTCAGTTTTCAAGTGGTTTTTTGGCAGAAAACAGAAACCTTCATCAGATTATTGGGAAAATATATGTTTATAATATTTTATTCATCAATGTTCCGGCATGTTTTGTACTGGGACTCTTTTCCAATGGAGGGCTTATCGGAATTGCAGGATTTCTGATACAGGATTTCCTCTGGGCTTATTTTACTGTTACTGCTGTGCTTTCTATCAAAAAAGGAAATATCAATAGGCATAGGATGTATATGATTCTAAGCTATTCGGTGACGAATACAGCCATTACTTTCAGAATTGTTAAGCATCTGTTTTACAATGAAGCGAAGTATGATTACCAGCTTTTTTATGGATTGAATGTCTGGGCTGCCCTCTTGATCAACCTTTTTATTGCCTATTTAACCCTCAAAAAAGATTCTTTGTTAACGGGAAAAATCAACGGTAGAAAAGAAAATATAGAGACTGAGAAATGAGACCAGAAAAAATGATGCGATAAATATTAAGGTGTTAAAAAGCACTTCGTATTTATTATTTCGGGTCCATTTACCAAAAAAACGCATTATCAGATAAGCAACTCCTCCAAAAAGAGCGATAATGAAAAGAAGAAAAAAATAATAGATCATGGTTTCGTGTTAATTTGGTAAATCTATTATTTTAAATCTAAAAAAACAATCAACAATAGTAATAAAAGCTTATCAATAACCTTAATTTTGGTTAAAATTAAAAGTAAATTATGCAAATAAAAAATCTGGATCATCTTGTATTAACAGTGGCAGACATTGATAAAACAATTGAATTCTACACCCATATCATGGGATTTGAAATGGTCGTTTTCGGGGAAAACAGAAAAGCCCTGATTTTTGGAAATCAAAAGATCAATCTGCATCAGAAAGGCCATGAATTTGAGCCTAAGGCCGAGACTCCCACCTGTGGTTCTGCTGATCTTTGTTTTATCGCACAAACAGATATTTATGAAGTAATGGAAGAGCTAAAACAGAAAAATATAGAAATTATTGAAGGGATTGTAGACAGAACCGGAGCGGTAGGAAAAATCAAATCGGTTTATTTCCGTGATCCGGATCAGAATCTTATTGAAGTAAGCAACTATTATTAAGTCAAAAAGTTACTCTATATCAACTTTTTTACATCTGTTTTCTTGGATTTAATTTCACAGAATTTCCAGAATTTAAAAATCAACAGTACAAAATCCTTATAAAATTTGCAAAAACCATTGAGAAAATCTATTTAATTCTTTACATTTCGAATTTAAAGCCTTAATTTTGCACTGAAATTCAGAAAATTCGGATTCTTTCAAGAGGTTATGTACATGAAAAAATGATGATCGGGCTTGCTTTGGCCTTATCCATTACTATTTGGGGGCAAAAAACTCCTGCAAAAGCAAACAATCTGACTCCTTACAGCTATCAGACTTTTAATTGTGACAATAAGGGTATTTTGACCCGGCCAAATATAAAAAAGAAGAAATAGACGGGGTAAACAAACTTTTGTATCAGTTCAATGGGGTTGTATTTGATACCCGACCTGTTTTTAAACTTTCCCAGCTTGAAGAAATCCGTCAAAACAGAGAAACTTATTTACAGGAGCTTGAAAAGCAGTATGAAGAAAAGAAAAAGGAATTGTACAGCCTTAAAATAATTGATCTTCCAAGATGGAAAAAACTCCAGGAAGAAACAATAGATTCTTTTGAAAATGAATACCAGCTGAATAAAGAAGAAATTCTCGCTTATTCTGACCCTACAACGCTTAAAAACAGTAAATATTACAATACCTGCAGAGAACAGATTGATGCAGTATCGTCTCCGGACAGAGAAAAGATGTTTGCTGCATGGAAAAATTATACAGAGCTTAAAAGCAAAAACAATGCTGATCCGAAAGGGGTAATGGCAAGATTTGATGCTAAAATGAATGATCCGCAGAAAGAAGACTATGCTCTGATAGACTTGATTGGTCTTGGTTTTCACAACTGTGCCAACAGCAGCTTCAGGCAGAAACGTGATGACGAAGGAACGTCTTATAAGGACTTCGATAAGATTTTTACTAAGCTGAAAAGAACTTGTGATGAGCCGTAGGCTGATTAAAAGATTGAAAAATTCAATTATTTAAAAAATATAATGACAGTACTCAGATTGGGTACTGTTTTTTGTTGATTGCTTTTCCAAAAATGTGTATTCGGAGTTTAACAAGCTGTAAGAGTTAATTTTACTCACTTTATTTCGCCTCCGAATATGTCAAATAAATTAATAATGAATAAGTTATGATTTTATGGATTTAATTTCTTAATTTTGCACCCCGAAAATAAGGATTAGAGATATGAAAAAATTGGTGAGCACAGAACACTTCTTGGAGTAGATAAAAATGTTACTTTAAAAGAATTAAAGACCATTTACAGAAATGTGATGAAAGATACCCATCCTGACAAATTCATTAATGATGAAGCAGGAAAGCAGGAAGCTGAAGAAAAAAGTAAGTCTGTGATTGAGGCATACCACTTTTTGGTAAGTATTAATCCTGAAACACAGGAAAAATACAAAGAAGAATATACTGAAACCATTACACAATCTAACATCCAGGATTTTTATCTTGAAAAATCAATTTTAACGGTTCAGCACCTTAATGGAAATATGTATGAGTATATGGGAGTTCCGAAAAACACTTATATCAAAATGATCAATGCTGATTCACCAAGCCGTTTTGCAAGAAGACACATTTATGGAAACTTTATCTACAGAAAGTCTGGGGAGGCTATGGCAGATTAATTTTTCCATTACAATATAGAAGAGCTTTCAGTTTTACTGGAAGCTTTTTTTGTTACCAAAAACTGAATAGTATGTTTTGGCTAAAGCCGATAATGAACGTTATAGATTAGCGGGCTAAAGCCCGCTCCTATTGAATGAGTCAAAAGTTAACCGTTTACGTTTGTCATTCTGACGAAGGAAGAATCTCTGTTGTAATCAAACCCATGAGATTCTTCACTACATTTATGAACTACGTTCGCAGGCTTTCAGTCTGTGTTCAGAATGACACAAGCAATACTTCAACTTAAAAACAACTTATTTTCTCTTAACAAATATCATCCATAGAAATAGGCTTTAGCCCATTTACAATAACAAAAAATAATCCAACGGCTTTAGCCAAAACCTATATAACCCAGATCTTGAATATTATTTACCAACAAAAAGCGCCTCAGAAAATCTGAGGCGCTTTCGGTTAATTAAAGGTTTAATTTATTTATCTAAATGTTTAGGCGTAAATCCGTCCTCATTTAGCTCTCTGTGTACGTAATCTGCTTTCATTTCAGCTTCGTAGTCTACTTTAGTATCTTTACCCATTCTGCGTAGAACAGAGTCAAATAGAGAGTATACTACCGGTACAATAATCAATGTAAGGAATAGTGATGATGTCAAACCACCGATTACTACCCATGCAAGACCTTTGTTCATCTCAGCTCCGGCACCTGTTGCCAATGCGATCGGTAACATACCGAAGATCATCGCAATGGTTGTCATCAGGATCGGACGAAGACGTGCGTGATTAGCCTGTACCAAGGCATCATGAGTATTAGCTCCTGCTGCTTTTCTCGCATTCGTAAAGTCAACGATAAGGATCGCATTCTTCGCTACAAGACCAATCAACATGATCATCCCTAACATGGTGAAGATGTTCAGTGAGTTAGCAGTTAAGGCAAGAATTACCATTACCCCGATCATCGCCAATGGAATTGAGAACAATACCACAAACGGATATACAAAACTGTCATATAGGGAAACCATTACCAGGTATACCAATACGATAGCCGCCAATAATGCAATTCCTAACGTACCGAAACCTTCCTGCTGGTTCTCCATATCTCCACTCCAGATATACTCTACTCCTATAGGTTTTTTAGTGCTCTTCATGAATTGATCTGCCCACTCATTAGCAACGTCCCCTACTGGTCTACCTACTGCTTTAGCTCTTACTTTTACCGAAGGAGATTTATCTCTACGTTCAAGTAAGCTTGGTCCTGAACCCATTTTTACATCAGCAAACTGGCTCAGACGAACCTGCTGCCCCTGAGGGTTTGTAAACATAAGGTTTTTCACATCATCAATAGATTGTCTGTTCACATCTCCGAAACGGATATTGATGTCATATTCATATTCTCCGGCTCTGAATTTTCCGTCTGTGTTTCCGTTGAATGCAGTCTGCATCGTCTGTCCTACACTTGAAAGATTTAAGCCTAAAGAAGACATTTTATCTCTGTCTATACTTACCTGAACTTCCGGGCTACCTGTATCTGTTGATAATTCAGCATCTACCGCTCCAGGAACTTTTTTCAATAGCTCTAAGATTCTGGTTGCTTCTTTTACTGCTGTTTCGTTATCAGGTCCTGTTACTACCATTTCAATTGGAGCATTTTCAGCACCCATGATACCGATTGGAGCCGTTTTAAATTCAACACCTGTGAATTTCTCTTCCAGCTGTCTTTTTATTTTTGCAGCTTTAATATTGGTACTTTCAGCACGTTCAGATTTATCCGTTAAGTTTACCTGAACTTCAGACTGGTAAGTAGTTGCCTGAGCTCCACCAAAACCTGTAGACTGCTGTCCAACTGTTGTAATAAGGTCTACAACATCTTTATCGTTTCTTAAAAACTTCTCAACGTCCAGCGTTAATTGGTTAGTTTTTTCAACGGTTGCATCTTTTGACAATTCCATTTGTACTAAGAACTGACCACGGTCAATTGGCGGGAAGAATTCACCTCCAATGAATCCGAATGCTACCAGCATGAATGAACTGATTAGGACAATAAATGTAATCACTACTGTTGAAATTCTTCTCAATGTCGTTTTCAGACACCATTCAAGGATATCAGTGATCCAGTGTGTAAACTTGTCAATTAATCCTTCAAACCAAAGAATGAATTTCTCAAACCAGTTTTTACCTGTTAAATGTTCCAGTTTACCGAATCTTGATGATAACCAAGGAATAATGGTAAATGAAGCTAACAATGATAACAAGGTGGCAATAACTACCGTGACGCAGAACTGAGCAAGGATATTCGCTACAAGACCTGAACTCATCGCAATCGGTAAGAATACCACTACAATTACCAATGTAATCGCAGCAACGGTAAATCCGATCTCTGAAGCTCCGTCATACGCCGCTCTGATCTTACTTTTACCCATCTCCATGTGACGGTAAATGTTTTCAAGTACAACAATCGCATCATCCACCAGGATCCCTACCACAAGGGATAGTCCCAGTAAACTCATTAGGTTCAAAGTATATCCCATCAGGTTCATTCCGATGAACGCTGCCACCAATGAAGCCGGGATAGAAACCATTACGATAAAGGCGTTTCTGATACTGTGAAGGAATAATAACATCACAATTGCCACGAGGATAATCGCTAAGAATAAGTCGAAAATAACGTGGTTTGCTGATTCAAGGGTAAATTCTGTAGTATCGTTTACGATTTTTACTTTTACTCCCTGAACTTTATACGCCTCTTCTACTGTTTTAATTGTTTTCTGAACACTTTCCGATACGGATACCGCATTCGCATCAGATTGTTTTTTAACCTGCATCAAAATGGTCGGAAACTGATTGAATCTCGCTACCTTTTCTACATCTTTCTGAGAGTCAAAAACAGTTGCAATATCAGATAAACGTACCTGAGCTCCATTTTTATTGGAAACTACAAGGTTGTTCATTTCCTCGGTAGATTTATATTTTCCTGAAAGTCTGATCGTAGATTTTGTAGTTCTCGTTTTCAAACTTCCTGTAGGGAAATCAAGGTTTGATGAAAGGATTGCCTGTTGTACGTCTCCAATTGAAAGTCCGTATCCCTGCAATTTTTTCTCATCAAGATTCACCTGAATTTCTCTCTCCTGTCCACCCACAAGGTCTACCTGAGCTACACCGTTTACACGGGAGAAAATAGGTTCAATCTTTTTATCTAATAAGTCATAAAGATCCTTACTGTTTAGTTTATCAGATGAAATACTCATCGTGATAATCGGTAGATCATCTAAAGAGAACTTGTTCAGAGAGGGAGCTTTCACATCATCCGGAAGGTCTGCAAGGATTGCATTTACTTTTCTTTGGGCGTCATTCAAAGCATAGTCTACATCTGCCCCATCGTTCAGCTGAACCATGATTACGGACAGGCTCTCATATGAAGAAGATTCTACTTTTTTTACATTCTCCAGGGAACCTACGGCATCTTCAATCTTTCGGGTCACGGATGTTTCCACCTCTGCTGGGGAAGCTCCCGGATACACCGTAGAAATGGTTACCATGTTGGTTTCAAACTTCGGAATCAATTCGTATCCCATGAGCGTGTAACTCAGGATACCCCCCAACGTCAGAATTGTAAATAATACAATTACCAGCGAGGGTCTTTTAATGGATATTTCTGCTAACTTCATGGGTCTGCTACTTTATAATATTCACTTTAGATCCATTATCCAGGTTGATCTGTCCGCTGGTTACTACCTGCTCTCCTCCATTCAATCCACTTAAAACCTGAACTTTATCTCCGTACACTTTTCCGATGGTTACTTTAATCAATTTAGCAACGCCATTCTGAACAACGAATAACTGTCCTGAGCTTACTCCATTTACAAATGCTTCTGCAGGAACTGTAAGCATATTCTGAGTTTCTGCCCCATTGTTTGTACTGAATTTAGCTGTTGCATACATACCTGCTTTCAGGTTTCCTCTGTTCTGAACTTCTATTTCTACAGGGAAATTCAAAGAAGCATCACTTTTAGGAGCAATGAAAGTAATTCTACCTACGAAAGAGTCTTCCGGTAAAACGTTTACTTTAATCGGAACTTCCTGACCTAACTGGATTTTTCCGATCTGGCTTTCATCTACTAAAACAGAAAGTTTCAGGCTGTTGATATTAACGATTTCAAACATTGATGTTCCTGGAGAAACTACAGTTCCGGGCTCAACCATTTTTTTGTTGATGGTACCGCTGATTCCCGCACGGATGCTTGTATCATTTACTTTTACGCTTTGTGCTTTCACCGCTACCTGCATATTTTTCAGTTGCAATCTTGAGTTATCAAGCTGCTGCTTTGTAACTCCACCTGTTTTGTATGCGTTTTCATAGCGTTGGTTATCCATAATGGCATTCTGAAGATTATTCTGTGCCTGGGTTACATCTACTTCAATAGCATCTCTTTTAATTGTTGCTAAAACCTGACCTGCACCTACTCTTGAACCTTCTTTTACCAAAACGTTTACGATACGTCCTGAGATTTCAGAAGACTGGTTCATTTCCTGTTTAGGAATGAAAGTTCCATTGGCGGAGTAATCAGTATCAATATTTTCTCTTGTAACCGTTACAATATTTACATTGATTTTATCTACCTGTTTGGCAACTTCTTTTACTTCCTGCGTCTGCTTTTCTTTGTTACCAGCAATCTTATATGCGGCTAAACCTACCAGTACAGCTGCTACGATGATATATATTAAAGTTTTTTTCATTTTAGTTTATTATAAGTTTTGTAGTGTGTTTAGTTCACCCTTAGCTTTTATCAGCTTGATCTCTGCCTGTTTATAATCCAGCAATGCATTAGAATAATTCTGTTTTGCCTGTGTTAAAGCATTTTCAGAATCCAGTACTTCTGTAAGTGTTGCTAATCCATACTGATAGTTAGACTGGGTATTTTTCTGTACTCTTTCTGCCAATCCAACATTATCTTTCATACTTTCGATATTGATCAATGCATTTTCCATATTGGTGACTGCATTTTTATAATCAAGATCTAAGCTCAACTGCGTCTTCTGAATATCCTGATCGATATCCTGAATATCAATTTCGGCCTGATTGATCTTCGCTTTTGTAGCACCTCCTGTGAAAATAGGAATATTTACATTCAGACCAATTGCTGAATAATCACTCCAAAGAACGCCGTTACTAAGACCATTTGTCAACGGGAATTTTGCTCCGTTGGCTCCCCATCCGTAGTTTGCCGTAAGATTTACCGATGGATAAAGATAAGCTTCGGTGGCTTTTTTATTGAAAACCAAAAGTTCTCTGTTTTTATTTAAAACTTTAATTTCTGTACGATTATTAAGATTTACGCTGCTTGCAATCAGCTCCGGCTTTGGTTCAATCGCTTTTTCTTCAAGTTCAATATCTGTTGAGATAGGAACTCCCATATAAAATTTAAGAGCATTTTTTGAAAGTTCAACAGAGTTGATTAAAGTCTGCTTATTGGAACCAATATTGGTAAGCTGAACATTGGTTCTGTCTAAATCGATTGATTTTGCCAAACCGTTATCAACCAAACTTTTAATAACATTTCTTACTTTTTCAGTGTTGGCATAGCTGGCAGTAACCGTTTTAAGATTTTCCTCCTGTACGAACACCTGATAATAAGCTGTTGCTACATTTTCAATGATCTGTTCATTGGTTAACTCAGCATTCAGTACATAAAACTCTCTTGTTGATTTTGCAGCTTTAAGTCCTGTGAATACTCTTTGATCAAAAATTGCCTGCTGAAGTTGTACAGAAGCTGTTGAACCCCAAGGCTGCCCAAACTGAGCTCTGATTTTCTCTCCTCCAAATTCCAGTAAAGATTCCTGAATAATTGGATTATATGTAAGTCCGGCTGTAGCAGTGATCTGCGGAAGGGCACCGGCTCTGGCTTCATCAATCTTATATTCGGCTTTTTTGATCTGTAAAGCAGCTTTTTTAGCTTCTGCCTTATTTTGAAGTGCCTGTTTTATTGCTTCCTGCAGGGAAACCTGCTGCTGGGCAGACATCAATGTAGAGCCGAAAATCATAAATGCTGAAGCTATCCCAATTTTTAGCTTTGTAGCAGTTATACGTTTTCTATTCATAATTTTATACTTCGTTTATTTTTTATTTAATTTTCAGTCATTATTTATTTCTAAATGACGAATCATTGTAAGAAATACTTTAGTTTTTTTTAGTTTTTGAACAACATATTGATAATAATCTCTTTTCGTTCAGAAATAATCTTATCATATTCTTCATCATTAATTAAAAGATTTTCCATAAATAATGGTCGTATAGCACTTGGGAACACCAATAATGCAACCATATTCAGAATAAACTGAACGGGTGCCATTTTTTCTATATTTCCCAATTCCATTTCTTTTTCAATATCCTTGTACATATCGTTCAGGATATCTTCTTCAATTTCTCTCTGATGGCAGGTCCCTTTATTGATCTGTGATACGATATACGTTTCCAGATACGGATACTGAAGACTGGTAGAAAGACTGCTTTCTATGAATTTGCTGATCTTTTCTTTAAAAGGGAGATCAGAATTCTGAATGATCTTCGATTTCTCCTGTTCTACTCTTTGCGCTTCATCAAAGATGATCTGGATAAGCTTATCTCTTGAACGGAAATAGTAATTAATAAGGGTTCTGTTCACTCCGGCTTCATCTGCAATCTCCTGCGTAGTAGCATCAAATTTTCCTTTCACAAAGAACAAATTCTTCGCTGTCTCCTTGATCAATTCCTGTGTTTGGTCTTTTTTTGCTTGATTTGACATTTTTGTTAAACAAATTTGTGCAAATTTATACTAAAATTTATTTTTGACAAAATTGTTAAACAAAAAAATTAAACAGAATTGTCATGACATCCATCATGTTTTTAAGCTTAAGTTTGTGATTAGTTATTATTTAATGAGAAGGCTATTTTTATATCTTTGCCGCAAAAATTAATAACTGATGAAGAAAATTCTTTCGCTGTTCTCAATTTTGAGTATAGCTCTTTTATTTTCACAGAAAAAAAATTCTGATGCCAATTCCTATTATTTTTATGAAAACAAAGGCCAGATTATAGATCAGGACGGAAAAGAAAATAAAGATTTAAAATATCTTTTTCTTTCAAACGGTCTGAATGTGCAGCTGAAATCTAATGGTTTTTCTTATGATATTTATGAAACCAAGAAAACAGTAAACCCTGATTTTTCAAAAACGACAGAACATTCACTTTCAAGCCCCAATCAGTATAATATCAACGAATATATTTATGAGAAACTGATTCACAGAGTAGATATCGAGCTTATCAACTCTAACAAAAAGGCAACAATCTCATCCGAAGGAAAATCGCCGGATTATGATAATTATTATAACTTGCCTGAGAATCCAAAAGGTATTACGAATGTTTATCGTTACCAGAAAATCCGATATAAAAATATATATCCTCATGTAGATCTGGTCTTTTTCAAGCCCGATGATACTTTAAAACCTATCGAATATAATTTTATTATTAATCCAGGAGGAAAAGTTTCAGATATTAAAATGAAATTTAATGGCGCTCCTGCTTTGATTAAAGACGGAAAGTTAACCATGAATGTACGTTTTGGAGAAATTTATGAAAACATTCCTAACAGCTGGATTACAGGCAATATAAAAACTGATATTGATGTTTCTTTTAAAGATCTTGGTGATCAGACTTTTGGCTTCAATGCTCCATTCAATAGTTCTGATAAAACGATTGTAATAGACCCTGTACCCACAAGAATATGGGGAAGCTACGCCGGGGGATTTGGAGATGATTATGGAAGAATCAAAACAGACTCCGAAAGCACTGGCTATTTATATGGAACAACCAACAGCACAACTAATTTTGCCACTTCCGGTACTTATCAACAAAATGTTTCCGGCGCACTTGATGCATTTCTGATGAAGCTTACCAAAAATGGACAGAAACTTTGGGGAACTTATTATGGTTTTGGAATGACTGATGTATTTGCTGATGTCGATTTTGATGAGAGCTTTAATATTTATGCTGGTGGAACAGTTCAAAGAGGGCCATACAATGAAAACATCGTTTTAGTAAAATTTAATAATAACGGGAGTTTCATTTTTCAAAAAGAATTTGTTTCAAGCAGACAAAATAAGCTTTATACTGTTTCTTACAATCAAAATCATATATATATTGGTGGCGATTCTTTTAGCTCTGATTTTCCTACCGTTAATGCAATGCAGCCTACAAAGTCTACACCTATTGGGTATACGGATGGTATTTTAGCATCTTTAAATTCAACAACTGGTAATGTTGACTGGGCAACATATTTTGGGCGAAACGATGGCTCTACTTCTATTTTTCAAATTCTATCCTCGAACGATAATCTTGAAATAATTGGAGCAACCCAATCTTCAACTATTCCTATGGTTAATGCTTTTCAGCCTTTAAAAGGAGGTGAATCAGACGGAATATATCTCAAAGTCTCAAAAACAGGAAATAGCATTCTCAGATCAAGCTATTATGGAAACGCAGGCTCAGAGCAAATATGGAAAGCAAGAATTGTAAATAATACTTTAATTCTTCCGGGGAGGTTTTCTACTCCTGCATTTCCCACGGGAGAGCCCGGAATATGGAGGGTGAACTTAACCACTAACGCTATTACAAAAAATTATTTCAATTTTACAGGCTCTTTCCAATTATTAGCATATCCCGACACTTCCGGAAACGTTTTTTTTACTGGACTACATTCAAGTGGGCAACCTGACATATCAACTCCCGGAGCATATATGGGTATGCCTGCAATGTATAATTCTACATTTTTAATTAAATACAATCAAAATGATGTAAAAGAATGGGGTACTTATTATACAGGAAACGGTGCTACACAGCAAGGCGAAGTTACAAAAGATAATGATGGTGCCATTTATCTTACAGGAATGTCAGGTGGAAATACATCCGGCATCGCTACCCCAGGAACATTTCAGCAATCTCCGGGAGGTGGAAACGACATTTTCATCGCTAAGTTTCAAGACTGTACTTCATCTGCCGTTGTCACTTCTAATTCTCCTGTATGTCCTAATGGTACTCTTCAATTGAATGCAACCGGAGGAACTACATACAGCTGGACCGGACCTAATGGCTTCACCTCTAATCAACAAAACCCAACTATTCCTAATGCAACAACTGCTCATGCGGGCACCTATACATGTCAGATTTCAGGATCTGGAGCTTGCGATGGTACTTTTACAGTAAACGTGGTTGTGGGTGATACTATTGCCCCGGTTCCGAATATTGCTGCTCTAGCAGATATTACCGGAGACTGCCATACAACAATTGCAACAATTCCTACAGCTACAGATAACTGTGCAGGAATAATTACTGCAACAACAACAGATCCTTTATCTTATACAATCCCTGGGACATATACCATCCATTGGACTTATAATGACGGGAACGGAAATACGATCACACAGAATCAGAATGTAATTGTATCATCTCCTGCTCTTCCGGTAGCTGCCAACACCCAGCAAACTTTCTGTGCAACCAATAATCCAAAAGTTTCCGACCTTCAGATCACAGGTCAGAATATCAAATGGTATGATGCAACAGGAAGTATTTTACCCACAACAACTGCTCTTATCAATGGACAGACCTATTATGCATCTCAGACTATTAATGGCTGTGAGAGTAATAAGACAACTGTTCAGGTAACGGTAAATACCACTCCTAAACCAACAGCAAACACAAATCAGGATTTCTGTGCTTCTGCGAACCCTACGCTGGAAAAGATTGTAGCAACAGGAACTTCACTTAAGTACTATGATGCAGCAGGAAATGTGCTTCCAATGACAACACTTCTTGTGAACGGGCAAATATATTTTGTGACTCAGACCTTAAACAATTGTGAGTCTGAAAAACTATCAATAACAGTAACACTATCCACAGATAATGTTCCCGCTAAAGATGTGACACAAGTGCAATGTAATACGACAACGGCAAACTCAATGATTGTCAATCTTCATTCTTATGAATCGATGATCATTAACAACCCTGCCGGTTATATTTTTACCTATACTGATACTGCAGGAAATCCTATTTCCAATCCTTCAGCTTATGCTATAAATGTAGGAACAACTATTATTCATGTAAAAGTGGCAACTCCTGACGGATGTTTTAAAGTAGTTAGGCTGAATCTTATATTAAATCCTAAACCCATTGTTCAACTTTCTGGTCAACTTGATTTCTGTGAAGGAAAATCAGTCATTCTTGATGCAGGGCCTGGATTTAAATCTTATGAATGGAATACGGGAGCAACTACTCAAACCATTACCGTATCTACTCCGGGAACTTATACCGTGAAAGTAACCAATATTTTCGGATGTGAAAGTATAAGCTCTACACAGGTTAGTTATTCTGTTCTGGCTCATATTGTTTCTGTGAATATTACCAATAATACAGCAACAGTTATTCTTTCACAAAGTGGAAACTATGAATTTTCTTTAGATAATTTCACATGGCAGGATTCTAATATATTCACCCATTTAAAAATGGGAGAATATACCGTATATGTGAGAACAAAAGCCGGATGTATCATCGGAAAGAAAAATTTTTCTATATTCAATATTCCTAACGCAATCAGTCCTAACGGTGATGGGATCAATGATACATGGAAAATAGCAGGTCTGGAAAACTATCCGGGAACCGAAGTCAGTTTATACGACAGAAGAGGCGCTGTTATCTATAAAGAAATAATCAAAAAGAATCCTTTCCAATGGGACGGCAGATATGAATCCCAACCCATCTCTACTGGAAATTACTGGTATACCATAAAAGTTTCTGATGGAAGAATCTACAACGGATGGCTTCTGATCAAGAACAGAGAGTAACAAAAAAACGGGCAGAAATTTCTGCCCGTTTTTGATTTTATAATAATTTGATTTTATCCTCTAAAATATCAATAATCTTATCTTTATAAAGTCCTCCGATTGCTTTTTTAAAGTTCTTCTTGCTCATTCCCAGCTCATCCTTGATCTCTTCAGGAGAAGACTTATCAGATACATATAGAAGTCCATAATTTTCTTCCAGTTTATCCAGAATCTTCTTTTTGAACTCATCAATATTTTCAAAGCCGTCCGGTTGTAAAGAAATATCTATTTTCCCATCTTCACGTATTGCTTTGATGTATCCTTTTTCTTCTGATAGCGGATATAGTTTTTTGAAAACATCAGAAACATAGATTAAACCTATGTATTGCTTATTGATGATCACATTCCAGCCCAGTTCACTTTCGTTCATCATGAGCAAATCTACTTTATCCCTTTTTTGAAACGGAAGGTCAGTATACTGAGGATTTCTCTTGAACTTTGTGGTTCCTGTAATCAATCCCATATCTTCATCCACATAAATATAGACCAGATATCTTTTTCCTTCAATAATTTTAGTTTTCTGCTGTTTGTAAGGGATGAATAGATCTTTAATGATTCCCCAATCCATAAAAGCTCCACTTGGAAGGCTTTGTACACAGCTCATTACTGCAAACTCACCTACTTCAGCCAATGGAATTTCAGTAGTTGCTTTTAATTTATCATCATCCTGATAGACAAAAACATCAACTTCCTCTCCTATTTCTTTTTCGTCCTGCATAAATATTTTAGGCAGAAAAGCTTTCTCACCGGATTCATCCACAACGATCCATCCTGAATTAATTTTTTCTGAAATTGTTAAAGTTTGAGTTTTTCCGAGTTGCATTGATGATAAAATTAGCTGACAAAGGTACGGAAATTTGAAGATGCCAACCTAGTCAATAAGGGTATAATTCTTTTGAACATTTTATAAGAGTTTGAAGTAACAATAATATATTTTAAGTTTTGACTGAAACCAGTAGATTTGTAATAAAAAAATAAACGGGCTTCCTTCGACTTCGCTCAGGATAACAGCCCGTTTCTATTCAATACTATAATTTCGAAATATACTCCATCAGTTCACGTTTGCTGCTTTCAAAATCAAAAGCATCAGTCACCATAAAGTAATGTTCTTTATCTACACAGGTACGATACATAGATTTAGCTAAAGCCAATTTATTATTATCAAAACTTATTGATTTCACCAAATCTCTTATTTGTGCAGCAGTAAACATTGAAACACGCATCTGTTGATTAATCATGGTAATTTTACCGTCATCAAAACTTTCATTTTGCATCATCATATCAAAAAAGTGGCGGAAAGAATGAGTATCCATTGCATTTCCCTGATTGCTCCTCCCTCCGGACTGATTTCCGTAAGGGTTGTTCCAGATATCATTCCAGTCATTAAATCCATACTGATTTTGTAAAGGGTAAGAATCCAGAAGATACAAACCTTCGTTGGTAAAAAAATCCAATACCGTTCTGTTGTTATTACGAAGCATGAGTGTTGTTCTGTAAATCAGAAACCCATTCTCGTAGATTGAAATGAGCAATCTTCCTGAGGAAAGGTCAAAGAACCTGTATTTTCCGGAACCGTTTGCGATCATCTGATCACCTACTTCTACAGTAAAAAAGCCCTGTTCAGGAATTCTCAGAAAGACTTCTGCATAGCCGTAGTTTCTGTCCCATTGATAGTTTGGCGTTTTGATTCTATTTCCTAATCCATTGCCGTTTCTTTGCGGAATGGTAGTATTTCCAGATCTGGGCTGATCAACAATTTTATTTCTTTCATCCGGGCTTTTAGAAGCTCTCATTTCTGTAGTTGAAGCCTCATTCTTCAATAATTCTCCTGCCTTACCTGCTTCCTGCGCAAATGCGCTGATTCCTGCTAAAAGCATCCAACTTATAAAAATCTTTTTCATGTATGAAATTTTCAGAAATCATCTCCATTTTTATGCCAAAAAAGGAGAAACCAAATTGATTTCTCCTTTTTATATTTAAATGATTAATTTTTTTAATCAGGTATTACATATGAATAGGTCTTTTTGCTGTAGCATCCAATGCAGCTTCTTTAATAGCTTCTGCATAGGTTGGGTGAGCGTGAGAACTTCTTGCAATGTCTTCAGCACTTGCACGGAATTCCATAGCAATTACCCCTTCAGCAATAAGGTCAGCAGCTCTTGCTCCAATGATGTGCATTCCTAAAACTTCATCTGTTTTTTCGTCTGCAATAATCTTAACAAGACCATCTATATCACCACTCGCACGGCTTCTACCTAATGCTCTCATTGGGAAAGATCCTACTTTGTAAGCTACTCCTTCTTCTTTTAACTGCTCTTCAGTTTTACCCACTCCAGCAACTTCCGGCCATGTATAAACAACTCCAGGGATAAGGTTATAGTTGATGTGAGGCTTTTGTCCAGCTAAAGTTTCAGCAACAAATACTCCTTCTTCTTCAGCTTTGTGAGCCAACATCGCACCTTTGATAACATCACCGATAGCATAGATATTAGCAACATTAGTCTGTAGGTGGTCGTTTACTTTCACTCTTCCTCTTTCATCAAGCTCTACTCCTGCTTTTTCAAGACCAAGACCATCTGTATAAGGTTTTCTCCCTACAGAAACTAAACAGTAATCTCCTTCTACTACTACTTCTTCTCCTTTTTTATCTTTAGCTGTGATCTTTACAGTATCTCCGTTTCTTTCAACCGCAGAAACTGCAGTAGAAAGCATAAACTTCATTCCTTGTTTTTTAAGAACTTTAGTCAATTCTTTGCTTAAAGCTCCATCCATTCCAGGGATGATTTTATCCATAAATTCAACAACAGTTACCTGAGCTCCTAATCTTAGGTATACAGAACCTAGTTCAAGACCAATAACTCCACCTCCGATTACCACTAAATGCTTAGGAATTTCTTTAAGGTTTAAAGCTTCCGTAGAAGTAATCACTCTTTCTTTATCTAAAGAGATGAAAGGTAATGCAGATGGTTTAGAACCAGTTGCAATGATTGTGTATTTAGATTCGATCGTTTCAGAAGAACCATCGTTTTTTGTAACTTTAATCTGAGTAGCAGATTCGAAGCTTCCTACTCCTTCAAAAACAGTAATCTGGTTTTTGTTCATCAGGTAGCTGATTCCGTCTGTATTTTGTTTGATCACTTCGTTTTTACGCTCGATCATTCTTGCGATATCTGCCTGCGGCTCATTGATGATGATTCCGTGACCTGCAAAATTGTGTTTTGCATTTTCGAAATGTTCAGAGCTGTCAAGAAGCGCTTTTGACGGAATACATCCAACGTTAAGACAAGTTCCGCCTAAAGTTGAGTATTTTTCAATAATTGCTGTTTTGAAACCTAATTGTGCTGCACGGATAGCAGCAACATAACCACCGGGACCAGAACCTATTACGGTAACATCGAATTGACTCATGTTATTGTATGAATTTGTTTATTATTATCTATCTTAATTCTCACAAATTTACATATAAATTACCAAGCACCAAAGTGAGTTTTATCAATTTTAAAAATGATAATTATATGCTTTAGTTTTATGAAAAATGTTATTTTATGAACTTTATATTTTCCTCATTCCCCTTCTTCAGGTAAATTGCAGTAAATACAAGTGGTTTTTCGGTGGATGCATTATCAAAATGAAGAATTTTCACATTTTTAGGTTCGTAAAAAGCATCACCTTCATGAAGGACCACTTTCTCCTTTCCTTCTATTTGAAAAACAGCTTCACCGGAATTGATTATTCCCAAAACGGGGCATGGATGCAGGTGCTCTGGCGCACCTTGTCCTGCAGCCATTGTTATTTCCTGAATCTCTGTGGATTTCACTTTCTGATTAAGAGCAGTTTTTAACAATTCTTTTCTGGAGATGGCCTTCTGCTGAGCCATCATTCCAACAGTATTCAGCATTAAAATAACAATGATAAATGGTTTCATAAATTTGATATTTAATTGTACTAATTTCTTATATCAGCATACAATATTACAAACTCACATTCAATTTTCCTTGTCCGAATTCACCTGTACTTTCAAAAAAAGAACCACCATACACATACCATTCAAGGCTTTCCAAAAACTCTACTGCATTTTCCGGTGTTATATTTGGACGGTCTTTTTTTGAAACAATTCCTTTGTACCATCTTCCTGATTTGGAAAAACTTTCATATTCCACAAAATAATGAATCCATATTCTCTGGCACAGCTTACACTGTTGAATCGTTACTTCTCCATATCTTCCGTTGGTATGATCTATTCCTAATGCTGAGCTTCTATATTCTGTATAACTTGAAGTGGGCTTCTCACAGGCACATCCTAATTTCTGGATCTTATTCATGAATGAAAAAATTGGTTTTCAGATAAAATTTATAAGTCCAAAAGTAAGAAATTAACACCCCATAAAGCAAATGGAGTCATCAAGGTTGTATCAAATCCAGCAAAACCTTTTCATATTTATCCAGAATAATATTCTTCGAAAACCTAGATTTAATAGAGTTTTTTATGGCATCTCTATTATAGTTACTTTGAAGAACCGTTACAATTTGCTGTGCAAAACCATCATAGTTTTCAATATTGGCAATTTCACCATTTACATTATGCTGGATGATTTCATTGATACCACCGGGGCAATTGTTGGCCAGAGAATAAGTTCCACAGGCACCTGCTTCCAAAAGTACATTGGGAAATCCTTCATATCTTGAAGAAAGCACGAATAAATCTGCATATTTCAGATATTGGTAGGGATTTTCCTGTCTGCCATGAAAAATGACTTTTTTTAATCCTAAAAGCTCTTTTGTCTGAAGTAAAAGGTCTTTATCTTTCCCGTCTCCTAGAATATGAAGAATGATATTTTCGTTCTTCAATCGTGAAAAAACTTTCAAAAGGTTATCAAATCCTTTTCTGGAAGACAAATTACCAATAGCCACTACATTTTTATAATTGTATTTAAAACATTCAGGCTTTAAAGATAAAGCCATTTTATCTTCAATAAAATCAAAGTCTACAGGGTTGTTGATCTTGACAATTTTTTCTTTTTAATATTAAAATTATCGACAAGATCTTTCATCATATCATCACTTTGAGCAATGATTCTCTGATAGTTATTGTAAAAATTATAGAAAAATTTAATCTCTTTTCGGGTTACATGTTCGGTAACAACGTTGGTTTCCCTTGCGATGAATTTTGTTCTTGGAAAAAGCTTTATGAATAGGGATAAATAAGCATTTACCTCTCCAAAACCTGAGAAAACAATATCTGGTTTTCTTCTGTAGATTTCTCCTAAAATAGGTCGTAATGAATGTCTTATTCTTTCGGTATTGATATCGATGATTTCGACATCTTTTTTCAGAAAATCCAGGTATCCGCCTTGTTTACGTAACAGCAAAATCTTGGGCTCAAACCGATCTCTTGAGAGGTGATTCGCTATAGTAGTAACAATCCTTTCTGCTCCTCCGGTCTCCAGGTCCGGCAGAATAAATATGACAGATATTTTTTTCATCATATCAAAGTTACTAAAAAGTTTGGTTATCTTTCTAATATTGAGAATGTGAAAATAGCCGTTTTAATGCTTATTAACAGAAATTAACTATGCTTTAAAATTGGATTTTATTTCAACACGATCTATTGATTTGATATTAGACAAAAATAAAGTAAGCTTTTCAGTAGAAAAGCTTACTTTATTTAATTTATATTCTAAAAATATATTGATTTCGTTAGTTAGCTACATCACTAATGAATTTAATTCTCAGCATTCTTACTTCTTCATCAGACAGTTCATCCCCAAATTCATCCAATAATACTTTCATACTGTCGCTTTCAGATTCGTTCATGAATTCCATGAATCCGTCTACAATGTCTTCATCAAAATTATCTTCAATATAGTAGTCGATATTCAGTTTTGTACCTTGATATACAATCCTTTCCATTTCTTTCAGAAGTTCGTCCATAGAAAGGTTTTTAGCTCTTGCAATATCTTCAAGATCAATCTTTTTATCAGTGCTCTGAATAATGAAAACTTTATGGCTTGATTTATTGGCCACCTGCTTCAACACCATATCTTGAGTACGTTCGATATTGTTATCTTCTACGTATGTTTTGATATAGTCTGCGAATTCTTTACCGTATTTTTTGGCTTTTCCTTCGCCTACTCCATAGATTTTGGTAATTTCATCTACTGTGATCGGATATTGAACTGTCATATCCTCCAAACTTGGATCCATAAACACCGTATAGGGCGAATTCCATGTTTTTTGGCTACTTTCTTTCTCAGATCTTTCAACAGGGTAAAAAGCTTCTGGTCCAAACCTCCACCAGCTTGCTGCTGTACCTGATCGCTTTCGGCTTTTGCCTGAGTAAGATCAAATTCTCTGTCTTCAGCAATTAAAAATACGTCTTTGGATTTACCATTCAGGACATTTCTTCCTTTTTCCGTAATCTTTAAAACACCGTAAGTTTCAATATCTTTTTGTAAAAAGTTCTGAACAGTTGCCTGTCTCAGAATTGTTTTCCAGTAATTATCTTTTTCTTCTTTTCCAAAGCCAAAATAAGAACTTTGTTCAAGCTTGTAAGATTTTGTCACTGCATTTTCTTTTCCTACAATGACAGAGATCAGGTCTTTGGACTTGAATTTTTCTCCTGTATCACTGATCAGTTCAAGTGCCTTTTCCATGTCTGCAGTGGCATCCTTTAATTTTGGAGGATTGGATGAGTTGTCACACATTTTTGCCCCATCACCGTTTACAGGATCGAAACTTTCACCAAAATAATAAAGGATATATTGTCTTCTGCTCATTGAAGTTTCAGCATAACCTACTACTTCATTTAAAAGCTGTAATCCGATTTCTCTTTCTGAAACGGGTTTTTGTGCCAGGAATTTTTCCAGTTTTTCAATATCTTTCGGATCGTAGAATGCCAGACAATGGCCTTCTCCTCCATCTCTCCCTGCTCTTCCGGTCTCCTGATAATAACTTTCCAGTGATTTCGGAAAGTCGTAATGGATGACAAAACGTACATCAGGTTTATCAATTCCCATCCCGAAGGCAATAGTTGCCACAATCACATCTACTTCTTCCATCAGGAATTTATCCTGGTTTGCCACTCTCACTTTCTGGTCAAGACCGGCATGATAAGGAAGTGCATTGATTCCGTTAACCTGCAGAAGCTGGGCAAATTCTTCAACTTTTCTTCGGCTCAGGCAATATACAATTCCTGATTTTCCTTTATGCTGATTGATAAATTTAACGATTTCCTTATCTATATTGATTTTAGGACATACTTCATAGTATAGGTTAGGACGGTTGAAACTTTCCTTGAATACCAATGCATTCGTCATTCCTAAAGTTTTCTGGATATCATCCTGAACCTTAGGAGTAGCAGTAGCTGTCAAAGCAATCACCGGTACACTGGCGATTTTGTCTATAATCTGTTTCAGATTCCTGTATTCCGGTCTGAAATCATGTCCCCATTCTGAAATACAGTGCGCCTCATCAATAGCAAAGAAAGAAATTTTCACCTCTTTCAAAAACTCCAGATAATCATCTTTAATTAATGATTCAGGAGCGACATACAGAAGTTTGGTTTTACCGCTTTTGATATCATCAAAAACCTGTTTGGTCTGTGTTTTGTTTAATGATGAATTCAATACGTGTGCTACTCCATCCTCAGATGAAAGACCGTTCACCGCATCCACCTGATTTTTCATCAACGCTATTAGGGGCGAAACGACTATTGCCGTACCTTCCGAAATAAGTGCCGGAAGCTGATAACATAATGATTTTCCACCACCTGTAGGCATTAAAACAAATATATCCTTCCCGTTCAATAGGTTGTCTATAATTTGTTCCTGCTGGCCCTTAAATGTAGAAAACCCAAAATACTTTTTCAATTCTCCTGATAAATTGGCTTTTTTTGCGCTCATCTAATTTTCTATTGCTAAATTTGCATCTCACCCAAAGTTATAAAAATTCTGCTTAAAATAAAAGCGAACGAATTTATAAAAAATAAAATTTATATTAAATATTCTTTTTAAAATATAACGTTTTTTAAGAACTTTTTTGTATACCTTATCATCATAAAATGGATAGAACCAACATTATATCAATTGCAAAAACCACTTTAGAAATAGAGATTTCTGAACTCGAAAAATTAAAAAACAGACTTGATGACCAATTTGCACAGGCAGTAGAGATTATTCACTCAGCAAAAGGAAAGCTCATTGTAGTAGGAATAGGGAAATCTGCTCATGTAGGTAATAAAATTGTAGCCACCTTAAACTCAACGGGTACTCCTTCACAATTCCTGCATGCTTCAGAGGCTATCCATGGAGATCTTGGAGTGATTCAGAAGCAGGATGTGGTTTTATGTATTTCCAATTCCGGAAATTCTCCTGAAATTGCCAATCTGGTTCCTTATCTGAAAGATTATTCTTCCGCACTGATCGGAATGACGGGAAATAAGAGCAGTAAACTGGCTGAGTTTTCAGAAGTTATTTTAGATACTCATGTGGAGGTTGAAGCGTGCCCGAATAAACTGGCTCCTACCAGCTCTACTACGATTCAAATGGCGTTGGGAGATGCTTTAGCAATTGCTTTAATGGAACTGAACGATTTTAAAGCTAATGATTTTGCTAAATTTCATCCGGGAGGAAGCTTAGGAAAAAATCTGACGTCTAAAGTAGAACAGTTTCTTTCTTCACAAAAACCTCAGGTTATAGAAGATGCATCCATAAGAGATGTTATTATCTCGATCAGTGGTTCAAGCCATGGAATTACGGTAGTAACCAATGAAAATCAGATCATCGGTGTCATTACAGACGGAGATCTGAGAAGAATGCTAATGAAAGGTGAAGATACCAGTAAGGTATTGGCTAAAGATATCATGTCTGCCCATCCTAGAACAATTGAGAAGGATGCTTTGGCCAAAGAAGCTATGAAAATCCTGAAAGAAAATAATATTGGTCAGCTGGTAGTAACGGAAAACGGAAAATACTTTGGGATTATAGACCTGCATAAACTTCTGGACGAAGGAATCAACTAAAAGATAGAAATCCGGAAGATAGAGATTAAGGAGATAATTTGCAGATTAAAAGTAATATTTAACTAATACCCTGCAAACTCGTACTTCTGTCATTTTTTTTATAAATTTGCGCTGTAAAAATTTTATTCTGTGAGTGATAGTAAAGACATGTCCTTTCTTGGACATATAGGAGAATTAAGAGGGCACCTGATCCGTTCGATTATTGCTATCATAATTGCGGCTTTTGTAGTGGGCTTTAATATCAACTGGATTATGGACCATATCTTTTTTGGACCTACCAGAAATGATTTCCCGACATTCAGAGTGGTTAATCATTTTTCAAGAATGATTTTGGGAGAAGACAGTATTCATCTTCCAAAGGACTTCCCTGTTCGTGTACAGAGATTGTATCAGCAGTTCAATGTGATGATGGCTGTTTCCATTTTTGGAGGGATGGTAGCTGCGTTTCCTTATATTGTATGGGAACTATGGCGCTTTATTGGTCCTGCTTTGCATCCGAAAGAAAGAAAGAATTCAATTTATATTATCAATGCGGTATGGATGCTTTTCATGACCGGAGTATTGTGTGGTTATTTTTTAATCCTTCCGTTTGCGGTTAATTTTGGGGTTATCTTTAAAATTTCAGACATTATCGTTCCGCTTTATGATTTAAGTGATTATACCACTTTATTTTTACAGGTGGTTTTGGGTATGGGCGTTATTTTCCTTTTCCCGATTTTGATCTACTTCCTTACCAGCATCGGAATTCTTACTCCTACCTTTATGAAAACCTACCGTCGTCATGCTATTGTATTGATTATGGTTGTAGCTGCAATCATTACTCCAGCTGATGTTTTAAGTATGATAATGGCAGCATTACCACTGCTTGTTCTTTATGAATTCAGCATTATGATGTGTAGTTATACCTATAAAAAAGCACAGAAAAATAACGGAAATCTTCCGGCAGTACAGAAATAAAAGTATTTTTTACTAGTAAAAGCTTAAGTGCTACTATTTAATTAAATAGTGGCACTTTTTTTATTTAAAAAAATTAACCTTAACTATATCTATTCTTAATATAATTAAAAACAACGACAAAATTCAACTAAAATTATAAAGTTGGGAGTAATTAACAATGTATCAATAAGTAAAGATTAAAAAAATACACTATATTTAAAACTTTAATAACAATCAATAAAAAATATGAAAAAGAAAATTATTTTCGTCTGTGCATTGGCTCTAAGTTTAAGTGGTTTGCAGGCACAACGCTGGGAACCCGTCTCAGAAAAAGTTACGCCAGTAAGAAAAGAAGTAAAAGTAGAATATGCCTACAAATTTGATCTTTCTGCATTAAGAGATCAACTAAAGAATGCTCCTGAAGCAGGAAAAGGAGGAAACGCTGTAATCGTTTCTCTTCCTACAGCAGATGGAAGAATTGAAAGATTTTCAGTATACAGTTCGCCAGTAGTAGAAAAGTCTATGGCAGACAGATATGAATTGGGAGCATATGCAGGTATCGGGCTGGATAATCCACATAAACAAATCCGATTCAGTACAGCTCCAAACGATTTTCAGTCTATGACATTCAATACTGATACAGGAAAATATGAATTCATAGAACCGATCAATAAAGAAAAGGATGTATTTGGAGTCTTTTTCAAATCTAATAAATCTCATGAAGATCCTTTCGAATGTAGAACTTCTGAACCTGAGAAGGTAAAGAAAGAAATGAATAAACTGCTTAAAACAAAAAATGTTTTAAAGGGTTTAGGGAATGCTAATAAAAGTAATGAACAAAAATACAGAACCTATAGAATTGCCATCTCCGTAAACGGTGAATATACACAACTTGCAGGAGGTGTTCCAGCGGCTGCAGCCCGTATTAACGCTACAATGAACCGTGTGAATGGTGTTTTTGAAAAAGATTTTGGAATCCATATGATTGTACAGGATCTTCCCCAACTTATATTTGCAGATCCCGCTACGGACCCTTATTCAAATGTAATAACCAACCCAAATGGATCATACAGTGCTCCTGGTGCATGGAATCTTCAGCTTCAGCAAACGCTTACCAATACTGCCGGTGTAGGTAATACTGCTTATGATATAGGACATTTCTTTGGCCACAGAGGTGGCGGTGGAAGTGCCGGAGATGTAGGAAACGTCTGTAGAAATCCTGCAAACAACAATGATGCTACTTCTAAAGGAGCGGGAATCACTTCACCTTCTACTCCGGATCAGCCTTTCGGAGATAATTATGACATCGATTTTGTTGCGCATGAGATTGGCCACCAGTTCGGTGCAGCACACACTATGTCTATAGCTTTACATGGAGCCCACATGGAGCCGGGATCCGGATCTTCAATTATGGGATACGCAGGTATTACCAACTATAATGTTCAGATGCACTCTGATGCTTATTTTCATACTAAAAATATTGAAGAAGTAGGAGCATATGTCAATGCTCAGGACTGTGGAATTATTACGAATGTAGCCAATACACCTCCTGCTATACAGCCATTGGTTAATAAAATGATCCCTAAAGGAACAGCTTTTGTGTTAACAGCTTCAGCAACAGATACACAAAATGATCCAATGACTTATACCTGGGAACAGTATGATCTGGCTACTTCTACCTTTGGACCTGTAAGCGCAACCAGAAATAATGGGGCGAATTTCAGATCTCTAATGCCTACCAATTCTCCTACCCGTTATTTCCCTAAATTTTCAAATGTTATTAATGGTACTCTTACCAGTGCTGCAGATTGGGAAACGGTTTCCAATATCCCAAGAACAATGAATTTTAAGGTAACGGTAAGAGACAACAATCCGGATGTTGCACAGCAGCAGACCCAAAGCAGTCTGATGAAAGTGGATATAGGGAATGAAGGACCTTTTAAAGTAACTTCAACTACGGTTTACAATAATACACCTGGAGCCGTTACCTGGGATGTGGTAAATACAAATAACGCTCCATATAATGTTCAAAATGTTAAAATAGATTATACTACAGACAACGGAACTACATGGACTGTTATTAGTCCATCTACAGTGAATGACGGATCTGAACCGTTTTCTTTCTCTTCTTTGGCAACCGGTGCCAGTGTAAAAATTAGAGTAAGTGCTATTGATAATGTATTCTACGCTGTTGGAAATGCTACTGTTTCTGCTTCTGCAAGTGCATGTACAACGTCTGCTCCTACAGGTATTACAGTAACAGGTATTACAAGAACTTCTGCTTCTGTAAACTGGACCGCATTAGTAGGAGCAACGTATTCTGTAATGTATAGAAAAGTAGGAACAGCAACATGGACTACAGTACCTGTTTCAACAAATGCTTATAACATTTCAGGGCTTACCGAAGCTACTCAATATGAAGTACAGGTAGCTAATGTTTGTAGTGCTTCAGTTGGTTCTTATTCAGCGTCAACGAATTTTACAACATCTCCATTTGCTAAGTGTTCAATCACAGGAACGAATGCTGCTGACGAGTATATTTCCAATGTTACAGTAACTGGTGCCGGAATGAGCCCTGTTTCAAACAGCAGCAGTAATACTCCTTACACAGACTATACTACAGATCCTTCAAAACTGATTACCCTTATGTCCGGATCTACAGGAAACAATGTAAGCATTACCAAAGGATGGACAGGTTCTCAATATAATGACGGAGTAACAGCATGGATAGATTTTAACAAAGACGGAGTATTCTCTTCTTCTGAAGTCATCTACACCAGCGCAGCTAGTATCGTATCACCTGTTTCCGGAACATTCTCCGTACCGGCAGACGCTTATACCGGAGGAAACGTCATTATGAGAGTGGTATTAGGATATGAAAGTCAGCCAAGTAGCGGATGCAGCAACCAGCAGTATGGTGAAGTGGAAGATTATCCGGTATTGATTCAGCAACAGCTTTCTACCAGCGAGACAGTGAAAGACAAAAATTCAATTCAGATCTACCCTAACCCGGCAAGTGATGTATTGAATGTAACTCAGATTTCATCTAAAGCTCAGTATATCATTACGAATATGGCTGGTCAGAAAGTAATGAATGGTCAGATTAACGATAATAAAATCTCTGTATCAAACTTAAGTACAGGAGCATATATTATTTCAATTGAAGATAAAGGAACAACTTCAAATCTGAAATTCATCAAAAAATAAAACCTAACCCGTTTTTACAGCCCGGCAATGACCGGGCTTTTTTTATGCCTTCTTAAAATCTGTATTTAATTTGATTTCCAGCATGTGGCTATTAATTTAATTTTATACTTTTGAAAAGATTTAATATAAGTTTAAATGAAAAAATTGTCATATACAATCTTATTTGCATCAGGGCTGGTTTTCGGACAGTTCTTTGAAAAGGATAAGGTTTTCACCAAACAGGATACTTTAAAAGGTTCTAATACAGAATTCCGAAATTTTTGGGATGTCAAAAAATATGATCTGTCTGTAGAACCGGACTTTGAACAGAGAAGTATTAAAGGAAATAATACAATCAGCTTCGAGATTATAAAAGATGTTACCAATCCTGTTTTCCAGATTGATCTTCAGCAGCCTATGAAAGCAGATAAAGTGGAAGGCAGCTTTCCTATTGCAAACTACAAACAGGATGGAGATTTTATTTGGATTACAGCCAATAAAAAATTCAAAAAAGGAGAAAAATATACCATCAATGTTGTCTATTCCGGAAAACCTACGATTGCTAAAAATGCCCCATGGGATGGAGGCTGGGTTTTCACCAAAGATGAAAAGGGAAATCCATGGATGACTGCTGCTGACGAAGGAATAGGAGCTTCCATATGGCTTCCTACCAAAGATATCTGGAGCGACGAACCTGACAATGGTATTGTCATGAATATTACTACACCCAAAGATCTTGTAGGAGTAGGAAATGGACGGCTTACCAACAAAAAGACAGAGGGTAATAAGACAACTTATACATGGGAAGTGAAAAATCCTATCAACGCTTACTCTATTATCCCAAGTATAGGAAAATATGTCAATTTTAAAGATATATTTGAGGGTGAAAAAGGAAAACTGGACCTTGATTATTGGGTAATCGATTATAATCTGGACAAGGCAAAGAAACAGTTTGAGCAGGTAAAGCCTATGTTATCAGCATTTGAATACTGGTTTGGTCCGTATCCGTTTTATGAAGATTCATACAAACTTGTAGAATCTCCTCACCTTGGTATGGAACATCAGAGTAATGTGGCCTATGGAAACAAATATCAGAACGGCTACCTTGGAAGAGATCTTTCAGGAACGGGAGTTGGATTAAAATGGGATTTCATTATTATTCATGAAAGCGGCCATGAATGGTTTGCCAACAATATTACGGCAAAAGATCAGGCTGATATGTGGATCCATGAAAGTTTCACCAACTATTCCGAAACTCTTTTCACGGAAAAATATATGGACAAAAAATCGTCTGAAATCTATGTTCAGGGAATCAGGAAATTGATAGACAATGACGTTCCTATTATTGGCCAGTATGGTGTAAGAAATGAAGGAAGTGGAGATATGTACCCGAAAGGAGCCAACATGATTCATACGATAAGACAGGTGATCAATAATGATGAAAAATTCCGACAGATTTTAAGAGGTTTGAATAAAGATTTTTATCATCAGACTGTTACCACCCAGCAGATTGAAAATTATATTTCATCAAAATCAGGGATCGATTTTTCAACTGTTTTTGATCAGTATCTGAGAACGATAAAGATCCCTACTCTTGAATACAATCAGAATGGGGATAGTTTAAAATTCCGTTATACTGATGTGGTAAAAAACCTGAAATTACCTATCATCATTAATGGAGATCAAACGATCAATCCTACTGAAGAATGGCAGACGGTAAAGCTTAAAAAGAATAGTCCGGTAGAGTTTAATCCCAACTATTACGTCAATTATTACAATAATAAATAAAAGAAAAAGGCAAATTTGCAGACCCGTAGATTTGTCTTTTTACTTTTTACTTTAAAATTTTAAGAAAAGTTTAATACTTATTCCGTAACAAAATGACAAAAAGAGCAACTATTTAACTATTAAAGTAAACCTAATGAGAAAAACAGTACTTAGTCTTGGTATTTTTGCTTCTTTTTTAGCAAATGCTCAGTCTATAAAAACAACCATTGATCTTATCAATGTAAAAGATGATAAAGTAGCCGTTACCATGGAATTTCCGAAAATGAAATCCGGAGATGTTAAATTCCATTTCCCCAAAACGGTTCCTGGTACTTATTCTGTAGACGATTATGGAAGATTCATCGAAGGGATCAAATTTTACGATAATAAAGGCAAGGAGCTTACTTTCACTAAAGTAAATGACAATACCTATTCATTGAAGAATGCTCAAGGTCTTTCCAAAATCTCTTATCTTGTGAATGACAGTTTTGATGATGAATTGGATACTTCAAAGCATAAAGCAGTATTTTCTCCGTCAGGAACAGATATTGAGGAAGGAAAAGTATATATGATTAATACCCACGGGTTCATTGGATATATTGATAACATGCAGGATGTTCCTTACCAGCTGATTGTACAGAAACCAACGGATTTCTACGGAACAACAGCTTTGGTAGATCAGGACAAATCTGAGTCTACAGACACTTATACTCTTGCCAACTATGCTAAGGTAACAGATTCTCCGTTGATGTATACAAAACCGGATTATATCACCTTCAATGCTGGGGGAATGGATCTTGTACTGGGTGTATATTCTCCGACGGGAAAATACAAAGCTGCAGATTTCAAAGAAAATCTGGAAAAATGGTGGTTGCTCAGAAGAAATTTTTGGGTGATATGAATACCAATAAAAAGTATGCAATCATGCTTTATCTTTCTGGTGGGGACGGACCTAAAGTGAAAGGTTTCGGAGCATTGGAACACCACGAATCTACCAGTGTAGTTCTTCCGGAAGGAATGCCAAAAGACGCTATTGATAATACAATTACAGATGTGGTTTCCCACGAATTTTTCCATACTGTAAATCCTTTGAAGACCCATTCAGAAGAGATTCACTATTTCGATTATGCGGATCCTAAAATGTCTCAGCACTTATGGATGTACGAAGGTGGAACAGAATATTTTGCCAATCTTTTCCAGATCCAGGAAGGTTTGATTAATAAAGATCAGTTTCTTGAAAGAATGGGTGAGAAAATTGCCAATTCCAAAAGCTATGATGATACAATGCCATTCACAGTAATGAGTAAAAATGTATTGGTAGAACCGTATAAAGATCAATACAGAAATGTGTATGAGAAAGGAGCTCTTCTGGCAATGTGTTTAGACATCGAACTTAGAAAACTTTCCAACGGTGAAATGGGATATCGTGATATGATCAGAAAACTGTCACAGAGATTTGGTGAAAACAAACCTTTCAAAGATGATAAACTGATTGACGAACTGGTAACAGTAACCGGATATCCTCAGGTAAAAGATTTCTATAACAAATATATTGCAGGAAACCAGCCAACCCCTTATGCACAATATCTGAGCATGGTAGGTGTAGATATCAAAAAGCAGGAAAGCCAGCCTCTTTTCTGGTTTATCAAAAACCCGAATGAAACAGATTTTGATCAAAAGACCAATGCTTTTACTTTTGACGATCATTCTGCGTTGTCTCCATTTGCAAAAAGTATCGGATTCAAAATCACTGACCAGGTACTTGCTTTAGATGGCAGAACAGTAGACATCAAAAAAGTACAGGATTTTATTGGCTATACCAGAACCATCAAAGATGGACAAGACGTTACGGTAACTATTTTAAGAGATAATGCCGGTAAGAAAGAAAAAATGACTCTGAAAGGAAAAGCTATTCTGGATAAAATGACCATGGAAACCCTTTCATTTAAGGCGAATCCTACTCCGGAAGAACTGAAACTACAGACCCAGTGGCTTACTGGTAAAAAATAATAAGAAAAGCGGGGAAATTTCCTAGTCATGGTCGGAAGATTTTTTCTTCCGACTTTTTGTTTTTAGATATTCAATATTATTATTTTAATTAATTGATTATCAGCCATTTAATTTGTTTTATTATTTCATTTTTTGTATCTTTATTGCTGATAATCAATTGTTTATGTCAGTTTTTAAAGATCACAAAATATCACTTAAAGATGTTTTAGAATTTATTCCCGAAGCACTTTTAAG
>NZ_QICI01000012.1 GCF_004119445.1 Chryseobacterium sp. CH21 | reverse complement strand
TAGCCAGCAGACTTTCCGTTTTATTGGTCGCAGTAATTGCCGGGCTTTTATCGCTGGATCCTAAAGACAGTATTCTTAATCTGGTAGGAAATGCGTGGGACTATTTCTTCTCAGTTATTGGTAACTTCAAGTTCATTAACGGAAGATATTTATAAAGCTTTCCTAAATAAAAAAGCAACTCCAAAGCAACTTCTGGTAGCCAGCAGACTTTCCGTTTTATTGGTCGCAGTAATTGCCGGGCTTTTATCGCTGGATCCTAAAGACAGTATTCTTAATCTGGTAGGAAATGCGTGGG
>NZ_QICI01000107.1 GCF_004119445.1 Chryseobacterium sp. CH21 | reverse complement strand
CTCACCTGTTCCCATTCCGAACACAGAAGTTAAGCCCACCAGCGCCGATGGTACTGCGAAAGCGGGAGAGTAGGCCGCCGCCAGTTTTTATTTTATTTTAAAAAATCCTTTATCATCAGATAAAGGATTTTTTTGTTTTGTACCTATACCAAACAAAACAAAAAGAGACAAAACAAACCCATCCTCCATCATCTATTCTTATCCTCTACCCCACAATATTGTCACTCCATAGGAGTCTAAACAAAATTCTTCCATACAATTACATAGGAGAAAGGTTATTCATCGCCTAAAATGCTTCGACTTAGCTCAGCATGATACTGCTAATACCAGGAGCTAAAAACCTTATACATTATTCTGTCATTTTGCATCCTCTAAAACTCTCATAAATAGATCTGGATTCCTGCGGAATGACACATTGGAAACAGGGGACTATTGCTATAATATTATCCATTCTGTAGGGATAAGGATTTTAAAGCTCTCAATAGATCTGTATTTCTAACCCCCGAAACTATAAACTCATAACTAGGACTATCAATCACCATCAGCTTTTCAAAAACTATTTCCTTCCGTAACTCTATTTTACTCGAATAAATTCAATAAGTTTGTACTAGTTTTCCAAAAATAATTATAATGTCAGGAAATATTCTGATCATCGATGATGAGATCAAACTCCTTAAACTCTTAGGAATGATCCTCTCCCAAGAAAATTTTAATGTAAAAGAAGCTTCTACAGCACGTTCAGCAATGACGATGCTGGAGCAATATGAATTTGATGTTGTTTTGAGCGATGTCCGTCTTCCTGATGCTTTTGGAGTAGATTTGGTGAAGTCAATTAAAACCAAATATCCACAGCTGGAGATTATCCTGATGACGGCATTCGGGAATATTACAGATGCTGTGCAGGCCATGAAGAATGGGGCTTATGATTATCTTGTGAAAGGAGATGATAATGAGAAAATAATTCCGTTGGTATATAAAGCTCTGGATAAGGTAAAAGATAACAAATCAAGAATTGTTCTCCAGACTGTAACGAAAGGTTTTGATCAGATTATTGGTAAATCACCTTTAATTTTGCAGGCTAAAAAGCTTGCTGAGAAAGTAGCTTTAACTGATGCAGCTGTTCTTCTTACCGGTGAGACAGGAACAGGAAAAGAAGTCTTTGCAAGTGCTATTCATGAAGGAAGTGACAGAAATAAAAGCAGCTTTGTGGCCATCAATTGTTCTGCATTCAGTAAAGAGATTCTGGAGAGCGAACTTTTTGGTCATAAACAAGGCGCTTTTACGGGTGCTCTGAAAGATAAAAAAGGATTGATTGAAGAAGCTAACGGAGGTACTCTGTTTCTGGATGAAATTGGTGAGATGCCGATTGAACTTCAGGCAAAGCTCCTGAGAGTTTTGGAAACGAGGGAGTTTATCAAAATGGGGGAAACAAAGGTCTCAAGATCTGATTTCAGATTAATTGCGGCTACCAACAGGGATCTTGTGGAAGAAATAAAACAAGGTCATTTCAGAGAAGATCTTTACTTCAGACTAAATGTATTTGAGATCACTCTTCCTGCTTTACGAGATCGAAAAGAAGATTTGAAAGCAATTGCGAAACACTTTATAGATATTTTTTCACATAAACTTCACTTGTCAGCTGTACAGGTTGATCCGGATTATTATAAAGTTTTAGAGAAAAATGACTGGAAAGGAAATATCCGTGAGCTGAGAAATGCAGTAGAGCGAAGTTTGATTTTAATGGATAACAATGTCCTTGATGCGGAAAGTCTTCCTCATTATTCTGAAAAAACAGTTCCGGAAAGTGATTCTTTAAGCATGCGCTCACTGGAAAAAATACATATCCAAAAAGTCTTACAGTATACAAAAGGAAATAAAGCAGAAGCAGCCCGCTTACTTGAGATTGGTATTGCCACGCTGTACCGTAAACTGGAAGAATATGGATTAAAATAAACCCTTTATCATTTTAATAATGAGCCTATCATTTTGATAGGCTTTTCTCGTTTTATAACAATTAGTAATTGGATTTAACTTGTTGTAAATCAGTTTTTTAATTGTTTATTTTTTTAAATGGACTTTCTTTTGGCATATAGTACCTGAATAAAATATTTAAAAATGACAATTTCAAGAAAAACGTTTAAAAAACGGGAGCATTCTACTTTTAGTCTGCTGATTGTATCGTATGTATTATTGACTCTTTTAACCTTAATGATCAAGATATGATGCTTGTAAGTTTAATGCTGCTTTTTGCAGTACTATTTTGGCTTTTATATAAATCAGTTGAATTTTTTGATAGAATATAAATTATGTGGAGTTTATTTTTCCTCTCAATACTTGCCTTTGTGTATATCTGTTATGTTTTAATTAAACCCGAGAAATTTTAATTGGTCATGAATACAGAAATTTTAGGCATTATAGCAATGTTTGCTATTACATTAGTTATCGGAATATTTTTAGGGAAATATATAGCTAATGTCTACGGATACCAAAAAACTTTTCTGGATCCGGTGTTTGAACCCATTGAAAAGTTAATTTATAAAATAGCGGGAATTAATCCTACCCGCCAGATGAATTGGAAACAAAACATGTATGCCATGCTGGCGATTAATCTGGTTTGGTTCATCATTGGTTTTCTTCTTCTTTTGAATCAGGCCTGGCTTCCTTTAAATCCTGATGGGAATCCGAATATGTCACCCGATCTGGCTTTTAATACAACCATTTCCTTCTTAGTCAACTGTAATTTGCAGCACTATTCAGGAGAAACAGGAGTAAGCTATCTGAGCCAGCTTTATCTGATGTTTTTACAGTTTGTAACAGCTGCAACGGGAATGGCGGCTATGGCTGTTCTTTTCAAAGCTTTTAAAGAAAAAACCAGTACTGAACTTGGTAATTTTTATGACTTTTTTACCAAATCGGTGATCAGAATTCTGGTTCCTATAAGCGTAATTGTTGCTTTAATTCTATCTATCAACGGAAGTCCAATGACTTTCGAAGGAAAAGATCACATCATAACACTGGAAGGCCAGAAGGCTGATGTTTCTAGAGGTTCGGTATCTGCATTTGTTGCAATCAAACATTTGGGTACTAATGGTGGTGGCTTTTTCGGAGCGAATTCAGCACATCCTCTTGAAAATCCTAATTATATGACCAATATGACAGAGATGATCACTCAGATGATCATTCCGTTTGCATTGGTATTTGCACTGGGTTTTTATCTGAATAAAAGAAAGTTGTCATGGGTTATCTTTACGGTAATGACAGTTGGTTTTCTCGCTCTTACTATTCCGAATGTTGTGAATGAAACGGGTGGAAATCCTCTGATTACTCAAATGGGAACAGATAGCAGTCTGGGAGCAATGGAAGGAAAGGAAATCCGCTTTGGAAGCGCTGCATCAGGATATTGGAGTATTGCCACAACGGTGATTTCTACAGGTTCTGTAAATGCCATGCATGACAGTACAATGCCTCTTTCGGGGATGAATGAATTGCTTGCCATGATGATCAACTGCTTCTACGGAGGCTGTGGAGTCGGAATTCTGAACTATTTCATCTTTATCATTCTGGCAGTATTCATAAGTGGATTGATGGTAGGACGAACCCCGGAATTTATGGGTAAAAAGATTGAAGCCAAAGAAATGAAGATCGCTATGATTGTGGCTTTATTCCATCCTTTCTTAATTCTTGCAGGAACAGCTTTAACAGCTTATCTACCAGAATTTGGAGCAAAGACATTGAACAACCCAGGTTTCCATGGTTTCAGTGAAATGCTCTACGAGTTTACTTCTTCTGCAGCAAATAACGGTTCCGGATTCGAAGGACTTGGAGATAATACCCCTTGGTGGAATATCTCAACAGGAATTGTACTGTTACTCTCAAGATTCATCCCGATTATAGGACCGGTAGCGATCGCAGGCTTATTAGCTCAGAAAAAATATATCCCTGAAAGTTCAGGAACGCTGAAAACAGATACAGCTACTTTCGGATTTATGACTCTGGCGGTAATTCTACTGATTGCAGCACTGTCTTTCTTCCCTGCACTGACTTTAGGGCCTATCGCAGAGCAGATTGAGTATTTCTCTAAATAAATGTGAACATTAAAAATTAGAATCAATATTCAACCATTAAGGGAGCTGAAAAGTGTGAGGAAGCTAGTCTGACACTTACTGAAACGTTCACTTATATTATCCATCTCAATCCTTATCATTTCGCAGACCTTGATGGTTACTATTGATTTACAATGATATAAACTCTTTCAAAAAAATGAAAAATCAGTCACAAACATTATTTCAAAGAGATTTGGTCAACGAAGCAATTAAACAGTCCTTCGTAAAACTAAATCCGAAAATTATGTTTAAAAATCCAGTAATGTTCCTGGTGGAGATCGGAACCATTGTCATGTTTATCGTAAGCATGTTCAGTCTTACTGGTGATCAATCACAGGGAAGCTTTTCCTATAACTTTTTAGTATTTATTATTTTATTTTTCACCGTTCTGTTTGCCAATTTTGCAGAAGCTATTGCAGAGGCAAGAGGAAAAGCACAGGCAGACACCCTTAGAAAAACAAGGGAAGAGACGCCGGCCAAATTAGTGCTAGATAATAAACCGGGATTTCAGGTAGAAACAAGACTGAAAATGTCTGCTGAAATGACTTTAGGCGATATTTTCCTTTGTGAAGCCGGAGATCAGATTCCGATGGATGGGGAGATTATTGAAGGTCTTGCTACCATTGATGAGTCTGCTATTACCGGAGAAAGTGCTCCGGTGATTCGTGAAGCCGGAGGTGATAAAAGTTCTGTAACCGGAGGGACAAAAGTACTTTCAGACAGAATTAAAGTAAAAGTAACTACAAAACCCGGAGAATCCTTTCTAGATAAAATGATTGCCCTTGTAGAAGGAGCATCAAGACAGAAAACACCCAACGAAATCGCATTAACTATACTTTTAGCAGGATTCACGCTTACATTTATTATTGTTACCCTCACTTTAAAGCCTTTTGCAGACTACGCGCAGACTCCGATTACCATAGCGGCATTTATATCTCTTTTCGTTTGTCTTATTCCGACAACCATCGGGGGGCTGCTTTCTGCAATCGGGATTGCGGGGATGGACAGAGCATTAAGAGCAAATGTGATTACCAAAAGCGGAAAAGCAGTGGAAACAGCAGGAGATATTGATGTTTTGCTGCTTGATAAAACAGGAACAATTACCATTGGAAACCGTAAGGCAACACAATTTCACCCTGCCAATGGAATTCAGCTTGAAGAATTTATTAAAGCATCAGCGTTAAGCTCTGTAGCGGATGAAACACCGGAAGGAAAATCCATCATCGAACTGAGTGCTTTGAAACCTGAAGATTTATTGGTAGCTAATCCTACTTATATTGATTTTACTGCGGAAACCAGAACTTCAGGAATTGATTTTGATGAAACAAGAATCCGTAAAGGAGCTTATGATACGATAAAAAAACTGACTGAAAAAGCCGGAAATATCTTCCCACAGGAAACCCAGGATGCGGTAACCAAAATTTCTGAAAACGGAGGAACACCTTTGGTAGTTGCCGTTAATGAAAAAGTATGGGGCGTTATTGAACTTCAGGACATCATTAAAACTGGAATTCAGGAACGTTTCCAGAGACTGAGAAAGATGGGGGTGAAAACGGTAATGGTAACCGGAGACAACCCTTTGACCGCAAAATTCATTGCAGAAAAAGCCGGAGTAGATGACTTTATTGCCGAAGCTAAGCCTGAAGACAAGATGAATTACATCAAAAAGGAACAACAGGAAGGTAAACTGGTAGCCATGATGGGAGACGGTACCAACGATGCTCCGGCACTGGCACAAGCTGATGTAGGGGTCGCAATGAACAGCGGAACGCAGGCAGCCAAAGAAGCCGGAAACATGGTAGACCTTGATAATGACCCGACTAAACTGATAGAGATTGTGGAAATCGGAAAGCAATTGCTGATGACAAGAGGAACATTGACGACTTTCAGTATTGCGAATGACGTGGCGAAATATTTTGCTATTATTCCGGCATTGTTTATCACTTTTATTCCTTCTCTTCAGAAGCTGAATATCATGAACCTTCACAGCCCTGAAACAGCCATATTATCAGCAGTTATTTTCAATGCGGTCATCATTCCGTTTCTGATTCCTCTGGCATTGAAAGGTGTGGCTTACAAACCGATTGGTGCAAGTGCATTATTAAGAAGAAACCTTTTGATCTATGGCTTAGGTGGAGTAATCGTTCCGTTTATTGGAATCAAAATCATAGATATGGTAATCAGTTTATTCTATTAAAATTAAAAAAATGAAAAATCATATTGTTTCAGCATTCAGATTAACTCTTGTAATGTTGGTCGTTACAGGTATTTATCTGGCAGTGGTATACGCAGGTTCTAAAATACTTCCTAACAAAGGAAACGGAGAAATTGTCTACAATAAAGGTCAGAAGTTGTATGCCAATATCGGGCAGGAGTTTAAATCTGAAAAATACTTTCATGGCCGTCCTTCCTCTGTCAATTATAATGCAGCTGGAAGTGGTGGGAGCAACAAAGGTCCAAGCAACAAAGAATATCTGGAAATCGTACAGAAAAGAATTGACACTTTGAAAATGGATAATCCTGAAATGGGAAATACCAAAGTACCTGTAGAATTGGTCACAGCAAGCGGAAGCGGGCTGGATCCGGATATTTCTGAAGAAGGAGCTTTGTACCAGGCAAAGAGAATTTCAAAAGTGAGAAATATCTCAGAGGAGCAAATCAAAAGCTTAATTAATAACCAAACTGAAAAGCCGTTTTTAGGACTTTTCGGACCCTCAAAAGTAAATGTTCTGAAGCTTAATATTGCTTTGGATCAGTTAAAATAATTCAATTCATACAATGATAAAAAGAAGAATTGAAGCCATTAAGATGATTGAAGGAGCTACATTAAAAAAATCTACGATTTCAAAATATTTCTCATTTATAATTCGCTGGTAAATCCTTACCTTTTCTTAATAGCTAAATTCTTCTTATACTCTTAAATAATATAAAAATAACGTGAAAAAATATTTAGTTATAGGAGCCGTATTGGGAATGTTTTTCTCAAAAGCCCAATCATCAGATTCATTGAAAACAGGAAATAAAGTGACATTTTCCGCTTATGCAGAACTCTTTTATACCTATGATTTTAATGAGCCGGGCAACCATATGCGTCAGAATTTTTTATACTCATATAACAGACACAATGAAATGAATCTTAATCTGGGATTGGTAAAAGCCAATTACCAGAGTGAAAATCTCCGTGCCAATGTCGCTTTAATGGCCGGAACTTATGCCCAGGATAATATGGCTGCTGAACAAAATGCTTTACGCTATGTAAATGAAGCTAATATTGGGATCAGAATATCAAAAAATAAAAACCTATGGATTGATGCAGGGATTATGCCTTCTCATATTGGTTGGGAAAGTGCTATAGGAAAGGATAACATCAACCTTACCCGAAGTTTTGCAGCAGAAAATTCTCCCTATTTTGAAACAGGAGCCAAAATTTCTTACACTTCAGATAATGGGAAATGGTTTTTAAGCGGATTAGTACTGAATGGATGGCAAAGAATTGCTAAAGCAGAAGGAAATCAAAGTATATCCTTCGGGCATCAGGTGACGTATAAACCCAATGATAAAATTACTCTGAACAGCAGCTCATTTATTGGGAATGACAAAGCAAAAGAAGATAAAAAAATGCGTTATTTTCATGATTTATATGGAAGCTTTCAGCTGACGGAACAGTTTTCTGCGGTATTGGGATTTGATATCGGAGCAGAGCAGAAATCAAAAGGAAGTGAGCAGTATAATATCTGGTACAGCCCGAATGTTCTTATGAAATATCAATTAGACAACAAATGGGCACTGGCAGGGAGATTGGAGTATTACAATGATAAAAACGGAGTGATTATCAATACCGGAACTCCTAATGGCTTTCAGACTTTCGGATATTCTCTCAATGTAGATTATGCAATTTTTAAAAATGTGGTTTCCGAACAGAGGCAAGAGGATTTACAGCTAAAGACGCCATTTTTGCAAAGAATGATGAATTTAAAAAAGGAAATTTCTTTATTACAACAAGTCTTTCCGCCTGGTTTTAGTAAGCAGTTTAACCACAGCTAAAAGTGTTTAAAGTAAAATTAAAAAGAATAAAATCAATGTCATCAGCAAAAGATTTTTTAGAACTGATTCAAAAATCCCGTAAAGGAAAATTCAAAATTTATATCGGGATGAGTGCAGGCGTAGGAAAAACCTTCCGTATGCTTCAGGAAGCGCATTCCCTTTTGCGAAATGGCATTGATGTAAAAATTGGCTATATAGAAACTCATGGAAGAGAAGAAACAGTAGCCCTTGTAGAAGGTCTTCCGGAAATTGAAAGAAAATCAGTCTTCTATAAAGGAAAGAATCTTGAAGAAATGGATCTTCAGGCCATCATCAACGAACATCCTGAGGTAGTTCTTGTAGATGAACTGGCCCATACCAATGTAGAAGGTTCCAAAAATAAAAAAAGATGGCAGGATGTGCTGGAAATCCTTGATAACGGAATCAACGTGATCAGTGCAATGAATATCCAACACATCGAAAGCCTGAATGAGGAGGTAAAAAAAATCACGGGAGTGGAAGTGGCAGAGCGCGTTCCGGATAAGATTCTGGCTCTGGCAGATGAAGTGGTAAACATTGACCTTACTGCTGATGAATTATTGACCCGTTTAAAAGAAGGGAAAATTTATAAAAAAGAAAAAATTCAGACCGCACTGAGCAATTTCTTCCAAAGCGGACATATTCTTCAGCTTCGTGAACTGGCTTTAAAAGAAGTGGCCACCCACGTGGAAAGAAAGGTGGAAACAGAAATTAAAACCGAAAACTTTAAACCGATAAAATTCCTGGCTTGCATCAGCAGCAATGAGAAGATCGCCAAAACAATTATTCGTAAAACGGCTAGATTAGCCAGCTATTATAACAGTCCGTGGACTGTTTTGTACATTCAGAAACCTTCTGAAAATCCTGAAAAAATTGCTCTGGATAAACAGCGGTATTTAATTAATAATTTTAATTTAGCACAGGAATTGGGGGCTAAAGTAGTCCGGATCAAAGAAAGCAGTGTTCATAACGGGATTCTGGAATATGTGATTGCTCATAATATCACTACGGTCTGCATTGGGAAACCCCATGCGAGTTTCTGGCAGCGAATGTTGGGATACAGCTGGATCTATACCCTCATGAACAGGCTGAATGAAAGACAGATAGATATTATTATTTTATCTTAAAAGTAATGAAACTTAAAACGAAACTTACCTTAGGCGTTGGCCTTTTATTTCTGCTGATCGTTCTGCTTTCAGTGATAGGTTCTGTATACATCAACAAATTAAAATCTGACACTGAAAAGATTCTTACAGCGAATTATAACAGTCTGGAGTTTTCCAAAAATATGCTTCTTGCACTGGATAATATCAGTACAGACAGCACCGTTGCGGTAGCAGATTTTCAGAAGAATAACAAACTACAGGAAAAGAACCTTACAGAATTTGGAGAAAAAGAAGCCACTCAGAATCTGAATCTGCATTTCAACAGCTATCTGAACGCTCCGGACATCCATAAAGAAAAACTCATCCGGGAGGATCTGGCAAAGATCATGTCTTTGAATATGAAAGGGATAGAACGCAAGAGTGATATCGCGATTATTACAGCAGAAAATGCTACTTTTTGGATTGTAAGTTTAGGAACAGTATGTTTTCTGATCGCTTTTATATTACTTTTCAATCTGCCACAAACTATTGCAGAACCTATCAATCAGCTTACTTTCAGTATCAAACAGATTGCTGATAAAAATTATAATGAAAGAGTTCATTTCAAAGGAAGTGAAGAGTTCAACAGCTTGGCAGATTCATTCAACAGTATGGCGGAAAAACTTCAGGAGTACGAAAGCAGTACGCTTTCTAAGCAATTGATGGATAAAAAACGTATCGAAACATTGGTCAACAATATGCATGATGCGGTGATTGGTCTGGATGAGAATCATTTTATCTATATGATTAATGATGAAGCTTTGAAAATTACGAATCTCCATAAAGAAGAAATTATCGGAAAAACGGCTCATGAAGTAGCGATCAACAATGATTTGATGCGCGAACTGCTGAAAAATATAGACCATCCGGTAAAAGATCCTATCAAGATTGTTCGTGATAATAAGGAAAACTATTTTGAACAGGATATTATTCCCATCAATATTGTAAAAACAGGCGAGAAAGAAAAGAAATATATCGGAAAGGTAATTTTATTGAGAAATATTACCCCTTTTAAAGAACTTGATTTTGCCAAAACCAATTTCATTGCAACCATTTCCCATGAATTGAAAACCCCAATTTCAGCGATCAAAATGGGCGTTCAGCTTTTGGGAAACCAAAAATTCGGAGAACTGAATGAACAGCAGCAGGAATTATTAAAAAGCATCAATGAAGACGGACAGCGCTTATTAGATATTACGGGAGAATTGCTTAATCTTTCTCAGGTAGAATCCGGAAATATCAGGTTGACTGTAGATAAATGTTCCCCTAAAGAAATTGTACAGACAGCTGTAAAAAATGTTGAGAAATTGGCCGAACAGAAAAATATTTCCATCAGCACAGAATACCTTCTGGAAGATAGTGATGTTGTGACTGCAGATTTTGACAAAACAGTCTGGGTAATGAATAATTTCCTGACCAACGCTGTAAAACATTCGTTTCAGGATGAAAATATTAACATTGTGGTAGAAAAACTCAATTCATTTATTCAGTTCAGTATTATTGATACCGGAAGTGGAATTGATGAAAAATACCACCGCCAGATCTTTGATCGCTATTTTCAGGTTCCCGGGGAACATCAAAACGGGACGGGCTTAGGCTTGGCCATTTCAAAAAACTTCATTGAAAAGCAACACGGAGAAATAGGAGTGAAAAGTTCCCTGAATAATGGAAGTACATTTTACTTCAGACTGCCGGTTTCATAAGGATTATTGTTATATCTTTGACTCAGAAAATATCTGATTTTCTTATTTAAAAACGTACAATTCTATTCTTTTAAATTCATGGACCCTTTTTTCTATTTGCCATTGGCAGGTGTAGCATTTTTTATCATTTCAAGAATTTTCTTTTATACCCAGAAAAATAAAATTATTGAAAAATATCAACATCCGGATGCTGTAGTTTTAAAAGATCCATGGTACCATTGTTTCAGTAACTAAAGGAGGTCTTAGCAATAGTAAAAGATTTCGATGGTGTAGTTTTGAAATTTTCATGAATCAGAATTCTATTTTTTTGTTTCCTAAAGATTTTTATATTGTTCCCGGTAAATGTATTAATCTGAGATTTGGATCAGATCGCAGAAATACAATAAATCCGGAAGTTCTGAGAGAGTTTCGTATACATGATAATTATGTGGAATTGATCCTTTATCCTGACTGGATGCCCAATACAAAACGTACAATTTCTTTGGAAGGATTAAACAAAGATGAAATCTTACTGTTTCGTAAAGCTTTGATTAAAGAATAGTAGTATTTCAGATTGGCAAGTTTCATAAGGATTAAATAATGTATTCAAACACCTTATAGGTTTTTAAAACCTATAAGGTCTATTCACTTCTTTTAGCAAGAAAATATTAGAACTTTCTCAATTAAAAATTATCATCCTATTCTTTATATTTGTGATAAAAATAGAAATGAGAAAAATTTTAGGACTCTTATTATTCTCAGTTGTACTAAATATTCAGGTCTCTGCACAGACCTTCACAGTAGAACAGCTTAAAGGATTCAACAAGCTTACCATGGATGAGTTTAAAAAGGAAATGAAACAGCTTCAGTTCAAATTTTATGACAGAACAGAAGGTTTAAGCTTCCTTTTAACCGAATATGAAGCTCCGGACTATAGCTCGAAAATCGGAAAGTTTGAATACAAAGAAGAAAAATCAGAAGATAGAATTGAATTTGAGTTTAAGGACAAAAAAGAATACGATCAATATCTTAAGTTGATATTGGCTGCAGGATACAAAGAAACAGAGAAAGGGAAGATTATCACCAAAGAGCCTTACACAGATTACTTCAGGAATAAGGAACATATCAGGCTGATCTTGTCCAAAGCAGGACAAAATACTCCATATACTATTATTGTTTTCAAGTAAATAATTTTTTCTAAATTTGATCTTAAATCACATAAGATGAACACATCAGATTTAAAAATTGATTTAATTAACAGGATAACCCAATTAAAAGAAGCCAGAATTATCGAAGAAATTCAAAAGATTCTGGATTTTGAATTGGATCAGAATGAATATATTCTTACTACTGAGCAAAAAGAAAGAGTTGCTGAAGGAAGGGAAGAATATAAGAATAAAGCATACCTTACAGAAGATCAGGCCACCAGGATATTGAAGAATGGCTAAAATAAAAGACTGTGATAAATTTCACAGTCTTTTTTGTTTAATGATTAAATGATTTTTTATTGTTTATCAATCAAATCCAAAAACTGTTGCTCATCCAGGATTTCAATTGTTCCGATATCCTGAGCTTTTTTCAGCTTGCTTCCTGCTTTTTCACCTACCACAAGATAGTTGAGGTTTTTTGAAACCGCAGAAATATTTTTCCCGCCATGCTTTTCTACCATTTCCTCAGCAGCTTCTCTCGTAAATAAAGATAATTTTCCGGTGAAAAGGAATGTTTTCCCTTCTAGAACGTTAGATAAAACTTCATTCGTGCTTTCTCCTTTTTCAAGCTGTACACCATAAGATTTTAAACGCTCAATCATCAATAGATTTTCAGAATTCTGGAAGAATTCCACGATACTTACCGCAATTTTAGCCCCGATATCTTCTACCTGGCAAAGTTCTTCTGCAGTAGCCGCTTTCAATTCTTCAATCGTTGGAAAGTTTTTTACCAGTTTCTTAGCAACCGTTTCTCCTACATGTTTGATCCCGATTCCATATAAGACTTTTTCAAAAGGAATTTCTTTAGACTTTTCAATTCCTGTTATGATATTCTGAGCAGATTTTTCAGCCATTCTTTCCAGTGGAAGAAGCTGTTCTTTCGTTAAAACATAGAAATCAGCAGGATTTTCAATCAGTTTTTCTCTGTAGAGCTGTTCTATGGTTTCACTTCCAAGATTATCGATATTCAACGCTTTTCTGGAAACATAGTGAATCATTCTTCCTACTACCTGTGGAGGACAGTGAAGTTCGTTCGGACAGAAATGAATCGCCTGATCTTCAATTTTTACCAGTTCGGTACCACATTCAGGGCAATGTTTGATGTATTCTATTTCTTTGCTCTCTTCCGTTCTTTTATCCGTGTTTACCCCTACAATTTTCGGAATAATTTCACCTCCTTTTTCTACGTATACAAAATCATTTTCATGAAGATCCAGTTTCTTGATGATATCCTCATTATGGAGAGAAGCTCTTTTTACGATTGTTCCGGCCAGTAAAACGGGTTTAAGGTTGGCAACAGGAGTGATTGCACCTGTTCTTCCTACCTGATAAGACACACTTTGAAGTTCTGTCTCTACTTTTTCCGCTTTAAATTTATAAGCCATTGCCCAACGTGGGGACTTAGCTGTATATCCAAGCTGTCTCTGCTGTTGTAGTGAGTTCACCTTTAAAACGATTCCATCAATTTCAAAAGGCAGATTATGACGTTCTGTATCCCAAAACGTGATAAATTCCTGTACTTCAGCCATCGTTTTACATAATTTGGCCTGCTGTGATGTTTTGAATCCCCAGCCCTGAGCTTTCTGAAGCAATTCCCAATGTGTTTCTGCTGGAATATCCTCGGAGATAAACTGATACAGTACAGAAGAAAGTCCACGCTTTCTTACCTCAGCACTGTCCTGCATTTTCAGACTTCCGCTGGCAGTATTTCTCGGATTCATGAACGGATCTAGGCCTTCTTCCTCACGCAGCTTATTGATTTTGTCAAAGTTCTTTCGGGTCAGATAAATCTCTCCACGCATGAAAAAATGAGTCGGGAAATCACCCTTTAAAGTCAAAGGAATATCTGAAATGGTTCGTACATTCGGGGTAATTTCATCTCCCTGAAAACCATCACCACGGGTCACAGCCTGCGACAGTTTTCCGTTTTCATAAAGAATAGAAATAGAAGCACCATCATACTTCAGTTCAGCAACAAATTCTACAGGATCTTGAATCGTTTTGATGATTCTTTTTTCCCAGTCTTCCAGATCGTCAAAATCATAGGAATTGTCCAATGAATACATTCTGAATTTATGCTGAATCGTAGGGAAAACCTTGGTAACGCCACCACCTACACGAACGGTAGGAGAATTTTCATCATAGAATTCGGGATATTGGGCTTCCAGATTCTGTAGTTCTTCCAGAAGCATATCGAATTCAAAATCCGAAATAGTGGGAGTATCCAGTAAGTAATAATTTTCGTTATGCTGGTGAAGCTCTTTGCGGAGCTGTTCTATCTTTTGTTGAATGTTTTCAGACATTGGGTTTATATCTTTTGAGCAAAAATAACTAAAGTAATTGCATTTAAAAAATAACAGAATAAAATAGTACAGGAAAATTAAGAATACGTAATATGCCTTAATCAACTGATTTTACAGGAAATAAAACACGTGTTTAAAATAATTTAACATATCGTTCTGATTTAATTAAAAAAATGTTAAAACTTTCTTAAACACCCTGCCATTAAAGTCAAAATACCTTTGCACATCTAATTGAAATAAACCTCATCATGATCTATCATTATGAAAATCAAAAAGGTTTATGGACGAACATCAAAAAATTAATCATAAAGATCTTCGGAAGAAATGAAAAAAGTAAAGATTGTACTGGGATTATTGTTTTTAGGGCTTGGAACTATGGCGTATGCACAGACCACGCAGGCTTCTATTGTAGGAAAAGTTACCGGACCGGGAAGTACGGCTCAGGAAAAAGTGAAAGTAACGATCGTGAATGAGTCTACAGGATTCAGAACGGAAACGGAAACCAACTCAAAAGGAGAGTATATTTTTAAAGAAATTCCTCTTGGAGGGCCTTACACAGTCATTGTGAACGATGATAAAAAAGAAGGTTACAATGTCAATTTTGGTGATCAGGTAACTGTAAATATGGATCTCGGTAATGAGAAACTTATTGAAGAAGTGAAGATTACCGGAAATCTTAAAAACAAGATCGGAAACCTGGGAGCAGCTACGGCCATTTCTGCTAAAAATATCAGCATGCTTCCGGTAAACGGACGAAACTTTGCGAATCTTGCAGAATTATCACCCTTAAGCGGAAAAGGAGGAAATCTTTCCGGACAGTTAGGATCTTCTACCAATTTTACGATTGACGGGATGACCGCCAAAAATCCAACTTCTGCAGGAGCTACTACAAGCCGAAGCGGTGCCCCATTCTCCATTTCTATTGAAGCTGTACGTGAATTTAAAATTACCACCAACCAATATGATGTGACGTTGGGAAGAAGTGGTGGTGGAACCGTAAGTGCTGTTACCAAATCGGGAACCAATAAATTTTCCGGAAGTGCCTGGGAATATTTAAGAACCAACTGGCTTTCCAGCCCATATGACATCAGAGGAAACAAAAGAGATAATGATTTCTCTACATCCCAGTTCGGATTTTCATTGGGAGGACCGATTATTAAAAATAAATTACACTTCTTCGTAGCATGGGATCATCAGCTGGATTCAAGACCATTGGCTATTGCTGATATCAAATCTCCGGATGATGAGAAGAGATTCAGTACTACCACGCAGACGCTTAATCAGTTTCTGGATATTGCAAGAGCAAAATATGGGGTTGGAAGCAGCCCGCAATTCGGAACGTTTGATAAAGTAAGAAACTCAGACGCTGCGTTCTTACGTTTAGACTGGCAGATCAACGAAAAAAACTTATTAACGCTAAGAAATAACTTCACCTATGATCTTAATAAAAATGGATTGGGCGATAATACCAATATCAACTTCTTCGAGTCTTACGGAAACGACAAAAACCTTGACAACAGTTTATTATTGACTTTAAGATCCAACCTGAGACCTAATTTAACGAATGAATTAAAGGCTCAGTATCTTTATACTTTCCAGGATAGTTATCAGAACAATCAATTAGGAAAACCTGTTCCTAGAGCTATTGTGGAAGGAGTAGCTTCAAGTGCCGGATCTACCAATATTCAGATCGGGGGACATCGTTTTGCTCAGGAAAGCTTCAGAAATAATGTATTTCAGGTGGTAGATAACTTATACTACAATACAGATAAGGTAAAATATACTTTCGGAGCAGATTTAATGTATACAACAGCAAAATCGGTATATGGAAGCGAAGTGAACGGAAGATTCCATTTCCAGGGAATGAGCAACTTTGATGCGATGACTCCTTACAGGTTTTACAGAGAAGTTCCTTTGATGGAAGATCCGTCTGTAAGATCCAATATCTGGAATATCGGGGTGTACGGACAGTTTCAGACGAAAATCGCAAAAGGTCTTGATTTAATGGCTGGTTTAAGATTAGACTATGGTGGTTACCCGAAAGCAGAATTCAACCAGAAACTGTTTGATGAAATGGGAATCAGAACGGATAATAAAATAAAATCATTTGTAATCCAGCCAAGATTCCAGTTTGATTGGAACATCAATGAAGGAAATAAAGACTTCCTTAAGTTCGGTGCCGGAATTTTCTCTTCCGATATCAACAACTATATGATCATCAACAATCTTGTATTCGATGGAAAACACCTTGCTACAGTGGATGTAACTGCTAAAGATGTTCCGTTCCCGGATTTCAATAGTTATAGAAATGATTATAGCTCTGTTCCGTCGCTTTCTCAGTTTCAGATTCCAACCATTAACTATACAGGGAAAGATGCAAAAATCCCAATCGTTTATAAAGCGAATATCTCTTATACCCATTTCTTCAATGAAAGGTTCAGAGCAGGAATTGCAGGATATATGGCTCTAGGTAGAAATAATTACTATTACTACGATAGAAACATGGTGGCAAACCCTTTCTTCACCTTAGCTAATGAAGGGGGAAGAGGCGTATTCATTCCTACAACTGCCATTACCAATAACGCGAATAATAGTGTAAGTTTCGACTGGAAAGCTGGAAGAATCAATAAAAACTTTGGTAGAGTACTTGAATTGGTAAGCGATGGTAAAGTAAACCAGTTTTCATTCGTAATAGATACAAGTTACCGTTACTGGAAAGATGGAGAAATCACAGCAAGTTACACATGGTCTGATATCAAAGACAATACTTCTTATAACGGAAACGTAGCCAACTCAGCAACATTGTCTACTATGATTCAAAGCGATCCGAGAGATTTAAGAATGACTTATTCAGACAACCAGTTCCGTAATAAAGTGGTGATCTATGGGAACTCACCTACCATTGCAGGATTTACCCTAGGAATCAGATATTCAGGAATTGGAGGAACCCGTTTCTCTGCTACAACCGGAGGAAATATCAATGGAGATTTCGTAGACTCCAACGACCTTGCGTTTATCTTCCCTAATCTTACCAAAGCCATTTTGGATGATCCTCAAGTAGGACAGGCTCTGAAAGACTATATCAACGAATACAATGGCAAAATTGCAGAACGTAACGGAGGTAAAAATGGTTTCTACGGAGTTTGGGATGTTCGTGTAGCGAAGAAAATAAAATTTGACAAAGTAGGAGCTTTTGAACTTTCTGTAGATATCTTCAACGTAGCCAACCTTCTTAACAAAGAATGGGGTGTAAATAAATCATACGGAAATACTTCTCTGTATAAAGTAACCAAGTTTAACAAGGATACGATGCAGTACGAATACACCAAAAACGTAAGTGGAGGTGGTTTGGTTCCTCTATCCGGAAATCCATATCAGATCCAGATCGGAGCTAAGTATTCCTTCTAAATATTTGTTTTAAAACCACGGAAGACATAAAAGAAATTGAAACGGCTGATGTTTATTGAAACCTTAGTTTTAGCCTAAAAATCTTTTATGTCTTTGCGGTTTCCCCTTTTTAATAACTACCTTTATCAGAAGTTTCATACTTCTTTTTTAATTATCTAAATTATATTATGAAAAATTTTATCTTAGGGTTAGCAGTTTTAAGTACAGTTATGATGAAAGCACAAACCCAGATTATTGCCCATAGAGGATATTTCCAGGCTCAGCCTGCTACAACGGAGAATTCACTTCAGTCATTGGAGAATGCGCAGAAATTAAAAGTTTACGGATCCGAATTTGATGTGAGAATGACAAAAGATGGTGTATTGGTGATCAACCATGATGAGCATCACGGTAAAATGGAAATTTCTGAAGCTACCTTCAAAGAACTGGAAGCACTGAAATTATCCAACGGAGAAAACTTTCCTACTTTAAAAGACTATTTGAAACAAGGAAAAAAAGACAAATCTCTGAAACTGATCGTTGAAATAAAACCTGCCAAAACTCCGGAAATTGAAAATGAGATCACTCAAAAAACGATCAAAATGATCAAGGATATGAAGCTGGAATCTCAAAGTGAATTTATTTCTTTCAGCCTTAATATCTGTAAAGAAATCAAAAAACTAGCACCTGCCTTTAAAGTGCAGTATCTGAACGGTGAACTTTCTCCTGAACAGATCAAAAAAGAAGGATTAGACGGAATGGACTACCATTACAGCGTTTTCCAGAAAAATCCTACCTGGATTGCTGAAGCAAAAGCACTAGGATTAATCACCAATGCCTGGACAGTAAATGACGTTGCCGTATACGACGAATTAAAAAAGCAGGGAATCGGTTTCGTAACCACCAATATTCCTGATCAGTTAAAGAATAAATAACAATTGAATATCCTTCACAACGAGTACAACCGAAGGACGAAATATTCCCCTCTTCCGGAGGGGTGGCAAAAATTCAAAGAATTTTTGACGGGGTGGTTTACAACACCTTCCAATAATAAACAATTTACAAAGTCTGCCCCTTAAAAAGAGGCAGACTTTTCATTTTTTAAAGAGTTTAGTCAATAATTATCTCAGATATCAAAAAATATTTGAATTTTGAAATTAATTATATTGCTGTTAATCAATTGAATATGTGTTTTGTGTGGTATTATCTCAGGACAAGACAATAAGATACATAAATACGACTGTGAAAGGGTATTAATAATACTTAATTACTCAAGTTTTTATTAATCAATTATTTACATAATGTTATTAAGGGTAGATTAATATACCGTTTAATAAATTTTTAAGAAACGTTAAAACTGTGTTAAGGTGATCCTTGTAATGTCAGTCTAATTTTGCGCAAACAAAAAGGAAATGCGTAAAGAGACACAGAAACTGTTGGTTTTGTCGATGTTAGGATTCGTCAGCGTCAATCTGGCAGCTCAGCAAAAAGTTAAAAAAGACACCATTAAAGGAATTGATGAAGTAGTAGTTACTGCTTTGGGAATCAAGAGGCACGACAGGGCTTTGGGGTATGTAGCAGAAAAAGTAGATGCCAAAACATTTGAGGAAACCCAAAATAACAACTGGGCACAATCCATGGAAGGGAAAGTGGCAGGTCTTAAAATTCAGACTGCCGGAGCAGGACCGCTTGGAACTTCCAGAATTACTTTGAGAGGAGAAAAATCCATCATGATGGATCACAACTATGCCCTGATTGTTGTAGACGGCGTTCCATTAGGAAATTCTACCACAGGTTCCGGTACAGCAGCTTACGGAGCAGGTTCCGGAGGGGATGTTCCTATTGATCTAGGAAACGGACTGAACAGCATCAATCCGGATGACATTGAATCTGTAACCGTTTTAAAAGGAGCTTCTGCAGCCGCATTATATGGTTCTCGTGCCGCCAATGGTGCTTTAATGATCACCACAAAATCAGGTAAAACAAAGAACGGGAAACTGAGAGTTACTTTTAATTCTTCCTCCAGTTTTGATTCTGTATTGAAATGGCCGGACTGGCAATATGAATACGGACAGGGAACACAGGCAAAAAATACTGCCGGAGATTTTTATTACTCTTACGGTCTTTCCGCAGACGGACCGAGTACGGGTGGTACAAGTAGTGCTTTCGGACCTAAATTTGCCGGACAGCATTACTTCCAATATGATCCTAATGTACAAGGACAAAGTAAAGACAGACAGTTGTGGAGACCTTACGAAGATAATATCAAAGGTTTCTGGAGAACAGGTTCTACCTATTCCAACAGTATTTCCGTAGAAAGTTCCAACGAGAAAACCAGCTTCAGATCTTCACTTACTTATCTTAATAATGAGTGGATGATGCCCAATACAGGCTTTGACAGGTTCAATTTTGCCTTGTCATTTGCCCACCAGCTGACTAAAAAATTAAAAATCTCAACCAAATTTGCTTATAACACTACTACCAGTGACAATCTTCCTGCGACGGGATACAACAACCAGTCGATCTCTTATTTCATGATTTTTCAAAATCCAAATGTTGATCTTGAATGGTATAGACCTATTTGGAAACCCGGACAGGAACAAGTTGATCAGATCCATCCGTTCAGTTCCTATATCGATAACCCTTATCTGATCGCTTACGAAATGCTGAATGGAGTAAGAAAGAAAACCATCACAGGAAATATCACGGCAGATTATCAGTTTAATAAAAATTTCAGCTTAATGCTGAGGTCAGGAATTGAAATTCTTAACGAAAAAAGAACCACCAAAAGACCGTGGAGTTCTGCTAACTATCTGAAAGGATTCTATAGAGAGCAATTCATCAAAAATCAGGAGTACAACAATGACCTTTTATTCTCTTACAAAGCAGATTGGAATAAACTCAGTATTTCCGCATCAGCAGGAGGAAGTATCCGTTACAATGAATATCTGATGATCGATTTTCAGGCAATAGGATTAAAAACCGCTGGTGAATACAGTCTTACCAACGCTCTTAACATTCCGGTGAAATATCCGGCACCAAGAGATAAGCATGTAGACAGCGTTTACGGATTACTTACCCTTGGATATGACAATAAGGTATTTGTAGATATTACCGGAAGAAACGACTGGAGCTCTACACTTCCAAAACAGAATAGATCTTTCTTTTATCCTTCGGTGAGTACCAGTTTCATTCTTTCAGATCTATTTAATCTCAAAAGTAATAATCTGAATTTATGGAAATTGAGAGGTTCATGGGCAAAAGTAGGAATAGACAGCGATCCTTATCTTCTGGATAACTATTATACTGGAAGCAATATTACAGGAAGCGTAATAGCACCTACCACTTTTAATAATCCTTCCCTTAAACCTGAAAAAAATACCAATATTGAAGCCGGAATGGATTTCAGTCTTTTCAAAAACAGATTGAATCTTAATCTTACCGCTTATCAGAATGTCAGTGAAAACCAGATTATCCCTGTATCGTTACCTACCGAAAGTGGATATTCAAAAGGATAATCAATGCAGGAAAAATACGAAACAGAGGTTTTGAACTTTCAGCTGATATCCTGGCAGTAAAAGGTAAAAACTTCTCCTGGAAAGTAGGTGGAAACTGGTCTACTAACGAAAACAGAGTGATGACATTACCTTAAGGATTTGACGGAATTGTTTCCAACGTAGGAGATGTTGTCTTTTATAAAATGGAAGTAGGAGGTTCGCTGGGAGATATGTATGGATTTAAATTATTAAGAGCACCAGACGGAAAAGTAATTTACGGAGACAACGGACTTCCTGCCAGACCGGCAGATATTGAAAAAGTAGGAAATGCCTTCCCGAAATGGAGAGCAGGTCTTCAGAATGATTTCAGAATTAAAAACTTTACAATAAGCTTCTCTTTTGATGGTCAATACGGTGGTATTGCTTACTCGCAGTCGCATCACAAAATGTCTGAACAAGGCAAGCTGAAATCTACCCTTCCGGGAAGAGATAATCCTGGCGGAATGATTGTAGGAGATGGCGTTATTCAAAACCCTGACGGATCTTACAGCCCGAATACAAAAGGAGTAACCGCTTCATCCTATTATGGAGATTATTACAGAAGAGCCAACGTAGAAACAAACAGTTTCAGTACAGACTTTATTAAGCTGAGAGATGCCAGAATTGCCTATTCTTTCCCGAAAGAAACCATACAATCTTTAGGGCTTGATGATCTTACGATTGCCATTTTCGGGAAGAATCTGTGGATGTGGACGAAGTTCCCAATGTTTGATCCTGAAGTAGCCACGCTGGATAATGCCACCATCACTCCTGGAGTGGAAATGGGACAGCTGCCTACAGCAAGAACAGTCGGTTTTCAGTTAAATCTTAAATTCTAAAATCTTTAAAAATGAAAAAATAATCATACATCTTACATTGACTGCTTCGGTGTTTATGCTTCAGTCCTGCGACAGAACTTTCGAGGAAATCAATACAGATACCAGCAAGATCAAAGATCCGTCGGTAGGAAGCCTTCTTGCCCCCATACAATATGAAATGGGAAGTTACGGATACAACAGATCAGATGACTTTACTTTCGATATTATGCAGATCGCTTTAGACTTTCCGAGTGAAGGAAATACCTACAGCAGATATTATATGGACGAAAAAAGCGGTAACGGCTACTGGAATACTTCCTATAAATGGCTTAAACAGGTAAGTGACCTTAGAAAATATGCCACAAAAGAACAGAATAATAACTATCTGGCCATATCATTAGTCTTAAATGCATGGATTGCCTCCAACCTTACTGATGCATTTGGAGACGTTCCTTTATCTGAAGCAGTGAAGATTGAAGACAATATTTTGAAACCGAAATATGATAAGCAGAAAGATATTTACATTCAGCTTTTAAATGACCTGAAAACCGCCAATTCACTATTCAACACCAATCAGGCATTAACGGAAACAGATTTGTTTTACAATGCCAATACCAATAGTCAGACAGGAATTTTAGGATGGAAAAAATTCTGTAATTCACTTTCACTAAGATTACTGACCAGAATTCTAAGCAGAAACGGAGAAGTAAATGTATATGAAAGAATTCAGGAGATTGTCAACAATCCGGCTCAATATCCCATTTTTCAGAATAATGCAGACAGTGCCGTATTACCACTTTCGGGAGTATCTCCATACTTGCCGCCAATTGCCCGTCCACAGGATTTTACAGCGTACAGAGCCGCAGGAGAATTCTTTGTCAATGCCATGAAAGACAATAACGATCCAAGGATGAGTATGTTTTTTACGAAAGCGAAAGCCACCACAGGAGAAGATTTGGGATATAAAGGAGCTCCTTCAGGATATGCTTTGGGAACGGCTTTCAACTATCAGCCTTCCAACTTTAATCAGAACCTTGCTAAAGCACCTTTAAAGATATTAATCATGACCTATTCTGAAGTTCAGTTTATTCTGGCAGAATTGGTCAACAGAGGAATCATACCAGGAAATCAACAGGTTTATTACGAAACAGGGGTGAAATCTATCATTGAACAATGGGGAGCAACGGTTCCGGCCAATTATTTCAGCAATACGAAAGTGGCTTATGACGGTTCTCTTGAAAAAATTATGCTTCAAAAATACATTTCTCTGTTTTTTGTAGATCATCAGCAGTGGTATGAATTCAGACGTACAAAACTGCCGGTACTGCCTAATAACGGAGGACTTCAGAACGGAGGACAGATGCCTGTGAGATTTATGTATCCTACCACAACAAAAGTGATGAATGCTGATAATTATAACGCAGCCGTACAATCTATGGGTGGAGATAACATCAACGTAAAAATGTGGTGGAATAAATAATTTGGAATTTAAAGATTAAAATAATTTAAAAATTTAAAAATGATGAGTATCAATATAAAACTTTTAATGCCTTGTATGTTCGTTTCAGCAATGGCATTCTCACAAACCTCTGTTTCAGGATATGTTTATGAAGACAGCAACAAAAATCAAAAGAAAGAAAACCGTGAAAAAGCAGTAGAAGGAGTAGCTGTTTCCAACGGTGTTCAGGTAGTTCTTACTGATAAAAACGGAAGGTACAGCCTGCCGGTTCAGGAAGATCAGACGATTTTTATCATCAAACCGTCAGGTTATCAAACGGCTTTAAACGCAAACAATCTTCCACAATTCTACTACCATCACAAGCCAAAAGGTTCTCCGGCAGATTTTAAATACAAAGGAGTAGCTCCCACAGGTGATCTTCCCAAAGAACTGAACTTCCCGCTTTACCCACAAAAAGAAGATAAAAACTTTGATATCCTTGTTTTCGGAGATCCGCAGCCTTACACAGAAAAAGAACTGGATTACTTCAAGAGAGGAATAGTAAACGAAGTGAAAAACACCAAGAAAAACGCAGTGTTGGGAATTAGCTTGGGAGATTTGGTAGGAGATAATTTAAGTCTTCAGAAACCTTATGCAGATGTTATGAAAGAAGTTGGATTGCCTTGGTACAACGTAATGGGAAATCATGACATGAACTATGATGCAAAAGAAGACAGGCTTTCCGATGAAACATTTGAATCCAATTTTGGTCCGGCCAATTACTCTTTCAATTATGGAAATGTACACTTCATCATTCTGGACGATATTCTTTATCCCGACCCGAGAGATGGGAAAGGATATTGGGGAGGTTTCCGCGAAGACCAGCTTCAGTTCATAGAAAATGATTTGAAACTGGTGGATAAAAATAAACTGATCGTAATATCGTTCCATATCCCATTAGAACATAAAAATGAAGACAATTTCAGAAATGCAGACCGTCAGAAATTATTTGATTTCTTAAATCCTTTCCAGAATGTATTGCTTTTATCAGCTCATACCCATATTCAGCAGCAGATTTTCTACGGCAAAAAAGCAGGGTGGAACGGAGTTAAAGAATTACACGAATATAACGTAGGAACAACTTGCGGTGACTGGTATTCCGGTACTCCTGATAATGCAGGACTTCCTACCTCAACCATGAGAGATGGAACGGCAAAAGGTTATTCTTTCATAAGCTTTACAGACAATCAGTATAAAGTGAAATACAGAACAGCTGGAAAACCTGAAGAGTATCAGATCAAATTATATGTACCGAAAGTAATTCCCTCCTCAAGAACCTCAGCAAAAGTACTGGCAAATTTCTTCATGGGAAGCAAAAAAGACAAAGTAGAATACAGAATAGACGGTGGAAAATGGGAAGAAATGGAATACGACGAAACCATAGACCCGAATTTTGCCCTTTCCGTTTTCAAATGGGACTCCACTGAGAAAATTCTTCCGGGAAGAAGACCTTCCAACCCTGAAATGTCAAAACATATCTGGGAAGCAGATTTTCCGAAAAAATTAGCATTAGGAAAACATAAAGTTGAGGTGAAAGCTGTTGACATGTATGGCAATGAATTCTCAGCTTCAGAAGAATTTGAAGTTCAGAATGCCATTCAGATTCCTTAAGCATTTTATTTTTTTACTATACCTTTTTTAGATTTTGAAACCGGTTCTTATGAGCCGGTTTTAATTTTTTGTTGAGGTTTGGATTAACCATAAAAGTCACAAAAGTTTTTTACGCTATAACTTTGGGTGTAAGAAGCGCATTTAAGTTTTATAAAAATCTTCGTTTTTAACTTATGTGAAACTTTTATGCAGCATGATTACAATTTTTAAATATTCTCAATAGTAATCATCTTTTGTGACTTTTGTGGTTGTATAAAATATAAGTTAAATCTGTGTTTTCACCCGCTCATAAAAATGTTCTTTCGTAACTTTGTAGTAAGAAAAGTATCATTACTATGAATATAAACGGAAAAAATGCCATCGTAACAGGTGGTGGAAGAGGATTAGGGAAAGCCGTAGCATTAGCTTTAGCCAATGAAGGAGTAAACGTTGCCATTACAGGAAGAAACGAGGAAAACCTTAAAATGACGGTTGAAGAAATCAAAAAATTAGGAGTAAACTCAGCTTACGCAGTTTTTTCTGTAGACAATGAAATTCAGGTAAAAGCTGGAATTGAATCTTTAGCAGAACAATTGGGAGGAATTGATATTCTGATCAACAATGCAGGAATCGGAGACTTTGGAAGCATCGAAGAAATGCCTTCTGAAACTTGGGAGCAGGTGATTAAAACCAATTTATTCGGAGTATATTATGCTGCAAAAGCAGCTCATCCATTCATGAAAGCTAAAGGGGAAGGAGATATCGTCAACGTAGCATCCACTGCAGGTCTTAAAGGTGGCCCGAATATGTCCGCATATGCCGCTTCAAAAGCAGCTGTAGTATCTCTTTCTCAATCTATGATGGCTGAATGGAGAAAACAAAATATCCGTGTCATCACTTTAACACCTAGTACTATTGCTTCCGATATGAGCATCCAGGGAGGACTTACAGACGGAAACCCTGACAAAGTATTACAGCCGGAAGACTTCGCAGAATGGGTAAGAGATATCCTGAAAATGAACAGAAGAGCATTAATTGCAAACGGTTCTATTTTCTCTACGAATCCATAATAGGGGTTTAAAATTTAAAGTTCAAGGTTTAGAGTTTAAGGTTCTCGGTTTAAAGTTTAAAGCTTTCAGCAAAGAAACGTTGAACTTCCTTGGAGAATGAAATTCAGTAGGAGCGGGCAGTAATCCAGAGCGTAGACGAAGGAAGCCCGCTTTATTTTTACGCTTCCATTTGGGCTTTAGCCAAAATTTACAATCTTTTGCATTTCAAAAAAATCTACATAATAAAAATAATTTGAGAATTTATTTCCAGGTCTTTTATAATAAGTTTTGGCTAAAGCCCATCCCTATTGAATATAATATACGCAATCATCTGTGATATCCGTGCAATATGTGGGAAAAAATCACAAATAAACTTTTCCATAGCATCCATTCAAAAAAACACAAAAAACTCCCCGGTTTCAGCCAAAAATTCCCCCATCATTTTTTAACCGTAATAACATTAGTATTTTTGCAGCAAATTATTCACATGCAAAATTATTTAGAATTCAATTTCAAGATTTCTCCATTGCAACCTTGGAACGAGATATTAATGGCAGAGCTTATAGAAATAGGTTTTGACAGCTTTACAGAAGAAATTGACGGGATTTTAGGATATATACAGACAGATTTGTTTCACGAAGATCAGTTGAAAGCACTTCCAATCTTTGAAAACGAAAATGTAAAAATAGAATACTCTTTCGAAGAAATGCCGAACATCAACTGGAATGAAGAATGGGAAAAGAATTTCTCTCCCATCAATATTGATGATAAAGTATTGATCAGAGCAGAATTCCATGAATCTGTACCGGGAATGCACGAAATTATTATTCAGCCTAAAATGTCTTTCGGAACAGGGCATCACCCCACTACCCATCTGATGATTCAGCAAATGATGGATATTGATTTCAATGGTAAAAAAGTATTGGATATGGGATGCGGAACTTCCGTACTGGCTATTTATGCAAAACAGCAGGGAGCAGGAGATACAAAAGCCATCGATATTGACGAATGGTCAGTAGAAAATTCAAAAGAAAATGCCGTAAGAAACAGTGTAGAGCTGGATATTGAACAGGGAACTGCTGAAAACTTAGGAAAAGAAAATTTTGATATTATTTTGGCCAATATCAATAGGAATATTTTGATTTCAGATATCCCGACTTATGTTTCAGTATTGAATGAAGGAGGAAAACTATTGCTTTCAGGACTATGTTTCTTTGACGTGGATGATATTCTGGAAGTATGTAAAGAAAGTAGGCTTGAACTGAAAAAACAGTTACAGCGTGAAGAATGGGTAAGTCTTCTGCTTGAAAAATAACACACAAAAAACAAAATATAACTATGAAAACTTTATGGACAGCTTTATTTTTACTAATGCTGCAGTTTTTTACAGCGCAGGAAAATGAAGTATATGCAGATGGTGTCTTTGGTTTTGAGGAAAATAAAACCCAGAAGATTTTTACAGACTGGACTCGTGTGAGACTGGATCCCGGAGTGAATGCTCAGATTGTAGATTCGCTGCAGACCAATCAGCAGGTTATGATTCTTAAAAAAGAAAATATAGTCCTGAAATTGGGAGAAAGAAATGCCAACTGGTATAAAATCTCTTATCAGAAGGGAGAAAATACACAGGAAGGGTATATCTGGGGAGGCAATCTTTGTGTAGGCTACAGAAACAAAAATGGGTATGATTTCCTTTTTGGACTTTCCAAAACCATTGACAGAAAGAATAAGGAATTCAATGAGATCGAAAAACAAAACATTGCGGGAATAAAAGTAATGGAAGGAAATACGCTTATTGATGAGGTGTATTTCGACACAGGAAGAGGAGAAGAGTTGAACTCCGCATCTTTCAATATTGAAAGTGGTCACAAACTTCAAAATGTTGAGTTTACTTTAAAAGCAATGGTTTCCGGAGAAGCTTGTGGAATTGCAAGCTATGATCAGTATATTCTTTTTAAAGATAAAAAACTGGTTACACTTCCACAGTTAACAAACGTAGGAGATGCCGGTGCATACTATCACAGTGAAGAATACGTTTTTCCAAATGATAAAGGAGGAATTCCCAACACATTTATCCTGAAAGTGGAAGATATGGAAGTAGATGAAAAAGACAGAGAAAAGAAAAAAAACTCTTCCAAAACCTATCTTTGGAACGGAAGTTCTTACAAATTGAAATAATATATTCCGAATATATTAAGAGGCTGTTTCACTTTTGAAACAGCCTCTTTTTTGTTTTATAAGGTTTTGTAATTATGTATTCATTTTTAAAGACTAGTAAGTTTTTTTAATAATATTTCAGTAGAATGTAGAGAAACGTTATAAAAAAAAACCAAATGGGGAATATATTTAAAATTCTTAACCAGTTTTTTGTTTTTTTAAGAGGTACTATATAGTATTAAATTCTCTTTTTTGTGATTTATTGGTTTAAAAATTAATATAATTTGATTAATTATATCTTAAAATGTGATTTTTATTAAATAGTTATTATTTTGTTATGTATTCATTTTTATTTGTTTTTATTTTGCTGTTATAGTGATAATTTGATAAAATTATTACCGTCTTTATGGTTTATAATGATTTGTTATTTTATTTTTTTTATTTGTGAATTTAATTTATAAATGGAGAAATCATAAGAGATAGTTATAAGAATGTAGTTATATGTTTAGACGAAGATTTTCTCTTTAAACCGTATTGAATCGGCAAGTACAATAATATTTGGTGTATGGATTTGTTGATTAAGATATTATTTTTTTAAGAATTTTAAAATATTGAATATGAGTTCTTATGGAAGAAATATAAATGAAAAAAATTTTGAACAGCGCTGTATTTATATATAATTAATCATTAAAATTTTAAAAATGAAAAAAAGAATCCTTTTTAGTGCATTATTTACTTTTTCTGCTTCAGCTTGTTTCTTTGCACAAACAGAAACTGAAAGAAGAGAAATAACAAAAAAGTACGATCAAAAAACATTACAAAACTTATCTAACAATTTTTTTGAAAAATCTAAACAGAATAAGGTAGAGGCAGTTGCATATGCAAGAAAAAATAACATTCCTCTTGCCATTGAAGAAAAAGATGGCTCTATTTCAGAGCTAATAAGAGTTGATGAGAATGGTACACCTATTTATTATTCAACTAAAAATGTTGATGCAGCAAAATCTACAAGAGCAAACCACCTTAACACAGGAGGTTCTTTAGGATTAAATCTTAATGGTGAAAATATGATAGTTGGAGTTTGGGATGGAGGAGCAGTGCGCAATACTCATGTTGAATTTGGAAATAGAGTTACAAGAAAAGATAATGGAACATTTAATGCGGTTCTTAATAGTAATCATGCAACCCATGTTGCGGGAACTATTGGTGCAGCTGGAGTAAGAGCAGCTGCTAAAGGAATGGCTTCTTCATCTCAGATTGAATCTTATGATTGGAATTCTGATGCAGCTGAAATGACAGATGCAGCTACCGGAGGACTTTTATTGTCGAATCACTCTTATGGATTGAGATCTGAATTAGTATCAGATTGGTATTTTGGAGCCTATATAAATGAGTCAAGTGACTGGGATACTATTTTGTTTAATGCCCCTTCTTACCTAGCTGTAAAGGCATCAGGGAATGATGGACTTAATAGATATAGAGATGCTGCTGGAGTTTTGAGAGTTCTCAATGAAAGCCCTATGGGAGGAGCAACAGACCTTTATGATAAATTAACAGCATCAGCCACATCTAAAAATGTTTTAGTCGTTGCTAATGCGGAAGATGCTAATATTGATGTAAATGGCAATTTAATAAACGTAGCTATTAACAGTTCAAGCAGTCAGGGACCTACAGATGATTTAAGGATTAAGCCAGATATTACAGGTAATGGAACTGAATTAACATCTCCGGTTGCGTTTAATGGAAATGTTGCTAGTAATAATACCTATGGAATTATGACAGGTACATCAATGGCATCACCTAATGTGACTGGTACTTTGTCTTTAGTACAGCAACATCATAATAATGTTCAGGAAAGATATATGTTGGGAGCTGAGCTCAAAGGATTAGCATTGCATACAGCTGACGATGCGGGAGTAGTAGGGCCTGATGCAATGTTTGGATGGGGATTATTAAATGCAAAGAAAATGGTGGAGGTCATTAATGGAAAAGGTAAGAATTCTATTATTGATAACAAAACATTGAATAATAATGCAACAGAGTCGCTTACAGTACAGTCTGACGGTATTAATCCTTTAACTGTTTCCATATCATGGTATGATAGAGCCGGGGCGATTCAGACATCAAACCAACTCAATAATAATGCTGTAAAAAGACTGGTGAATAATTTGGATCTTAAAGTGACTCGTAAAAGCGATAATACCATTTACAGACCATGGGTACTTACCTCTCGGTCTACGAATGCCAAAGCGGAAAATAATAACGATAATTTTGAAAGAGTAGATCTGGGTGTTGTACCAGCTGGAGAATATGTTATAGAGATAAGCCATAAAGGAGCTTTAGTAGGGGGCTCACAAAATTATACATTGATTGTAACAGGAAAGGCAGATTCTGGGGTAGTTACTCCTGAGACTCCATCATGTGTTAAAGCATATGAGGCTAATGAAACGTTATCTACCGCTGCAGCTATCAATGCTAATGAAACAATTTCTGCAGCCATAGGATCTGGAACAGATAAAGATTTTTATAAGTTTACTGTTGGTAATGGAAATCTGGTTGCAAAATTAAATGGCCCGATTGGTGTAGATTATGATCTTTATGTTTATAATGCCAATGGAGGTCTCCTTGGCAAATCTGAAGGAGTTACAGCAGTTGAAAGTGTATCTTTAACAAACGTATCAGCAGGTACATACTATGCTAGGGTTATCGGATATAATGGAGCTAATAGCTCTACTTGCTATACTTTAAATATTAATGCAAACGTATCCAAAATTTCTTCTGTAATTGCAGATAGAGATACAAAAGGTACTGGTATTGGTCTTTATCCTAACCCGGCAGATAAGGAAATCAATGTAACAAATTCAAAAGATAATGAGGCTTACATAATCTATGATATTGCGGGAAAAGTAATGTTGCAAGGACAGCTTAAAGAAAGTAAAATTAATGTTTCCTCTTTAGTTAGTGGTAGTTATTTATTAATGATAGATAAAAAAAGCTATAAGTTTATTAAGAGATAATACATTGCTTTATTATTTAGTAAGGCTGTCTTAAAAAGGCAGCCTTTTTTACTTCCTATTTACTAAAATACTGACCTAAGTAAAAACAAAAAAGTCTCTACATTGCTGTAAAGACTTGATTATAATAAGTGAGCGCGAAAGGATTCGAACCTTTGACCGTCTGCTTAGAAGGCAGATGCTCTATCCAGCTGAGCTACGCACCCATTAAATAGTTTTGAGAAAACTATTAAAACAGTCGGGGCGGCAGGATTCGAACCTGCGACCTCCTGGTCCCAAACCAGGCGCGATGACCGGACTACGCTACGCCCCGAGGGTGTCATCAGTAACGATATTTACTTCGTTTTTGCGGTTGCAAAGGTACAATACTTTTTCAAATAAAAAAATAAAATGAAGGATAATTTTTAATTAATTTTTCGTGAAATTTTTTTTATTGCCTTTACCTAATTAATAACCATGGACTTAACGTGATTAAAAAAATCATTTTTTTTTATCTTTTTTAGGATTTGAGATTAATAGCTTACCCATTCAATTTCTATCACTGATAAAGGGTAATAAAGATATGATTGGATTACTTTTTTGTTCGAAATGAAAATACTGATAGTCTTTCGGCCTTTTTTGTGAAAAATTGTTAAATAAAAGCTTGTCGTTTCTATTTGTTTTTTAAATTTGCAAAAAACTATTACCTGATAATACCATGAAAAAATCAATCACTACTATCTATTCTTATTATAGCATTCTTAAATTCTAATAGATTCTTATTATTCGGTTCATTTTATTTAAAATAAACTTTAGTTAGCTGTGCTAACTGGCTATTTAGTAAAACTATCTATCATGCATAAAATTTTGTATTCTAGAGCATTCATGATAATTTGTTTATCGTGTTCAGTCTCTGCTTATTCTCAATTGGTGGGATCTGATGCCCAGCTATGGGAAAAAGCGACTCCTACTTTCCGTGAAGCAGCAAAGTGTAAAGATGAAAAACTGCTCAATTTTCATTGCGGAATTAAGGATAAAATTTTTAAAAAGTATATCAAATACAGTAAAAATAAAAGTCATACTCTTACAGTTGTTCATCGATCTAAAGAAGATGAATTGATTTGGGAAAATGTTGAAAAAAAATATCCTTGGGAAGTAATAACTATAAGGCTACGACTGAAAAAATGTAGAAATAAGAAAAGGACCTAGTATTTTTTCATTTCTTGCAACAGTAGATCCAACTCAAGGAAAATCTGATAGTTTAAAAATCAAATTTGAAGATCAAAACCTTTATGAGATGGTATTTCTACCCAGAAAGGCAAAATCTTTAGATCTTAATAAAATTCATTCCTATCTTTCAATTAAGTACGGAATTTCATTGGAAAAAGGGAAGTACTACAATAGTGATGGAAAAATAATCTGGGATCCGGAAAAACATAAAGAATTTAAGCATAAGCCAACAGGATTGGGCAGAGATGACGGGAATGAGTTATATCAGAAACAGTCTTCTAATCAGGCTGATCTGTTTTTAACAATTGGGAAAAACACTATTGAAAGAACAAATGTAGAAAATCAGGCAATTTTTGATAACAACCAGTTTGTTATCTGGTCTGATGATAATAAAGAATTAGCATTGAAAAATGACGGTCAATTCGATGTTTTGCAAAAAAACTGGGAAATCAATTTTATTGGGAATAAAGTTTCAAAAACCGATTACACCCTAAGGGTTTTGAAAGAAACGATGAATCCAGGCTCTTTACCAATTGCCTATTGGATGTTTTTGAAAAAGCCAGATGGAAGTACTCAAAAAATTCAAGGAGCCGAAGTTGAGAAATATATCATTTTTAATAAAGTCGATTTTCTGAATGAGTTTGATAATGGTGATACCGCTCATTTTACATTTGCCATAAGTCCTTTAAAAGATAGGAAAATAGGAGGAGTAGGCCAAAACCAAAACTCAGGGACAGAATTATTAGCAAATAATAATGAACTATCATTAAATCTGACAAAAATTAATCTTTATCCAAATCCGGTTAAAAAAGGACAAACTTTTACGGTTACATTCCCACCGATGGAGGATTTGGTGATCTCTATTTATGATGGAACCGGAAGGCTTTTGAAAATGGAGAATATTGATCGTAAGTCTAATCACTATATGAATACTCTGGATGTTCAGAGTGCGTATATCATTAATCTTACTCAAAATAAAAAAATAATAAAAACTTTCAAATTAATCGTTGATTAAAACTATATCATGAAAATACGTGCGGATCAATTTCCTGTTACCAAGAAATCATTTCTGCTTATATGTTTCTTTGCGTGTATGTTTGTTTGTGCAAGCTTTACCAAAGAAGACAGGCAGAAGGTACGGAAATTTAAGAAAGAACTGATGAGTAAATGGACTGCTGAAAGAGTTGATTTACCAGGTCAGAGTGTAAAAGAAGATTCTTCTAATCTAATTACATCCTCAGAAAAATCGTCCACAAAAACTCTTTTAGGAGAATATCCTTCTGTATTAGTCAATACAGAAAAGGGAAGGGAAGATTCTTCTGAATTTAATAATGATGTTGTGAATGGCATCAGTAATTTTTATCCATCAAAAGAAAAAGAAGGAACAATTGGTACTTTCACAGACCAGGAAGAAGATGTAGTTTCTGATAATTTTTTCACAGTGGATATTCCTATAGTGGAAGAAAATACAGTGGCTTATCTGGAATATGATTTGTTTGGTTTAGCCTCTCATGAATCTGTATCCAGGTCTATCAATCATAACATTGCAATAGGAGGAGGAATTATTGTTCCTAGTGCAAAATGGAGTCATCAGAAAGAGGCTATTAATTCGGGACTTATTAAGACAGGTTCCAATTCTATATTATTTACTTCACCGGCTTCGGGGGTAAAATATAAAGTGAAAAACCTGCGGGTCGTTTTTGACAAAAATAAAAAATCAGAGAATAATCTGCTTGTAAGTTCTTTACTTTCAGGAGATCAGTTGTATGTAAAAGGAAATTTCAGCTCATTGTCTGATATTATTGTTAACAACGAAGTAGTTACTGTAAAAAAAGGGGAATTTGAAAAAGTAATCAAGCTTTCCGAAAAAGATAAAGCAAATGGGTTATTTTCTGTTATTACAGGAGGAATAACCAATACCTATAAAATTCCGGTTTCTACAAAATCTTTTAAGGTAGTTGACCATTATTATGCAAAACCGAAAGGAATTGAAATCTCAAAAGATAAAGAATTCAGTATAAGCTATGAAAATATGAATGTTTCTATGGAAAAAGGGACATCAGAATCAGCGTATATAGAAGTTTTAAAATTAAGAGAGAAAGATATTCCTGCGGTATCTCAGGGACTTAAAAATGTGACTCTGAATAATGCTGCTTACAGATTTTCCGTTGTATCAGGAAAGCTGGAGAAAAAAGCAAAAATTACCATTCCTTATGATGTTAAAAGGTTGGGGCTGTTTTCTCCTAAAGATATTAAGATTTTCCATTTTGATTATGCTAAAAAACAATGGGTTGCAGATAAATCAGTTATTGATGAGAAGAGTAAAACAGTAACGGTAGAAGGAGATGGAGATCATGATTACATCAATGGAATTATTTCCGCTCCGGAATCTCCGCAAACGACAGCTTTCTCACCAACAAGTATCAGTGGACTGAAATCTGCAGATCCGATGGCTGCAATGCAGCTGATGAATGCTCCTACAGCAAGCCAAAAAGGAGATGCTAATATGAATTATCCTATCAAGGTTCCTGCTGGTTTGGGAGGATTGCAGCCTTCTTTAGCGATAGGCTACAACAGTGGCGCTGGTAATGGATGGATGGGTGAAGGATGGGATCTTCAGGGATTATCTGCAATTACAGTAGATACCAGATGGGGAACCCCTATGTTTGGAGGAGAAGAAACTGAACTTTACACCTTGGATGGCGAAATGCTTGTTTATCCTGGCGGCTACCTGCCTCACAGACATAATAATGTAAGTGAAACCTCTACGGATATTACAACTGCAAGACAACCGAGAAATGCAACAGGAAAAAAGCAGTTTTATCTTAGAAAGAATCATGATTTTACCCTTATAGAAAGGGAGGGAAATAGTATGGGTACTTATTCATGGACGGTTACCTCTACCAATGGTACTAAAAGCTATTATGGTGGAAGTGATAATTCTGTGATAAAAAATAGTGAAGGCCAGATTGTTCATTGGGGGTTGAGAATGATAGAGGATGCCCATGGCAATAGAATGCTTTTTACGTATCAGAATAATACGAATGTTAATATCGGGTCAGGTAATAATGCTAATGGAGGAACTTATTTTCATATTCAAAAAATAACTTATGGTAAAAATCAGGATTATAGTGTCAATTTTGTTACTGAAAATAGTGTAAGCAGGAAGGATATTAATATTAATGCCAAGCAAGGAGTAAAAAGGGTAGAACCTTATCTTTTGAATAGTATTGATGTCAGTTATAAGACCCAAAAAATCCGTAGTTACAAATCTGAATATGAAGAGGGACAGTTCTCAAAAACAAGATTAAGAAGATTATATATTCAAGGATATAATATTAAATATCCTGATCCTCTTCCAATAGTTGATGATTATAGTTTTGAATATTACAATGAAGTAGAAAACAATCAGATTTTTGGTCCTGATAATACGATTCAGGTTAGCAATGGAGTGAGCAGCCCTTATGGCAGCATTATTGGAGATATGCTGAAGCCTTCAAAAATTAATGGGAATGTTTCTACTGAAAGCGGTCTTAATTTCAGAGCTGCAGCAGGATTAAATTTTTTCTATTCTTCTAATGATGCATATGGCCACCTTATGTTCGGTTTTCCTTTTGGATATTCAACAGCTGAGGCTAAGAATGTACAGCAGCTCATAGACTTTAATGGAGATGGCATACAGGATATGATCTATAGAACATCTTCTGGTCTTACGTACAGCGAAGGAAAATTAGATATATATGGTAAATTATCATTCTTACCGGCTAAACCGATTCTGAATTATAACAGTAATTTTTCTTTTACAGAGACAAAAACCAATAGTTCAGGGTGGGATATGGGAGCAATTGTATATAGCAAGTCTTCCATCACATCCACTTCAAAAGGAACTACTTCCACCTTTCTGATTGATGCAAATTCTGATGGGTTAGTAGATATCGTAAATGATGGAAAGGTTTGGTTTAATAAATATAATCAAGGAGGAAGCCCTGAGATGACCCAGCATTCAGAGTATACAGAAAATATGGTGGTTAAGGTCAAGCCTATAGCTCCTCCTCTTATTCCTCCTCCGGGACCTAAAGTTCCACCTATTGTGGAGCCTGAATACCCTCCAACTCCTATTGCTGATGTGGTAAAAGTATGGATTGCTTCTCAGGACGGATACATTACTATTAATGATAATGTGAGTATAAGTGGTATAGATCCTTTAAACCCTGTCACTGTGTTAAAACCAACGGATAAGGCATACTATTCTGTAGAGATAGCAAACCCTGATTATGTAGTTGGAGGTACCCAGCCTAATAATTTCTATCATGCAAGGGTCTTTTTAACGCAGCTTAATCCTAATAATCTGTCACAGTCTTTCACGATTTCCAGATATAATGATTATTATTCTCAGATTATTAATGTACCTGCAGGAAATACCCAATATAATGTACATGGTGCCATTAATAATGCAAATAGATTATTTGTGAAAAGTGGAGATAAGGTATATATAAGGCTTCACAAGAATTCGGAAGACAATCTGCAAATAGACTCTAATCCAACGGTTACTTATATTGATCCTGCTACCGGGCTGGCATTGAGAGGAAGAAACATGGAGCAGGATCAGTTTCGATTGAATAATGGAAATTATGGAAACAACTTTTTCCTGAATAATCTAATAGCACCGATATATTTGGATGCTGATGGAATGGCAAACATTGTTGTTTCCAGTATTGATTTTCCTTCTTCTACGGATGATTTTACCTTTAAGGTGATCAAGGAAAATACAATTACCGGTGCCGTAACTGTTTTGCATTCCGAGAATTATATTCAAAGCGACACACCATTCAGTACACAGGAATATATTGGATCAATATCTGTAAGTGCAAACGAACCGGTTTATTTGAAGTTTATTGTAGAATCAGATTCATATACAAATTTCCTTACTAACAACTGGAAGAATTCCATTTCTGTAGGGTATAATGCAACTACATCTACAAATGGAAATATCAGTATGAGTTTTAAGCCTGAAGCTCAATATCCTTCATTTGCAGTTACTAAACTTAAGGAAAAGCTTGACATTAGATTAACGCCAACAAATCCTCCGGTTACCGGAATTCATGAATTTGGGGTTCAGATTAATAAGGATATAGCGAATGCTACTACCTTGGGAACAGGAAGTTTTTATTATGTAATCAAAAAGGAAAATCATGTTCTTGCCAAGAGAAAAGTTACCATTACAGCGACACAGGGTGCTACTCCAACCTTGGTGGAAGAGAACATGTTTACAGGACAGGCTGTTCCGGGAATAGATCCAGTAACAATTTATACAGGGAGCTTAACGCAGCCTACCTTTGATTTAGGATTTAGGGTACAGGTTTATTGTCAGACAGGTGCTGAATATGCCTTATTTAATAAATACTCAGAGTATTTTCAAGGAAAACCTTTTAATGTTTATTATGATACCACCAGTTTGTTGACGACCGTGTGGCCAACTTCAGTAAATACAGCAATGTACAATATGAAATCAGCCATTTATAATAACTGGGGTCAATTTTTATATAAACCAAACAATTTCGTAGATTATAGCTATGGAACGCCTATTGAAGCTGAAACATTTACGGGGGATGTTGCTTTGCAGAATACGTACTCTGCTTGTCAGGGATTGACCGGTCAAGCGCTTACAGATTGTGTGGCAACAAGCGGTAATTCAACTTGCCAAGGGCTAACGGGGCAGGCTTTAACAGATTGTGTGGCATTAAATGGTAATCCTAATGCCGGAAATAATATGGTATCTCAGTATGTCTATCCTATGAAACCGTTTTCAGAATGGATTATTAAACCTCGCCCTCAGCCAATGGTTAGAATTGATAAGTGGATAGGCACAGGAGGTAGACAACAATTTTCAACGGCTACTTCTTTCAGGGATCATGAAGAAATAAATTATTTTTCGAATCCTATTCCGAACCCACCGTCAATTTTACCGACTACGCTTGTGAACGGAACTCTTTCATTGGATTCTACAATGAAGGCAATCAGTAAGAAACAGAGCAGCCGATCGAATAATACAACCAGCGGTCTAAGTGTTGGGACAGTAAGTGCCGGGAATTCAGAAACCCTACCTCTTAAAAATGGTAGTATTGAAACACAGACGTTTGCAGATCTGAACGGAGACGGCTATCCTGATATGGTATATCCGGAATCTATCCAGTATACAAACTCTGTAGGAAGCTTAGACGACATCAAGCTGGTGGCGACTGGTGATTTCCCAACCAATTCTTACAGCTATTTAAAAGTAAATTCTTTAGGATTTTCATTTAATGTCTTTTCTGCCAGCGGAAGAATTAAAGTAAATGGTTCAAATGGAAATGATTCTCATGCTAATAATTCAATGCCTTGGTCAGTTGGAGTAACAGCCGGAGCGGGAGCTAGTGAATATTTTAATTCATATGATACCGGAAGAGCATTTTGGACGGATGTTAATGGAGATGGATTACCGGATAGAATTATTGATTTTAATACGGTAATGTTAAATCTTGGAAAGAGCTTATCAGAACCAATGTTCTATCAGAATATGGCTTCTTATCGTTCCCGTCCAATAGGAGGTATTAACTTTTCAATAGGAGGAGGTCTTGGATCTTTTGCTAATTTGAGTGCTTTAAGCAGCTTTGGATTTGGTATAAGTGCCAGTGCCGGAGGATCAGGATCTAAAGGAACAGCAGAGATAGTATATGAGGATATTAATGGTGACGGATTGGTTGATATCATTGATGTAGATAATAGTAATCAGTCTGCCAAAGTGCGTTACAATCTGGGGAACAAATTTGATACTGCAGTTCCATTGCTTAAGTCAACAGGAAAGGTTGATTTTACTGAAGAAACAGGTTCTTACAATGGTTATGTATCTTTTGGTGGAAATCTGATGCTGAATTTTGGACCTATTCCAATTATTCCGCCTGCAATTCTGGTTATTTTTATAAAAGCCGGTGCTGGAGCGACAGCAAATTTAGGAATCAATGTTTCTGAAACCAAGAAGACTTTCAGAGATATGAACGGAGATGGTTTCCCGGATCTGGTAGTAGATACAAACGATGGTTTCATTGTTAACTATTCATTAATTGGGAAAACAAATAAACTTAAAACAGTTACTCATGCTGTAACAAAAGGACAGTATGCAGTAAATTATAAATTTACACAGCCGAATTATCAGGATCCTCATGCTAAACTAGTGGTAGATGAAGTAAGAATTTTGAACCCTGATGTATTCAGTACCAACTATACGCAGTCAGATGCAACAAAAGATATTGTAACGAAATATACATTTGAAAAATCTAAATACGACAGAAGAGAAAGAGACAATTTTGGATTTGAAAAAGTAACCAGCGAGCAATTGAGTGCTGCCGGAAGTACGTACCGTAAAAAAGTGGATACGTATTATAATACAAGCTATTTCTTAAATGGATTAATTAAGGAAAGTAATATACTTACGGGGAATGATGAGCTAATTTCTAAAGTAATTTATAACTATCGTTTGTATAGATTTAAAGATAATGTAACCAAAATAGATCCTAATTACTTAACGGAAAGTTTTGATACCGGAGGAACAGAAGGAAGAAGAATGGCTACGGTTCTGCTGGATAAAAAGATCAATACGAGATTTGAAAATGGCGGGCAAATAGAGACTACGGAAAAAATGGAGTATGATTATAATACCGGATTGGTTTCAAATTATACCTATACCAGCCCTACTAATTCGTATAAATCAGTCATACAGTATTGGGGACAGCTAAATAACAATATTATAGGGGTACCAAAGCAAATTAGTGTATATGACGGAACAGGTTCTACACTTTTAAGACAGAGAAGTACACAAAATATTAATGCAAATACCGGAGATATAGGAAAGTATATTGTATTTGATGGTTCCCAGAATATTGAAACAGATTATACCTATGAAGCATCAGGAAATGTAAAAACGGTTACATATCCACCTGATGAAACCTCAAACAGATATTCAATATCCTATGAATATGATGGGGAAACAGGGAAGTATGTTGCGAGAACTACTGATGCCTTCGGATATATTTCCTTCGGACTGTATAATCCTTATTTAGATGTTTTAATAAAAAGTACGGATATTACAGGGAATTCAATTGATTACGCATATGATGATTATGGAAGAATGCTTGCTGCAAATGATCCTTACAGTCTTATCGGAAATTCAACGATAGTTCACACCTATTATTTTGATCATTATGGGATTCCAAATTCCAATCAGAGTATTAAAATATTTCGTGCAAAGACATCCCATTATGATGCAGATCATCCAGGTAACCTGATTAACACAGATTCCTATTCAGATTTCATGGGAAGACTAATCCAGGTGAAAAAGGATGTTGATATTAATGGAATAGAACGAAGATCTATTTCAGGAAGACCCGTATTTGATGTATTGGGAAGGCAGGTATATCAATACCAGCCTCAGGAAGGTGATCTTCAGGATAATAATTTGAATCTGAATCTCAGCCAATATATGCTGGCTAATACCTATGACCATTCTGACAGAATTACAAATGTTAAATATGAAGATAATGTTGAAAAATCAATTCGCTATGAAATAGAAGGAAATCTGTTTAAAAGTATTGAAGAACTGGATCATACCAAAATAGAGACTTTCACCAATGCGGAGGGACAGATTGTTGAGAAAATAAATTATCTGGATAATGATCCTCTGTCTACAAAGTTTGAATATAGTAAGGTGGGTGAGCTTGTTAAAGTGATTGATCCACAAGGTATTAATACTACTTATAAATATAATCTTGCCGGAAGAAGAACAGAAATGTTGCATCCTGATAAAGGACTTACCACCTATGTATATGATCCTGCAGGACATCTGACTTGGTTTGGAACTCCGAACCTTATGAATGATCCTTCTATACAGACGCATCAGATCCATTATAAATATGATAAGAACAGACTTACTGATATTGAACTTCCTAACCTTCCGAGTGGTTCAGTAAATCCTAATAATGTTCATTACGATTATATGCCTGCTAATTCAGGAAATAATTCCGGAAGAATCATCACGAAAACAGATGGTACAGGATATACTACTTATAACTATGGTAAATTAGGAGAGGTAATATCAGAAACTCGCAGAATATTCGGGTACAATATTCCAACCATGGAGTTCAAAACGGATTATGTCTATGACAGCTGGAATCGTCTTAAAAAACTGACATATCCTGATGGAGAGCAGCTTACTTACAGCTATGATCTTGGTGGAAATTTGAAGAAAATAACCAATGGTAGTTATAATTATATTCAGAATATCAAATATGACTATTATGAACAGAGAACAAATGTAGATTATGGAAACGGAACTAAAACCAACTATTCATATATTGATACCAACAGAAGGTTAAGTCATTTTGGTTTATTAAATCCTACTGCTCAATTCTTATCCAACAGTTATGAGTATGATAAGAGAGGAAATATTGTCCGTCTTGCCAATGATGTAGGGGTGACTCCGAATCAAATGGGAGGTACCTATGCTTTCAAATATGGATATGATACCTTAAATAGATTGATTGGTACAGAAAGTGATATGGGGCTTAATGATAAAGGAGGAACTCCTACAACACCCAATACTTCTCCGTATGCACAAAGTAATTCTCATTTCGATCTTAAGAGAGTAAAATATAACGAAAGTGGGGGAATTGTATTGAAAGAGCAGGTTCATCATATTGATCAGCAGCCTGAACCATTGAATACCTACTCTAATAATTATAAGTATATTCCGGAAACACATAAAGTAGAGGCAATCATTGATGGTAATGTAAGTGGAAACCAACAATTCTTCGAGTATGATTATAATGGGAACACCATTAAACATATCGATGAATTTGGTGCCAAGCAGATGTTCTGGGATGAGCAGGATCGTTTGAAAGCATTTTATAGTGACGACTCTGGTGTATATCAGTATTATGCGTATGATGATAAAGGAGAAAGAACAATAAAGTACAATCTTCATGGAAGTTCTCAGCTGTATCAGAACGGAGAATTAGTAGATCCGGGAAGCTTAAGCTTAACTGATTATACCTTGTATCCTAACCCATATGTAACGGTATCCTTAAACGGGCAGTATACCAAACATTATTTTGAAGGATCAACCCGTTTTGCAAGCAGGGTGATGGATGGAAGCAATATTTTTGTTCCATTAAATCTCAGAACATCGGATCAGGGAACAACAATGAGAGAACCTGACCCTTCTGTTGACTTCAAAACATACCTTGAAAAAGCAGGCGTAGGAGATATTTCCTCAGCAGAATTGAATGCTTTAAATGGGCCAACCAGCCAGTTAGGATTATATTATTTACATAATGATCACTTAGGAACAGCAACATTTGTTACCAATTCCAGTGCTCAGAGCACTCAGTTTTTCTTAAATTTACCATTCGGGGAGACGATGCTGGAGCAACGAACAGGAGTATATGATAACCCATATAAGTTCAATGCAAAAGAACTTGACAGAGAAACAGGGCTGTATTATTATGGAGCGAGATATTATAATCCGAGAGCGAGTATTTGGTATGGGGTGGATCCGTTGGCTGTTTACAATCCTGTAACAGAAACTCAGTTTTACGGCGATGGACAACATAATGGAGGAGCCTATTTCTGGGGAAATTTAAATCCATATATTTATACTTATCAAAATCCTATTAAATATATTGATCCAGATGGTAAGCAAACGACAGGCTATCAACAAAATGGATTGGATGAATTGGAAATGGGGTTTGCTATCCAGAGCTATACTTGGAGTTTTATTGGAGATGCAAGAGCAGGAGTTTTAAATTTAGCAAGTCGTATAGCTGGGAAAGATCAAAGGTATCAAGGGGATGGTTTTTTTGGATATTATGAAATACCAAAAGCTCAATCTAAATCAATAGCTGGAGACCTGTTAGATGTTACAATAGGTCTTGCTGCATCTAAATTTGGAGTAAAAGGAGGTCTTGCTCAAGAAACAGCAGGGAGCTCAGCTTCTACAGGTAAAAGTTTGGTGAGATTTGGCCAGGAAGCAGAAACTACGGAATCACTAGCTAAACAAGCAAAAGCTGCTGAGGAAGCTGGTTTTCCTCATGGAATTTCAACAATGTTGAAGGATAAAATTAAGGGCTCTGATTTACAACATAAAAGTGCACCTAAATCGACTGTTGAATCATTTTTTAAGGTTGTTCAAACAGGAAAAAATCCTAAACATCATACAGTGGTATTACCAAAGCCTGTCACTTCTAAAGTAACAGAACAAATTAATGAAATATTTAAACCTGTTCCATTGGAACAAATTTTTAAACAAAATAAAAATGATAATTACTAAATTGCAAGTAATTGATTGGTATGATGACATTATAACATCAATTGTTTCATTTGAAAATAATATATATATATTCAATTGTATTCATAAAAATTTTATTGATGGATTGAAAACATATTATTGTGTAAAAATAGATGACGAATCTTTTAAACAAATTGGAAATATAATAGAGAAAAAAAGTCTTACTAAAATTGATTGGAATGTTATAAATATGATCTTTAAAAAGAACAATAAAAACAATAATGTTTTTTTATTGAATATTGATTCATTATTTGTTGGATTAGATATTGTTTTTAGTAAAGCAGGGAGTTCAGATATCATAAGTATAGAGTTTCCTTTTGATATTTCAAATTTATATTAATCTAGATAGTCCCACTCCGCAAAGTCTACCAACTTTGAGGCAAAAAAAATCAAATAACTTAATTCAATATTAAAAAACCTCGCAAAATGCGAGGTTTTTTAATTAAACAAGACCCCACTAATTCCTATATTTGCTCTATGAAACGATTGATGTTGGTGTACGTACTCGCAAACATATCAGACTGCAGTAGAAAAATTGTCTAAAGAAGAGCAAAATTCAAAGCAATTTCAGTTATATAAAGAAAAAATATTTAGAAATAATAAAGAGGTAGGTGAAGTTTCTTTATATAAGGATGGACATCTTTTTATGGACAAAAAACCTAAACCAGTATACGAACCTCCTCATTATCATAATAAGAAAGGAGCCCATTATACTTTTAAAGGACAAATGCCTCGCTCTACAAATAAAACAGGAAAACAACATTAATTTTTATGACATCCTATATAGATTCCAATAATTATTATCTGTCGAAATTTTTTAATTATGAATTACTTAATTACGATAGTTTTTGGTTATTTTACAGTCAAAGAGAGGGTATTCAAATGGCTGACTTTTTCCCCAATCAGAAGGTTTATTCTTTTTTATGGGAATATTCAGATGAAAATATTCTAGTAAAAATAGATGAATGGAAAAGAGCTTTTAGAAGAAATAATATAAATATCTCGCTAGATGCCAAATTATACACCCAAAACTATTTATCAGCTGACAGGATAGTTTATTTGGATTGCTTGGAAACAGACTTTATAATATCCGATGAGCAATTTAAAGATTTTACAACTTATAACATTGGGCAACATTTTTTTCAAATAGTAACTGAAATACATACATCATTTGTTGATATCAATCTAAGCTTTCTGAAACTTTCAGATAGAGTTGAAAAATTTAAAGAATTTGTTAGAATCTTAGATACAGATGCTGTCCAGACATTAATTTTAAACGGATATAATCATAATGGGGAACTAATAAAGCTTTGTATTTGTAAGAAAGGTCATACACAGTTAAATGTAGATAAAACTTTACCACTAGATATTTTTGAAAATACATTTGTACCTATACCATTTCACTGGTAGGATTGAAATGCCCACTCCACAAAGTCTCCCAACTTTGAGGTGAAAAAAAGCAAATAGCTCAATTTGACATAAAAAAAACCTCGCAAAACGCGAGGTTTTTTAATTAAACAAGTCCCACTAATCCCTATATTTGCCCCATGAAACGATTAATGCTGCTGTACGTACTTTTCCCCGTATTTCTATTCTCTCAGACTACCGGAAAAGTGATTAAAATTTCAGACGGAGACACCATTACTTTACTGTTAAGAGGTAATCAACAAAAAAAGATCAGACTGGCCGAAGTTGACTGCCCGGAGAGTGGGCAGGCATTTGGGAAAAATGCAAAACAATTCACTTCTGCTCAGGTATTTGGGAAAACAGTTAGTTTTGTTGAAACCACTACAGACCGCTATGGAAGATCTATTGCGAAAGTGTATTATGATGATGGAAAATACCTTTCCAAAGAGGTTATCAAAGCTGGAATGGGATGGTGGTATTTTTCTTATTCAAAAGATGCTTCTTTGGGTAAAATTCAGGAAAATGCCAAAAGTAAAAAAGTTGGTTTATGGCAGGATAGTAATGCTATGGCTCCTTGGGATTACCGTAAAATGAAACGTGAGCTTAGAAATAATAAGAAAATAGAAGCGGCTAAGAACGGAACAAAAATAAAAGGAGTCGCATAAATATTTTGACGGAATTTTGGAGAAAAGAATCAATTGATTAGTCTCCAAACAACTTTCATCATTTTTTGTATTTCTATTTTATGAAAACATATCAAAAAACCTCACAACAATATTGTGAGGTTTTCTGAGCTTATATCTACAGTTTAGATTTTGTTTAAGGATTAGATTTCACCGCATCATACATCATTGAGTTTTTCTGCTGATCCGTGTAATCGTATTTGTAGTTATAAAATGAAGATTCCCAGTCTCCATAACCTACATTCGGAATGATAATGAATTTCTTTCCAAAATCATCTGCGGAATTTTTCACAGCTGAAGAACGCTCTGTCTCTGATTTTTATCAAACAGATCTGAGAAGTCGGCAAGATTATCACCCAACAGTAAAACGATATTATAATTTTTAGCAATATCTTTTCTGCGGGTTTCTTTACTGCTTTCCTTTGATCTTAAAATAAGGTTGGCATCACTTTGAACAGGGAAATTGTATTTCTTTAAATTTTTCATAGTTCCTTCACGTTCCTGCTCAACACGGTTGGTCACATAGAACACCTGAATCCCTTTGCTTGCGGCATACTGATAGAACTTTTGAGAACCTGTAAGTGGAGTTGCAATCCCCTTTGCAGTCCATTCTTCCCATGTTTTTTGATCGTAATTTTTTCCCATCTTAGAGCGTTCTACAGCGTAATAGGAATTATCTAAAAACGTTTCATCAATATCAGAAACGATGGCTAAAGGTTTGTCAGATTTCTGCGATAAAGCTTCATCCAGACGAAGCGTGGCAATATTGTATGCCTGAAGACACAATGCTTCATATTCTGCGGCCCTTTGCTGATAAAATGCGGCGTATATTTTTCCGTCACGTCCAAGGTTTTGATAAGGAGTTTCTTGCGTGGAAGTCTTTGCAGCCGGAGCTGCTGTTGTACACGATAAAACCGAAACAAGAAAACAGCTTGCGATAATAAGATTAAAATTTTTCATTGAATTTGAATAGGAAGAACAAAATTAGGACAATTTGATTGTACAGCAAATATTTTATGGAAGTAAAAAAGGAGACCGGTCATAAGAATATGCCAGCCTCCTAAAAATCAAATATATCTTTAGGAACTATTTGTTCTTTTATTCTCCTTTAAAATCAGGGTTTCTTTTTTCTATAAAGGCGCCGATACCTTCGTTGTGATCTTTCGTATCAAATAATTCCCCGAATAAAACAGCTTCCTGTTGTAAGCCATCGGTAATATGTAGTTCAACACCTGTGGTCAGCGACTGCTTTGCTTTTGCTACGGCTACAGGACCTCTTGAAGCTATTGTTTGAGCTAATTTCAAGGTTTCATTCAATAATTCTTCAGGGGCAATCACTCGGTTGACAAACCCAAATTCCTTACAGGCTTCTGCTGAGTAAAATTCACCGGAGAATACCATTTCTCTTGCTTTGTACAATCCAATGGCTCTCGGTAAACGCTGTGTTCCTCCAAAGCAGGGTAATAATCCAAGAGTTACTTCCGGTAATCCAAATTTTGCTTTTTCACTGGCCAGAATGATGTCACAGGCCAAAGCCAGTTCACATCCGCCGCCTAACGCAAAACCGTTAACAGCCGCTATCACTGCGAATGGTAATGCTTCAATGGAATTGAATGCTGCCTGAGCCATGATAGAAAAATCTGTTGCTTCCTGTGGTGTCATACCCTGCATTGCTTTAATGTCAGCACCTGCAACGAAAGCTTTTTCCCCAGCTCCGGTAATGATTAAAACCCGAATATTTTTGTTGGATTGGATTTGATCCGCAACTGCTTTCAGTTCTTTTAAAACGGTTTCGTTCAAAGCATTTAAAGCCTGAGGGCGGTTAATAGTCAAGGTACCAATATATCCTTCCTGCTGGTATAGTAATGTTTCAAAATTCATGATTACTGATGTTTGTTTAAGAATTGAATAATACTTGAAAAATCGCTTGTGCCATTTCCGGCTTCACTCCAGATTCTGTAAAGGTTTAAAGCTGCATTTCCCAATGGGGTAGAGGTTCTGGTTTCCAGTCCTGCTTCCGCCGCCAATCCTAGATCTTTTGTCATTAAATCCACTGCGAATCCTCCTGAATATGCTCTGGATGAAGGGGCATTTTCCATCACTCCGGGATAGGGGTTGTAGACTTCCAATGACCAGTTTCTCCCGGAACTTTTCTGCATGATTTCACTTAGTATTTTAGGCTCTAATCCGTGACGAACTCCTAAATTGATGGCTTCTGATGTCCCGATCATATGTATGGCTAAAAGCATATTGTTACAGATTTTCGCTACCTGTCCAGCCCCGGAATCTCCGGCATGGAAGATATTTTGTCCCATACATTTCAGTATAGGTCTTGCCTTTTCATAATCTTTGGTTTTACCGCCAACAATAAAGGTTAATGTTCCTGCCTGTGCTCCTGCAGTACCGCCGGAAACGGGTGCATCAATCATTTTGCATCCTTTTGAAGCGGCCAGCTCTGCAACAGAACGGGCGGTTACGGCATCAATGGTACTGCTATCAATGATTAATGTATCAGGTTTCAGCTGGCTGATAAATTTGTCAGAATAGAGTTCCGCAACGTGTTTACCAGATGGAAGCATTGATATGATCACATCAGAATCCTTTGCAGCTGCTATAGCTGAATCCGAAATTTGTCCGCCTGCAGAAACCAGTGCTTCTAAAGCAGATTGAGAAAGGTCAAACCCAATAACGTGATGACCTTTGTTTACAAGGTTGATGGCCATGGGACCACCCATATTTCCTAATCCTATGAATGCTATATTTGACATAATTAATCTTTTTTTCCTAAGTTTTTTAATGGATGTTCTTCACGAGACCAAAGCGGGGTAAAATAGCTGTCCACCCATTCTTTGGTTATATCATCTAATGTTGCCGGATACCATTTTGGAGACTGGTCTTTGTCCACGAGTAAAGCTCTTACGCCTTCTGCAAAATCTGGATGAATGCAGCATTGACAGGATAAGTTTAATTCGGATTGAAAGACTTCCTCCATGCTTAAGTTTTCACCTTCTTTCAATTGTCTGAAGATGATGTGTGCTGAACTTGGTGAGCCTGCTTCAAAGCTTTTTATTCCAGTATTAATCCACTCATCTTTATCAGGATATTGCAGTAAAATTTCTTTAAACTGTTCCAAAGAATCTACTCCTTCAAAATTTTTGATGAATAAATGATGGTTCTGTGCCTGTGACTCGGGAGTATCGGTTTCTTTTGAAATGTTTTCCAGAATTGCAGAAACAGTTTGATGGTTATTTCCATTCCATTGAGCTTGGTTAAGAGCATTTAATAGTGTTTCTTTTGAAGTAGAAGAAATATAATAATCTGCCAATCCTAAAAATTTACAGTCGGCTCCGTCTAATCTGGCACCTGTTAATCCTAAATAAATTCCATAGGCTGATGGCATTTTATTTAAAAACCAGGTTCCACCAACATCCGGATATAAACCGATGGTAATTTCAGGCATTGCCAGTTTGCTTCTTTCAGTGACAATACGATGAGATGCACCAACCATAATTCCGATGCCACCACCCATCACAATTCCATGTCCCCAGACAATAATGGGCTTCGGATAGGTGTGAATAGCATAATCTACCCGGTATTCCTTTAAAAAGAAATCGAAACACGGCTGGGGTACTTTTGTTCCATCAATGTTTTGCTGTTCAATAATAGCATCGTGCAGTTTTCTTACATCTCCTCCGGCGCAAAGAGCTTTTTCACCAGCTCCCTGAATGAATAGACAAACTATTTCATCAGCTGTTTTCCAATCTTCCAAAACAGCTTTCAGTTCTTCAATCATTTCTAATGAAAGCGAATTGAGCGTTTTTTCGGAATTCAGGGTGATGATCCCGACTTTATTTTTTATTTCTGTTAGTATTAAACTCATTTTTAATCTTTTGAATTAACGGATTTGTATCATGGCTCCTTCCTCTAAAATCTTTCTTGAGATCACCAGTTTCATGATTTCATTGGTTCCTTCTACCACCTGATGTACTCTGGCATCACGCATAAGGCGTTCTACCGGAAAGTCTTGTGTACATCCATATCCGCCCAATATTTGTAATGCCTCATTACAGATGTTGAAGCACATATCGGTAGCCAGACGTTTAGCCATGGCGCAGTAAGTAGTAGCATTTGTGTCTTTAGAATCTAATTTGAAAGCGGCTAAATGAACCATCTGACGAGCTGCTACAAGCTCTGTTGCCATATCAGCGATTTTAAACTGCAAAGATTGAAACTGAGCCAGTGATTTCCCAAACTGTAATCTTTCATGCATATATTTTCTTGCCTGGTTAATGGCTCCCTGTGCAGCTCCTACGGAACAAGTCCCGATATTGATGCGCCCACCATCCAGACCTTTCAAAGCTATCTTAAAGCCTTGTCCCAATTCACCTAAGAGGTATTTTTCATCTACTTCTACCTGATCAAAGAAGACAAAACGTGTCGGCTGGGTGTTCCATCCTAGTTTTTTTTCTTTTTCCCCGAAACTGATGCCTGCAGAATTTGCCGATACAACAAAAGCGCTGATTCCTTTTGGTCCGGAATCTCCTGTACGGGCCATTACAATGAGTATATCACTTTCGCCTGCTCCGGAGATGAATGCTTTTGTTCCGTTAATGATATATTTATTACCATTTTTGTAGCTGTTGTCTTTAATGCTGCTGCATCCGAACCGGAACCCGGCTCTGTAAGACAGTAGGAACCTAACAATATTCCTGATGCCAGATCGGGACATAAATGTTTTCTGATCTCTTCATTCCCAAATTCATCAATCATCCATGAAACCATATTGTGTATGGTAATATAGGCGGTAGTGGAAGGACAGGCTGCAGCGAGTTCTTCAAATATAATGGTGGCATCTAATCTGGATAATCCCAGGCCTCCGGCATCTTCGCTGGTATAAACCCCACAAAAACCCAGTTCTCCGGCTTTGGCAATAGCTTCTCTCGGAAATGTCTTCTGAGCATCCCATTCCGAAGCATAAGGTGCCAGTTCTTTATCTGCGAATCTTCTTGCGGCATCCTGAAACGCCAGCTGATCTTGATTTAGGTTGAATTCCATAGAAAACTTATTTTAAACTGATCGTCATATTCAGATCGCCTGCAGGAATGTCTTCTTCAAACCAACGGGCTGTAATCGTTTTGGTTTCTGTATAAAAACGGACTCCTTGTTTTCCGTAAGAATGCAGGTCGCCAAAGAATGATTTTCTCCATCCTGTAAAAGAGAAAAACGGTAATGGAACAGGAATAGGAAGATTTACCCCAATTTGTCCCACTTCAATTTCGTGCTGAAATTTTCTGGCTGCTGCCCCTGAATTCGTAAAGATGGAAGTTCCGTTTCCATAAGGATTGGCATTGATGATTTTAATAGCTTCGTCTAAGGTTTCAGCCTTTAATAATAGCAAAGCAGGTCCGAAAATTTCTTCTTTATAAATATCCATATCCGTTGATACATTATTGAATAAAGTGGCACCTACAAAGTGTCCGTTTTCATAGCCTTCTACTTTACAGTTGCTGCCGTCCAGTAGTACTTCAGCTCCCTGTTCATAAGCACTTTTAATCAATCTTATAACCTTGTCTTTTGATTGTTTGTTGATCAGAGGACCAAAGGCCGCAGAATCATCAGACCAAACTCCAGGTTTAATCGTGCTTAAAGCTTTTTTAATATCATCCACCCAGTTTTGAGCTTCACCTACCAAAACAGCTACGCTGATTGCCATACAACGCTGTCCGGCCGCTCCACAGGAAGCTCCTACAAGATTGTTGATGACCTGTTCTTTATTGGCATCCGGCATGACTACCATATGATTTTTTGCTCCTCCAAAAGCCTGAACTCTTTTTAAATTATCAGTTCCGGTACGGTAAACATGCTCTGCAACAGGAACTGAACCTACAAATGAAATGGCTTTTATTTCCGGGTGGTTCAGAATGTGATTGACCTGGTCTTTGGAACCGTGAACAATATTCAGAACTCCTTTGGGAAAACCTGCTTCTAAAAATAACTCAGCCATTTTCATAGAAGTCATCGGGGTTTGTTCTGAAGGTTTTAAAATAAAGGTATTTCCACAGGCAATGGCCATTGGAAACATCCATAGAGGAATCATTGCGGGAAAGTTGAAAGGAGTAATTCCTGCACAAACTCCAAGGGGTTGAATATAGCTGTAGGTATCAACACCTCTTGCTACGTTTTCTACCGTTTCTCCCATCATGAGTGTTGAAATATTGCAAGCGTGTTCTACCACTTCAATGCCGCGCCATATATCTCCCATGGCATCAGGAAATGTTTTACCGTTTTCTTTGGAAAGGATTTCGGCAATTTCTTTTTGATTTTCTTTTAAAAGCTGCTGGTACTTTAGAAAGAATCTTGCTCTTTCCGGAGTTGCTACTTCTTTCCATGTTTTGAAGGCTTCTTTAGCGGCTTCTATGGCCTGATCTATTTCAGACAATTCCGTTAAAGGAACTTCTGCAAGAATTTCCTGGGTTGCAGGATTTTCTACGGGAAGATGCTCTGTAGCTTTACTTTCTATAAAATTTCCGTTGATTAATATTTTTACTTTTTGTGACATGATTTTTAGATTGAGAGTGAAAGCTGAGAGTGAATTTCATTTTCCACTCTCAACCTTTGAATTATATTATATTACCAAAAGATCAACGAATTCGTTGACATCCAGATTAATAAAGGTATCGTATTCTAAAGAATTTTCTAAAACAATTCTCTGTTGTTTTTCCGGGAATATTCTGGCAAGATTTACTTTATATTTCTTAATCAGTTCAGGAATTCCTTCGTCTCTTCTGCGTTTGTGCCCGATTGGATATTCCACAACGATTTCTTCCAAAACAGTTCCATCGTTTAGTTCTACTGTTAAAGCATTGGCAATGGAACGCTTTTCCGGATCATGATAATCTGTGGTAAACTGTACATCTTCCACACATTCAATTTTATCACGAAGAATGTCAATTCTCGGATCTGATGCGATGTTATCTTCATAATCTGCGGCAGTCAGCCTTCCGAAGATCAAAGGAACCGCTACCATGTACTGAATGGCGTGATCACGGTCAGCAGGGTTGTTCAACGGTCCTTTTTTATCAATGATACGAATGCAGGCTTCATGGGTACGGATGATTATTTTCTTAATGTCTTCAGCAGATTTTCCTGATTTTTTTAACTGATGATGTAAAGTCATAGCAGCTTCAACCGCTGTCTGAGAGTGGAATTCCGCAGGGAAAGAAATTTTAAACAAAACATTTTCCATAACATAAGAACCGTAATCTCTCTGGAATTTGAACTCATTGCCTTTGAAAGATACATCATAGAATCCCCATGTCTTTGCAGTTAAGACGGATGGATAGCCCATTTCGCCTGTTTGCGCAATTAATGCCAGACGTACGGCTCTTGAAGTAGCATCTCCTGCAGCCCATGATTTACGGCTTCCTGTATTAGGAGCGTGACGGTATGTTCTTAAAGACTGTCCGTCAACAAATGCTAATGAAACGGCATTGATTAGTTCATCACGGGTTAGGCCGATTAGTTTTCCTACAACTGCTGTGGAGGCTAGTTTTACCAATAAAACATGGTCTAAACCTACTTTGTTGAATGAATTTTCCAAAGCAATAACTCCCTGGATTTCATGAGCCATGATCATCGCTTCCAGAACCTGTTTCATTTTTAACGGAGCTTTTCCTTCTGCAATATTCGTTCTTGAAAGCCAGTCAGCTGTTGCTAAAATTCCTCCCAGATTATCTGAAGGATGTCCCCATTCAGCGGCTAACCAGGTGTCATTGAAATCCAGCCATCGGATAATTGCTCCGATGTTAAAAGCAGCCTGCACCGGATCTAATTGAAATTGTGTCCCCGGAACTTTAGCTCCGTTCGGAACTACGGTACCTTTTACGATAGGTCCTAAAAGTTTGGTACATGCAGGATATGTCAGTGCTTCCAATCCGCATCCGATGGTGTCTAATAAACAGTAGTGAGCTGTTTTCCAGGCTAAATCGTTTTTGATTTCATAGTGTAATACATAATCTGCAATATCTGTTAGTACTTGATCCGGCTGTGGTCTTTCGTTTGAAATGTGTGATGACATCTTATTTTTTTAGTTTAATTATTAATTGTAATTTTTTATTTTCTGTTTTCAATTGAGACGAAGTCTTTATTTTCAGGACCTGTATAATTGGCGCTTGGGCGGATAATTTTCCCATCCTGTCTTTGTTCGATAATGTGAGCACTCCATCCTGTCACTCTAGAGATAACAAATAACGGAGTGAACATCAATGTGGGAACTCCCATTAGGTGATAGGATACTGCAGAGAACCAGTCCAGATTGGGGAACATTTTCTTTTCTTCCCACATGACGGTTTCCAGTCTTTCGGCAATATTATAAAGGAGCATATCTCCCGCTTCCTCAGAAAGCTCTTTCGCAACTTTTTTTATCACTACGTTTCTAGGATCTGAAATTGTGTAGACAGGATGTCCAAAACCGATGATCACTTCTTTATTGGCAATACGTTTACGAATGTCTTCTTCCGCTTCATCCGGAGAATTGTAACGGCTTTGGATTTCAAAAGCCACTTCATTGGCACCTCCATGTTTTGGACCTCTCAAAGCACCGATGGCACCAGTGATACAGGAATAAAAATCTGAAGCGGTTCCGGCAATAACACGAGCCGTAAACGTAGAAGCATTAAACTCATGTTCAGCATATAGATTAAGGGAGATTTCCATTGCTTTTACCCATGACTCCGGTGCTTTTTTACCATGTAACAAATGAAGAAAATGTCCGCCAATAGTATCATCATCCGTTTCTACATTGATTTCCTTGCCGTTATGGGTATAGTGATACCAATATAAAAGTCCGGAACTGAATGATGCCAGTAATTTATCTGCAATATCTCTTGCCCCAGCCACATTGTGGTCATCTTTTTCCGGCTGAATGCTTCCAATCGCTGAAACCATTGACCGCATAACGTCCATTGGATGCGCAGCGGCAGGAATACTTTTTAAGATATTTCTTACAGAGTGGGGAAGTCCTCTTAATGATTTTAATTTTGCTTTATAGTTTTTGAGTTGAGCTTCAGTAGGCAGCTGACCATAAATTAAAAGGTAGGCTACTTCTTCAAATTGTGCTCTTTCTGCAAGATCCAAAATATCATACCCTCTGTAATGAAGATCATTTCCACTTTTACCAACGCTGCAAAGAGCTGTATTGCCAGCTGTTACACCAGACAGAGCTACACTCTTTTTAGGTTTAAATGTTGTATTATCCATATTATATTTTTGCTTTTGCAATTAATTTTTGTTTTGTGAAAAAAGTTGATCCAGTTTTTGTTCGTAATCATAGTATCCGATACTCTGATAAAGTTCTTCTCTTGTCTGCATGGTATCCAATACATTTGCCTGTGTCCCATCTTTACGAATATGCTGATACACATTTTGTGCAGCTTTGTTGGCAGCACGGAAAGCAGAAAGCGGATATAAAATCAATCCTACACCGGCAGCTTTTAATTCTTCTACGGTGTACATTTTAATCATTCCGAATTCTGTGATATTGGCTAATACAGGAATTCCGGTAGCATCGGCAAACTTTTGGTAAAAACTCAGATCGGGAACAGCTTCGGCAAATATGAAATCAGCTCCGGCTTCTTTATAAGCGATGGCTCTTTCGAGTGTTCTTTCTAAACCTTCATTGGCAAAAGCATCTGTTCTGGCTCCAATGACAAAGTTTTCATCGGTACGAGTGTCAGCAGCGGCTTTCAATCTATCAACCATTTCTTCTTTACTGACAATTTCTTTTCCCGGACGGTGACCACAGCGCTTTGCGCCTACCTGATCTTCGATGTGTAAGGCGGCAGCTCCGGCTTTAATCAATGATTTTACGGTTCTAGCTACATTGAATGCTGAAGGACCGAACCCTGTATCAATATCTACCATTAAAGGTAAATCGCAAACATTGGTGATACGCTGAACATCAATCAAAACGTCTTCAAGAGTTGTAATCCCTAAATCAGGAATTCCTAAAGACCCGGCAGCAACTCCTCCTCCTGAAAGATAGATGGCATTAAAACCAGCCTGCTGTGCCAATAATGCATGATTCGCATTGATGGCTCCCACAATCTGGAGGGGATTTTCTTTTTCCATGGCCTCCCGGAATTTTAAGCCGGGTGACTTCCAGTTTTCATTTTTGATCATTTTAATATGTATTGTTGAGTTGAAATTTGTTTATCAGTGAAGAAGCATAAGATCTGTTAAGACTTAGCTTTTGAGTAAAAAAGAAAAGGTGGGAAATAAATGGAGGAATCATACAATCGTGCAGATGTTGAGAATTTTGAAAAATTCTGATTGTCCGGGTCTGTAAAATAAACCTGTTGCGACTCCATAAATAATTAAGATTGCTTTGGTACACCATTACTTTTTACATTGATTAAATCCAATAAAAAGTTCTCTGTAAACTTTGCGGTGCTTTATGGAGAAAGAAAAATTACGGAAAGGAAATACGACTGAGCTACAGGATCATGAGAAGCACCAACGTACACTCATATCCATCTCAAAAAATAAATAGGCTGATAAAAAAGTTATCACACTATATCCATATCGTATCATACCTGACTGTAAGCTTCAAATCGCGAAAGCATCGTCAATACGAAATAGGCAGGTCTCCTGACTTGTAACGGTTTTTATCATCCTTCCCGTATGAAGAATATACAGTGGATATCAATGGATAAAAACTTTTTGTTTGTTACTTACAGTTGCGCGACAGTTCGTGATTTTCACACGATTCCCTTTTAATACACAGCTAAGTGTAACCAGTTTCGGTTGATAAAGAAGGTTTTAAGAACTCCTTGGTGGTAAATATAAGTATTTTATAATAACAAAAAAGATATTTTATGTAATCAATAGTTTTTTTTAATGTAATGTATTGTAAATGATTTTGTTATGATGTGTATTTTAGAAGGGGAGCGGAATATTTATGTTGTTAAATTAATATAAAAGATAACCGGAAAATTAAAGATAGTTAATAAATTTACCGTTCTTCTTTCATTTTATAAATTTTATTAATCATATATAATTGATCATGGTAGACATTGCTGAATTTAAACAAAACCTGGGTTGGAGTGAAGTGCCTGTAGAGCTCGAAAAACTAATTTACTTCCAGAATACTATTTCCTCGTTTGAAAATTATTCGCAGGGTTTTGGTGTGTTAATCGACGATAAGTCCGGACTGAAAAGCTGGAGTGATGACGAAAATTTTTGAATAGCATGCTACCTTTTGCTCAGGCTAATGGTTCCGGTTCATTCTATGCTATTTGGAATAACGGAACGGATCAGCCTTTATATACAATGCCTGTTGTGGTTTTTGGAGATGAAGGAGGTGTCCATATTGTTGCTGATAATATGGTACAGCTTTTACATTTGCTCACTTTTGACACTGAAATTTCTGTAGATTTTGATGAAGCTTATTTTTATAAAGATGAAGAAGATTATGAAGAAAGTGAAAATTTAAACGAATATTTGAAGTGGATGAAAGGAGATTATGGTTTAAAACAGATTGAGGAACCCGATTTGCTGATTAAAAATGCTCAGGATCAATATAAAGAAAGTTTTGATGAATGGTTTGGGCAATACTTTACAGATAATTAATCTTGTATTAATAGTTCCTCTGCATAAGATTTTTATTTTTGATCAACTAAAACCATGAAAAACAAAAAAGACTTACTAAAAATAGTAAGTCTTTAAGTGAGCGCGAAAGGATTCGAACCTTTGACCGTCCCGATTAAAAATCGGGATGCTCTATCTTTTCTGCTGACTGTATGAGTTTTTGAATTTTTGATTTACTTTTCCATGCTTTAATTTCCCTTTCTCTTCTATATGCTAGAGATTTAGATTTTAAAGTTTCAAAATAAACAAGTGTCCAGTCTTTAGCTTTTGATGTAAATCCTTTGTGATCGGACATATGCTTTCTTAATCTTTCTTGTAAAGATTCTGAAGAATGTCCGATATAGAATTTATCTAAAGTTTTGGAATGAAGGATATAACAATTGTACATAGAACTAAAATACACAAAAAAATTACACTTTTAGATTGTAAATTCAGATATAATAGCAACAAAAAAGACTTACTAAAAATAGTAAGTCTTTAAGTGAGCGCGAAAGGATTCGAACCTTTGACCGTCTGCTTAGAAGGCAGATGCTCTATCCAGCTGAGCTACGCACCCATTGAGTAGTTTTGAGAAAACTACTAAAACAGTCGGGGCGGCAGGATTCGAACCTGCGACCTCCTGGTCCCAAACCAGGCGCGATGACCGGACTACGCTACGCCCCGAATATATAAATGAGCGGAGGGTAAGGGATTCGAACCCTTGCGACACTTTCGCGTCGACAGTTTAGCAAACTGCTCCATTAACCACTCTGGCAACCCTCCTTTTTGTTTATTTTTTAATGATCGTTGTTCCGTTATTGCGAGTGCAAATATAGAATAGATTTCTTTATTTACCAAATAAAATTCAAGAAAATTTTGTGTATTTTTGAAGTAATAAATCATCCAAAAACCAAACTGATGCGTAAGATATTATATATCATCGGATTAAGCACATTCGTTTTTTCCTGTACTTCCCAACAAAATGTAAAAAAAAATATTTACAAACCAAAAACCCCGGTAACACAGGCCAAACCGACCGTTCAACCAACAACTCCGGTTGTTCAAAAACCAAAAGTAGTATCTGATCGTGGAGTAGACTTTTTTACTACTAATATAGCAGACCCAACAAAAAATGATAATACGGCAAGTTATGGTTCGATTGTATCTGCAAAACCTGCTGGATACAAAGTCGTGAAGACTTATTTTCCTGCCGTTGCCCAAAATTTCAGACAGCGTTATCTTATCTTACATTATACCGCACTTCCGGATGATAAGTCAATCACTGTTCTTACCCAGCAAGCGGTAAGTGCACATTATCTCGTAAATAATACAGGAGATAATGAAATCTATCAATTGGTGGATGAAAATAAACGTGCCTATCATGCAGGAGTGAGCGCCTGGAGAAATGACAAGAATCTCAATGATAACTCTATCGGTATTGAAATTGTCAATATGGGCTATACTACAGATGCTACGGGTAAAAGAACATTTGCTCCTTTTAGTGATGAGCAGGTGAAAAAAGTAGCTGCTTTGGTGAAAGATATCGTGACAAGATACCAAATACAGCCTACCAATGTATTGGCTCATTCAGATATTGCTCCTACAAGAAAGCAGGATCCGGGGCCTATGTTCCCGTGGAAAAAACTTTATGATGAATACCAGGTAGGAATGTGGTATGATGAAGCTGCTAAACAGACGTATCTTGAACCAGCGCAGGCTGACATTACTGCAAGATATAATGATGCCAGCTTTATCTTCCTTATACAGACAGGATTGCAAAAGTTCGGATATGCATTGGATCTGAGTGGAAAATGGGATGATGCTACCAAGAAAACAATTGAAGCATTCCAGTACCATTTCCGTCCACAGAATTATGACGGAATCATGGATGCCGAAACATGGGCAATACTGCAAGCTTTAAATCAAAAATATCCAGTAAAATAATTCAAATTAAAGCGCATCGGTTAGATGCGTTTTTGCTATCTTTAAACGATCAAAAACAGTAAAATATCTGTAATGGAAAATTTCAGAAAAGAAAGTGATCTATTAGGCGAACTGAATGTGCCTTTAGATGCTTATTATGGGGTTCAGACACAAAGAGCTATCAACAATTTTAAAATTTCAGGACAGCTTTTGTCTTCATATCCGGATTTCATAAAAGGATTGGCGTTTGTAAAAAAAGCAGCTGCTAAAACCAATTATGAACTAGGACTTTTAGACGAAAACCTGTATTTTAAAATCGCAGAAGCTTGTGATGAAATTGTAGAAGGGAAATATCATGACCAGTTTCCGGTAGATATGATTCAGGGAGGAGCAGGAACTTCCATCAACATGAATGCGAATGAAGTAATCGCCAATATCGTGTTGGAGAAATTAGGAAAAAATAAAGGAGAATACGAATTCTGTTCACCTAATGATCATATCAACCTTTCACAGTCTACCAATGATGCTTATCCTACAGCGATCAAAATGGGATTGCTTCAGATGAATATCGGACTGGTAGAAAAACTGGAAAGAATTATCACAGCTTTCCGTGCAAAAGGACAGGAGTTTCATGATGTCATCAAAATGGGACGTACACAGCTTCAGGATGCCGTTCCAATGACTTTGGGACAGGAGTTTGAAGCCTATGCGGCCACTTTAGAAGAGGATATTTCTAAGTTGAATAACAACGCCAACCTTTTCGTAGAAGTGAATATGGGAGCAACAGCTATCGGTACAGGATTAAATGCTCCGGTTGGGTATGCTACGCTTTGTGCTAAAAACTTAGCTCAGATTACAGGATTCCCGATTGTTTCAGCACCAGATTTAGTGGAAGCAACGCCAGATACAGGATCTTATGTAATCTATTCTTCAGCTACAAAACGTCTTGCCGTGAAATTATCCAAAATCTGTAATGACTTAAGATTACTTTCATCTGGTCCAAGAGCGGGTCTTTTTGAAATCAATCTTCCGCCAATGCAGCCAGGATCTTCTATCATGCCGGGGAAAGTAAATCCGGTAATTCCGGAAGTGGTAAACCAGGTTTGTTTCAAAGTGTTTGGAAATGATCTTACCGTAACTTTTGCCGCAGAAGCAGGACAATTACAGCTGAATGTAATGGAACCGGTACTTTCTCATGCCATCATGGAAAATATCAACTTCCTTTGCAATGCGTTGGATACCCTTCGTGACAAATGTGTGGTAGGAATTACGGCCAATAAAGAAATTTGCCTGAATATGGTGAAGCACAGCATTGGTATAGTAACAGCATTGAACCCTTATATCGGCTACAAACAGTCTACACAGATTGCAAAAGAAGCACTGGAAACAGGAAAAAGCGTTTACAATCTTGTGTTGGAAAAAGGAATTCTTTCTCAGGAAAAGCTGGATGAAATTCTTGATCCGAAGAACATGCTGAAACCGCATAACAAATAAATTCTATCAACGATGAATGATCAATGGTAATCGATGTTCTAAGAGCCTCTTATCATTGATCACTCATCTTAATCACTTATAATTCGTGAGGTTTTTAATCATAATTCCTGCCCATAACGAAGAAGACAACCTCCCATTTACTCTTGATTCTTTACAGCAGCAAAGCAGCAAAGATTTTAAGGTAGTGGTGGTGAATGATGGTTCTACAGACAGAACATCTGAGATAATCAGGAAATATACTGAAACTGACTCCCGTTTTGAAACAGTCAATCTTCGGAAATCCGAACATCAGCCAGGATCTAAAGTGGTTTATGCTTTTAAAAACGGACTTCAGACTCAATCTATGGATGAATTTGATATCATCTGTAAATTTGATGCCGATATCATCCTTCCGGAAAACTATTTGACAACAGTTGAAACTGCTTTTGCCGCTCATCCTGAATATGGATTGGTAGGAGGGCTTCTGTATATCGAAAAAGATGGAAACTGGGTGTATGAAGGAAATTCAAATAAACATCACGTAAGAGGTCCTATGAAGGCTTACCGTAAAGAATGCTTTATTCAGATCGGTGGTTTAAGAGAAACATTGGGCTGGGATAATATTGATTCCATATTACTGGATAATCTGGGCTGGAAAGAAGTTGTTCTTCCTGAACTTCACGTAAAACTTATCAAAGTAAAAGGAGCGGATTATACTATTCGCCCTGCAGACTACTACGGAAGATATTTTTATTTTCTAGGGCTGAACAGATTTCTGGCTTATATTGCCTCTTCAAAAGAAGCGATGAAAAGCAAATCTGCCGGTTTTTTCTTCGATATTATTGCATCTTATGAAAACTGCAGATCAAAGAAATTAGAACTTAAAATTACCAAAGAAGAACAAAAAGCTGTTAATGATCAACGTTGGAGAATGTTGAAAAAGAAATGGCTGAAAATGTAAGAGGTAAATTAAATATTTATCAATAGGGATGGGCTTTAGCCCATCTATAATCAAAGAAATAAAATCGATTGGCTTTAGCCAAAACTTAAGATGTAACTCCCATTAACCTGTGAAAAAAATAGCTTACATAGAAATAGATACTCACGCAGAAATTGCCCAGGCTTTCATGGATATTATGGAAGGTTCTCGGGATTTTGCGGTAGACTATTATTTTTCAAAAAGAATCAAAGATCAGGTCAATCATAGTGATGAAGCTGTGTTTTTGTCGGATAGTTCTATGATTCTGGATCAATTAAAGGGGAAAGGATATGATCTGGTTGTAATTGGGACTGTACATCGTTATTTCAATACATTTTTAGCGGTAACGAAAAAGTATAATTCAGCAATTATTAGCCATAATCTTAATTTCATAAAAGCTTCGAAGCTTGATCTGATGAAAAGTGTTTTCAAAGGCGACCTTGTTTTCAGACTAAAACTCTGGCTGAAAGAAGGATTATTTTACAAAACCAAAGTGTATAAGACTTCAAGATCTCTTTTTGTATTGGATGAAGCATTGATTTCAGGGAGATATCAGTTTTTGCCACTGTTTTATACAAGAGATTTTAACAAAACAAAAAATGAAGAACTTGTAGTGGTCATTCCTGGTGGTGTTTCGCAGAAAAGGAGAGATTACAACGCTATTTTCAAAACCATTCAGAAACTTAATACTGATAGGTCCTGTAAATTTGTTTTCCTTGGAAAAGCAAACGGATATGAATTAAAACAACTTGAAAATCTTTCTGAAAAATTTCCTGAAAATATTGAAGTTGTCTACTTTTCTGAGAGAGTTTCCTCAGATGAATTCGATAAATGGATGCAGCAGGCAGATATTCTATGGTGTCCGATTCAGCAGGATACAGAATTTTTCAGCATGAAAGAAACTTATGGACTGACTAAAATGACAGGAAACCTTGGTGATGCCATTAAGTATGGAAAACTGGCTGTTTTTCCTGAGAATTATCCCTCAAAACTGAATTTTATTATTCCTGGAAAAGAAAATGTTTTTGAACAGTTAATAACCATTTCAGAGACCCCATTTGATTTTCATCAAACATATAGTAATAAATATGTTCAGAAAAATCTGGAACAATTTCTAATGGGTTTGATATAAAAAAATAGGATTATTGTCTTTTTCCGTCTTAAAAGCACTTATTTTATCTTAAATACACTCTTAATAAATTTCATGTTCAGATATTCTTCAACCGGGAAAATCTTGGTGAAGTAATTTCCGATATAGATCAGGATCAAAACAACTGCCGGTTTGTAAATAAGATTAAGCAGATTGCTGTTGAAATTCGGAAGCACAATAGCCACTGTAATCGCTAAAGTACAGATGATAGAGACAAAAATCATTTCAATGCTCAAAGGAGAAACTTTAAATACAATATAATTGAAAACAATTTTCACAACATTGTAAATGGTAAGGGAAATGGCTGTAGATAAAGCAATTCCGATCAGTTTCAGGTCGGTATTTTTAATGAAATAATAATTAAGCCCAATTGTCAATCCCGCCAGTAACAGCATGACCAGGATGTTGAACCTGTAATATTTTGAAAGCGAAATAATATTCCCGTTGAATCCTGTGGCAAGATCTATTAATACTGCGGAACCCCAGATCCATACTACCGGTTCATATTCTCTGAGCATGGTTCCATTCTTAGGCATAAATTGTGTCAGATAAGGAAATCCTACCATGATACAGGAAAATAAAACAGCTCCAAGGAAATACAGTGTTAAAGAGGTTTTCTTGTGGAATCTGTCCAGCTCTTCCATATCTCCGTCTGCCAGCGTTTTGTTGATGATGGGAGCCGAAATATTAAATAATCCAAGCTGTGGAATAGAAATCAATGAGATAAGGGCATACAGAACAGAGTAGATTCCTACCTCTTCCATTCCCATAAATTCACCGATCATAAAGCTGTTGATCGCCAGATAATTTCCGAAAGTTCCCAGAAATCCAAAGAAACTATAATTGAAAAACTCTTTCCAGAAATTGTTCTTCTTGAAATAATCGGTATTAAAATCAAGCTGAATTTTTTCCAGTTTGTTCGTATAATAAATATAGCCCAGAAGCATTAAAAAAAGATTCCAAAAAAGAAAGCAAATGCAATGTTCTGTGATGTACCAGCCGTAATATTCTGAGATAAAGCAAAGAAAAAGAGACAGAAAGCTCCCAGATTGGCTATTTTCGGAAACAGGTTATCGAAAATATTGGAAACCACAATTCTTTTATAATTGGATGTGTATTTATTGAAAATCGCACAAAAAGAAAGAATTAAAATCAGTGGTAGAATCATTTCCTTGATCTTCCATGCTTCTGAATGTCTGAACTTTGGGTAAAAATAGGGAAGTATGAAAAATACAACTGTGAAAATAAGAAAATTGATAAAAACAGTTAGTAATGATAAAGACAGCATATTCTGCTTTTTACCATCTCTTTCTACCCTGTGAAAAAACTTTACATTCGAATAGGAAATACCTAAAACGACAAAAGGAACCAGCATTTCGGCTGTTGGAAGAATGTAGCGCAGCTTTCCGTAAAATTCAAAATCATTCGGAAATATGAATATTGCGGAAACGGTGCCCAGCAAAAAACCAATATAACCGATCATGGAATATTTGAAGCCTTGTCTCGCTACTACACTCATAAGTCGTTTTAAATGTTTTTAGGTATAAAAATAATATTGTTGATGTACTGAGTTTTATTTTTTTCGTCGTTTGTATTTTGTGTTATAATATCTTCTGTAAGATTTTCCAGCGTAAAGCTGTTTCTGTTCAGATATTTGGCGTCATATCCCCAGTTGATCACTTCGGATATTTCGTTCCATATTGGCGTTTGGTGGTGTCTTTGTTCCATTTCGACCATTAAAGTCGGCTTGAATTGTCTGATGGTTTCTTTAGCTCCGGAAAGAGTTTTTATTTCGTTTCCTTCAACGTCTATTTTGATGAAATCGAGTCTGCTGAAATGTTCCAGTGCAGCCCATTCATCAAGCTTAATAACCTTCACTTGTTCTGTGTAGCTTTTCTCCTCTCCCTTCTCTTTGTAAGAAGTGTTTAAAGTACCTCGGGAAGCAATCGTTTTTCCGTTAATTATCGGTACTTTGAACTCAGCAATTCTGTTTTCGTCAGAAAGTGCCAGAGGAAAGATACGCATCGCAGGAAATAATCTCTTTAATCTTCTGTATAGCTTTTTATTAGGTTCAAAACCATAAATGTGTTCATGATCCAATGTATTTTCCAGCTGGTACAGGAAAGTTCCTACATTCGCGCCAATGTCTAGTATTACAGCATTTTTCGGAAGGTATTCTTTGATCCATACCAGCTCCGGTTCTACATTACGTTCCGAAAAATTGTTTTTATTAAGATTATTTAAAGTTTTAAAATATCTTTTTTTGTAGAAATTCGGGGTTATGTATTGTAGTTTCTCTGCAATTTTTTGGTATAAAGACATCGTAAGCTTTTTGGCGAACAGCAAAGATAAGGAAAAATGTAAAACTTTTCTTAAAAAATGTTAATTATAATGGCTTGATTTTCAGGATGAATCTTTAAAATTCGTTTTTGTAATCCACTGAATATGACTCTATTTTGAATTTGTCACAGAGACACCTGTATACCACAAGTCCCCTCTGTTAAAAAGTCAATAAATTATAATTCAGCCCAAATAACTCCGCTCATCTGTGGTTAAAAATCAGCAGGCTCTGCAAAAATAAAGGATTAAAGAAAAGGGGTATTCAGGAAATCATTGAAAGGTTTCATCAGCTTGAAAACTTTGGTCATATTTTTCACGGCATTTTTATCCAGTACTTCTTCGTCTTTCAGAGAATATACCACAATGAAGTTCTTCAGTTTCAGATATTCTCCCATAGGATCTTCTTTTTCAAAACCCTGAGGGATTTTTTTCAGTTTGTCATCCTGATCAAGCTCGGGAAAATGTTTTTTGAAATCTTTATTATTGAGAATTGTAAGAAAATCATTTCCATACAAGGAGATTTCTTTACGCACTTCTTTCAGGACAGAAGATTCAGGCATATAGATTCCTCCGGCTAGAAAGGATTTTCCCGGTTCCATATGAAGATAATAACCCCCTTTCTGATTCCCTTTGCCCATTCCTAAAGAAGCTCCGAAATTGGTTTTATAAGGAGATTTGTCTTTTGAAAAACGGGTGTCTCTGTATATTCTGAATAATGCTTTTTTACTGTCAATTTTAGCAAGTTCTTCATCAAAACCGGACATCTCTTTAATCAGTTCATCCAGAAATGAAACTACATTTTGCTGAGATTCTGTGTAAAGGTCTTTATTTTCATTAAACCATTCTCGGTTATTATTTTTATTTAATTTTTTTAAAAAATCAAATGTTTTGGAAGAAATACTTGCAGACATATTGTGTTAAGTGTTTTTTTATTGTTGAACTTGTTTAAACTTTTATTTTTGAAATAGTAAGATTATATTAAGGGGTTAAGAGTATTAAGATAAGCTTCGCTTTAAACTTAAAAATCAGAATGATTCATCTTAACTATACTTTATTTCTTAAATCCTTCTTAATGGTTTTAAATATTTAACTTTTTCATAAATCTAAACAACTACGTTATTAGGTGAAATTCAAAACGGTTTCTCAATCCCGAATTCCAAGACCTTGCATCCCGCAACCAGAAACCTCGAACCCCGAATCCCACAACTCAAATGTACAAAAACTATTCATATCTCAATGCCTCAATAGGGTCAAGCTTTGAAGCTTTCAATGCAGGATAATATCCGAAAAATACTCCGGTGACAGCACAGACAATGAAGGAGACGATAATCGAAGATTCCGTAATAAACGTAGGCCATGAAAGGAAAAAAGTAACGAGTTCCGAAGACAGAACCCCCAAAAGTACCCCAAGAATTCCTCCGGTGATACTGATCAGCACTGCTTCAATCAGAAAATGGTAAAGAATATCTTTTCCTCTGGCACCTATAGACATTCTCAGCCCGATTTCTTTGGTTCTTTCTGTCACGGATACGTACATGATGTTCATGATTCCAATTCCTCCTACGATAAGAGAAATTCCGGCAATGGCAGACAAAAGCACGGTTAAAAGTTGACTGGTAGAGCTCATGGTAGAGATAAGTTCTGCCTGAGTTCTCACGCTGAAATCATCATTGCTGCCGTCAACAGGTAGTTTGTGCTGTTTTCTCAAAATTTCCGAAACCTGATCAGTAGCCTGCTGTGAAGTATTTTCATTCGAAGAAGCGGCATAAATGGTCTGAACATAAGTAATCCCTAAAAATCTTCTCTGAACAGTGTTGAAAGGAGCAATAACTACATCATCCTGATCCTGTCCGAACGCATTGGAGCCTTTTGGAGCCAGAATTCCGATAACTTTCATAGGAACTTTATTGAACCTGATAATACTTCCTACAGCATCTTCACCATTTGGAAATAGGTTTGTATAAACCGTTTGACCTAAAAGACATACTTTATTGGACGAAGTGACATCCTTTTTGGTGAAAAGATTGCCCTCTGCAATGCTCCAGTCTCTGATATTAAAATATTCCTCATTCACACCCTGTAGTTGAGTAGGCCAGTTATTAGGTCCGTTGATAGACTGTCCATTGGTTTGTACGGCAGGGGAGACATAAGAAACATCAGGTGCTCCCTTTGAAATAGCATCTGCATCCTGAGGTCTCAGCGTTTGTAATCCTGAAGCCCCGATTCTCGCCCCTCCGGAAACATTCACATTGCTGGAAGGACGTATGGTAATCATATTAGAGCCCATGGAAGAAAGCTGATCGCTGATGCTTTTCTTTGAACCTTCTCCAATGGCGGTCATGGTAATCACTGAAGCGACACCAATAATAATACCGAGCATGGTTAAAAATGCACGAAGTTTATTTCGTAAAAGGGCTTTCCATGCAATTCTGAAGAGGTTTGAAAGGTTCATTGCAATAGATTTTAGTTTTTAAAGCTAGTTATAATCATTATTTACCGGAAGACTTTCCAGGGCTTCTTTGGCTGATTTTATATTTTCATTTTTAACATCTTTAATGACTTTTCCATCCCGGAGGGTTACTGTTCTGCTGCTGAAAGTAGCTATGTCTGGCTCATGAGTTACAAAAACAATGGTTCGTCCTTGTTTATTTAAGTCTTGCATTAAAGCCATAATCTCGTAGGATGTTCTGGTATCCAGGTTTCCTGTAGCCTCGTCTGCAAGAATCATTACAGGTTCATTTACTAAAGCTCTGGCAATAGCGACTCTCTGTTGCTGTCCTCCAGACATCTGGTTGGGAAGATGATCAATCCTGCTTTCTAGTTTTACTGCTGTCAAAGCCTGTATGGCTCTTTTGTGACGTTCTTCTGTAGATATTTTTGAGTTATAAAGAAGAGGAAGTTCCACATTCTCTTTTGCAGTAGTTCTGGGAAGGAGATTATAAGACTGAAACACAAAGCCTATTTTTTGATTCCTGAGAACAGCAAGCTCGTCACGATCAAGGTTTTTGATGTTAACTCCATCCAGAATATAATCTCCGCCAGATGGCTTATCCAGACAGCCGATAATATTCAGTAACGTAGATTTTCCGGAGCCGCTGCTTCCCATGATGGTCACAAATTCACCCCTCTCCACCGTAAATGTTACCCCTTTCAGGGCATGGACAACTTCTTCGCCCATTCTGAACTCTCTTTTCAGATCTGTAATCTCCAGAATTTTTTCTGCCATGACTTTTTGTTTTAGGGTTGCTGGTTGCTGGTTGCTGGTTTTTTGTTGATTGGAGATAAGATTAACATTCAAATTGCTTTTATCTTGGTCCACCGCCGCCACCGCTGTTTCTGTTGTTTCCACTACCTCTTCTTTGAGGCATGAATGGACTTTTAGCTTGTCCGCCGGATGATTTTTTCGACAAAACTTTATAGCCGGTAATGATGTTGTCGTTTTTATTTAATCCTGAAATAACCTGTATTTCGGTATCATTATCCATTCCTGTTTTTATTTTTTTGCGGGAAATGGTACTGTCTTTCGCAATCACCCAGACAGCTGCTTCGTTTTTGTTTTCAGTCCCTTTATTTTGTTTTTTCCATTCTCCTTTTTCATGTTTTTTACCATTGGCAAATGGAGAATTGACTTTATATTTTTTAATCACCAGACTGTCAGGTCTGAAACTCGTAGCCGCTACCGGAATTTTCATGATGTTATTTAAAACCTGAGTATAGATTGTGATATTGGCCGTCATTCCCGGCTTCAGTTTTAAGCTGGAATTATCCGCATTGATGATGGTGGTATAATTCACCACATTCGATGAAACGGTAGGATGAAGACGAACCTCTGAAACCTCACCATCAAAAGTCTCATCCGGAAAAGCATCCACGGTAAAAGTGGCTTTCTGACCTACTTTTACATTTCCGATATCGGCTTCATCCACAGAGGCGCGAACCCGCATTTTGGTAAGATCTTTGGCAATACTGAAAAGGGTAGGAGTACTGAAGCTTGAAGCCACTGTTTGTCCTTCACTTACATTTCTGTTGAGTACCGTTCCATCAATTGGAGAATAAATATTGGTAAGGGATAGGTTTTTGTTGGCTGTGGAAAGCTGAGCTGTAACCGATCCTACCTGCGCTTTTGCTGCATTGTATTGATTGGTGGCAATGTCATAATCTGCTTTGCTGATAGCCCCCACTTTGTACAATTGGGACTGTCTGTTGATATTGATTTCGTTGTAAGCAAGATTACTTTTCGCATTCTGCAGGTTAGCTTTAATCTGCTGTGACTGGTACTGAAGCAGATCCGGATCTAGAGTAGCCAGCAATTGACCTTTTTTTACGGTAGAATTGAAATCCACATAAATATTTTTAATGATTCCTGATACCTGGGTACCCACTGCAACCGTATCTACAGGCTGAATAGTTCCGGTAGCCGTAATGGAATTTGAAATTTCTCCCATTTCAGGCTTCACGGTCTCCAGTTGTATTTTTATTTCTTTTTCTCTGATGAAGAAAAACCAGACTGCACCTATTGCAATGATGCCGCCTACAACCCAGTACAACCATTTTTTATTCTTTTTTTTCATAGCTTACTTTAGATTTATAGGGTTACCTGCGTAAAATTCGTAGATCTGTTTATTGAGAACTGCTGTGTATTTTGCCTGAAGATAATTTTGTACAGACTGTATATAAAGCAATCGTTGTTGTTGAAGCTGTACATAATCAATGCTTCCGATTTTCATCTGGGCATTCACAATGTCATAACTCTGCTTACTGATATTCATTTGCTGGGAAGCAGAATCATATTGCGATAACGCATTCTGAAGGTTGATGTAAGACTGTTCTACCTGTTGATTCAGAATTGTTTTGGTATTTTGTAAATCGAGATTGGCCTGTTCAATATTGATTTTTGACTTTTCAATCTGTGTTTTATAGATTCTGTTGTTATAAATCGGAATTCCAAGACTCAATCCGATGGGCATGTAAAAATTGTTTCCCAGCTGATTAAAATAATTTCCGTTTCCGTTGGCATAATTGGTGGAAATATTTCCCACCAGACTTAAAGTAGGCTGGATCGATGCTTTAGCCATTTTAAGATTGGTGTTTGAGTTTTCTACATTCAGTTCACTGTATTTTATTTCCGGACGTTGATTTTGTGCCAGATTTTGAACATCCTGTAAAGGTTTCAGCTGGTCATCTACAATAATGCTGTCAGGTTTTACAATTTGAAAATCGTAACCAGTAGGAAGCTGAAGGATTTGTTTTAAATTTACCGTATTGGTCCGTAGGTTGTTTTGAGCGGCTATAAGGTTGTACTGATCCTGGGCAACCTGCGACTGAATCTGGAGATAATTTAATTTTGAAAGGCTTCCGGCCTTATATAGCTGATCACCTTGTTTTAATTGAGTCTGTGTCGTTTTCAGAACATTTTCAAGAGAAATGATATTTTCCTGGTTCATCAGGATATTGAGATAGGCCTGAGTGATATTCAAGGTGATATTGTTTTCAGATTCTTGTACAGACAGATCGGCCATCTGAACCAGAAGGTTTTTTGAAACTTCATTATTTTTAATGTAGTTGGCATGATAAAGCGTTATAGAGGAACTAGCTCCTATACTTTGAGATTGGGCGCCAGTCATATGAAGGCCGTCACTTCCATTAAGTGCAAAAAGTCCCTGGGAAACAGTTCCGCTTATGTTGGGGTATTTTGCATCTTTTGCCTGAAGAAGATCCTGTTGGGCAGAATTTTTTGAAAGCCGCAGAGAATTAATAGAAATATTATTTTCCTTTGCATATTCGATGCAATTTTCCAGAGTCCAGGCGGACGGATAATGGGATGTTTGGGCAAATATTTTAATTACTATGCATGAGAATATCAAAAAGAAAAATTTGCTTTTCATGGCTTTATTTTTGAAAATTCATAAATATCACAGAAAAAATCAATCCAATTTAATAAAAAAAATAATGTTTAACAACTATTTAACCTAAAGCTTGTTTTTTGGATTTAATTTTCCAAAAATTAAAAATATATTAAAGGATTGTGAATTTAAGTTTGGATATTTAAAAATTTATTCAAAAACAAATCAAATATTTGTTGTATCTTTGCAAAAATTTTAAAATAGTTAATGAATTTATTTACGGAAACCAATTTAAGTCCTGATATCCTTAAGGCAATTGGCGAACTGGGTTACGAAAGCCCAACAGAAATCCAAAAACAGACTATCCCTTTTATTCTTTCAGATATTCGCGACTTGATCGCACTTGCGCAGACAGGGACAGGCAAAACAGCAGCGTTTTCGCTTCCGATTTTGGATATGATTGACGATACGAGTCGCAAAATCCAATTATTGGTGCTTTGTCCGACACGGGAATTATGTCTTCAGATTTCGAAGGACATAAAGAATTACTCTAAGTATATGAAAGACATCAAAACTACTGCGGTTTATGGTGGAAGTAGTATCGTAGAGCAGATGAGATCTTTGAAGGATAAGCCACAGATTATTGTGGGAACTCCAGGTAGAGTAATTGATCTTATCAACAGAAAAGCATTAGATTTTTCTGCTATTCATTGGTTAGTATTAGACGAGGCTGATGAAATGCTTTCTATGGGATTCAAAGATGAATTGGAAACCATTCTAAGCGAAACTCCGGAAACAAAACAAACTTTCTTATTCTCTGCAACGATGAATAAAGAAGTGGAAAGAATTTCCAAAAATTATCTTACAAAACCACACCGTATTTCAGTAGGTTCTATCAACGAAGTGAAGAAGAACATTACTCACGAATACTATGTAGTAGGATACCGTCAGAAAAAAGAAGCATTAAAAAGATTAATTGATGCTAACCCTAACCAGTATTCCATCATCTTCTGCAGAACGAGAATGGAAACTCAGGAAGTAGCTGATTTCTTAATGCAGAACGGGTATGCAGCTGATGCTCTTCATGGTGATCTTTCTCAGGCGCAGAGAGATACGGTAATGAAGAAATTCAGACTGAAAAACATTGATATTCTTGTAGCGACAGACGTTGCAGCAAGAGGATTGGATGTAAACTCTCTGACTCACGTTATTCACTTCTCTTTACCAGATGATCCTGAAGTATTCGTTCACAGAAGCGGAAGAACAGGTAGAGCTGGGAAAGACGGTATTTCTATGGCTTTAATAAAGCCTGAAGAAAGCAGAAAACTAAAGCAGATCAAATCTGCAACGAAAATTGAAATTAACGAAAGATTTATTCCTACAGGTGATGATATTATCAAAGCTCAGGTAGGAGGTGTATTCGAAAAATTATTGACGGAGCACGAGGATCTTTTCGAATTTGATGATAGCCTGATCCCGGATCTAAGCAACTTTACAAAAGAAGAATTGGTGCACCAGTTGCTACAGTTCCAGCTGAAAGATCTTGCTTTATATTACAAAGATAAGCATGACCTTGCAGAGCAGAAGTTAAGCAGCAGAGACGATGACTACTCAAGAAGAGACCGTGGACGTGATAGAGATAGAGACAGAGGTCGTGACAGAGATAGAGGAGATCGTGGAAGAGACAGAGATCGTGGTGGAAAACCAAGAAGAAAAGACGAAAACATGGTAAGATTCTTCTTCAATCTTGGGAAAAAAGACCAATTGAAGAAGCTTGATGTTTTAGATATTATCAATAAAGCTACTGCTGGTGGAAAAACCAAAAAAAGAGCTGAAATTGGTGACATCGAAATCCTTGAGAAATTCTCTTTCTTCGAAGTTGAAAAATCGTTTAAAGACAATGTCTTGAGCAATATTCAATCGATGAAATTCAAAGGAAAAGATATGAGAGCTGAAGTAGCAAACTAATTCTCATAAATTACTATACAAAACCGGCCTTAAAGCCGGTTTTTTTATTTGATAATCAGTAGTTAAGCGAATGTTAACAAAACTTAATGTCATATAGTTTCACGTGCGATCCTTTTTTAAGAAATTTGCACACGAATTATAAATACTAAAAAATGGGAATTGGTAATATTTTCCACGCTTTTCAACCAAAGGATAAAATCTTCTTCGTACTTTTCGAAAAAGTAACTGAAAATCTAGTTGCAATGTCAGAAGAATTCAACACAGGAATCAAAGATTTCGATCTTAATGACGATTCAATGTTGAAGAAAATGAGCGACTTCGAACACAAGAACGATGAACTTACTCACGAAATTTTCGTAGAATTAGGGAAAAACTTCATTACACCTTTTGACCGTGAGGATATCCACACATTGGCAACAGGACTGGATGATATCGCTGATTATATCTACGCTTCCACAAAATATATTTTCCTGTACAAATCACCAGAGATGAAGGCTTATTCAGACTTCTCTTTATTGATCCACAAAGCATGTCTTGAAATTCAGAATGCGATGAAAAACCTTAAAGGGTTCAAAAATATGGAACAGGTGAAAGAAGCTTGTATTAAGGTGAACTCTATTGAGAACATTGCTGACGATTTGCTTTCCAACTCAATGGTAGAATTATTTGAAACCAATGATGCGATCAACATTATTAAAGTTTCATCTGTATTGAACTACCTTGAAATTGTAACGGACAAAGCAGAAGACGTTGCCAATACAATTGAGAACATCATGATTAAATACGCCTAATACATAGCAAAAAATGGAATTTCCGATTTTACTTGTAGTTATTATTGCGTTGGCCCTGATCTTCGATTATATCAATGGTTTCCATGATGCAGCCAACTCAATTGCAACTATAGTTTCTACAAAAGTTTTAACTCCATTCCAGGCTGTACTTTGGGCGGCGCTTTGGAACTTTGCGGCTTTCTTTATTGCTGCTTACATTATTGGAGAATTCAAAATTGGTAATACAATTGCCAAAACAGTTAATGAGAATTTTATCACGCTTGAAGTTATATTTTCCGGCCTTATAGCTGCTATTGCCTGGAACCTTTTGACATGGTGGTTCGGGATCCCTTCATCATCGTCACATACATTGATTGGAGGTTTCTTAGGAGCTGCTCTTATGCATGCTTTCATGATGGATTATCATGATGTAGCTGCTGCACAGCCAGAGCTTGGGATGTGGGAAACCATTAAAGAAGCTTTCGGCCAGGTAACACATCAGGGGGTTGTAAAGTTTGATAAAGTAATTCCTATTTTCCTGTTCATTTTCATGGCACCGATCATAGGGATGATTATCTCGATCATCATTACACTGATTATTGTACACCTTTATAAAAAATCAAACCCTCACAAAGCAGATAAATCTTTCAAAAGATTACAGCTGGCTTCATCAGCCCTATTCAGCTTGGGACATGGTTTGAATGATGCTCAGAAAGTAATGGGGATCATTGGGGCAGCAGTAATTTATTATCACGTTAATATGCTTCAGGATGCACAATATCTGAATATTCCTTCAGCAGAACGTTTTGATTATTTTGCACAGCACTATATCTGGGTTCCTTTGGTTTCGTTTATTGCTATTGCCTTAGGGACAATGAGTGGTGGTTGGAAGATCATCAAAACAATGGGTACCAAGATTACGAAAGTAACTTCACTAGAAGGAGTGAGTGCAGAAACTGCAGGAGCTATTACGTTATTCATCACAGACCACTTTGGTATTCCGGTATCTACTACACACACGATTACAGGTTCTATTATCGGGGTAGGATTAACGAAAAGAATTTCCGCAGTAAGATGGGGGATTACGGTAAGCTTACTTTGGGCTTGGGTTCTAACCATTCCAATCTCTGCAATAGTAGCAGCAATTACCTATCTTGTGGTAACCTTCCTTTTCTAAAAAACAAATCATATATTTATATAAACTTTGTCCAAACGGACAAAGTTTTTTGTTTTATAAAGCCTTGAAAAATCGTATTTTTGTTCAAATTATAAGATTTTATGGAATTTTTAGACAGATACCAGCAGATTGTTGCAGATGCCATCACTAAATATACTTTTAAAGATAAACCTTCGGAGCTCTATGATCCGATGAATTATATTATTTCCCATGGTGGAAAACGTCTTCGTCCCATTATGGTGCTAATGGCATGTGATATGTTCGGAGGAGATCTGAAACAGGCAATCAAACCAGCATTGGCTATCGAGTTTTTCCATAACTTCACGCTGATCCATGATGATATTATGGATGAAGCTCCACTAAGACGAAACAAGCCTACCATTCATACTTTGCATGGTCTTAACGTAGGAATTCTTTCTGGAGATGGACTGATGCTGAAAGCCTATAAATTCTTTGAGGATCTTGAACCTGAAATTTTCAAAGCCTGTATCAGAATATTTACCCATACTGGACTTCTGCTTTGTGAAGGACAGCAATATGATATCAATTTTGAAACTCAAAAGGACGTTACTTTTGATGATTATATCAGAATGATTACTTATAAAACCGGAGTTTTAAGTGCTTCTTCATTTGAAATCGGAGCTTTAATTGCAAGAGCTGATTTTAAAGATGCTAAAGCTATTTTCAACTTCGGAAAACATATCGGAATTGCATTTCAGATCATGGATGATTATCTTGATGTATTCGGAGATCAGGCACAGTTTGGGAAAAAACATGCCGGAGATATTTACGAAAACAAAAAAACCGTTCTGTATCTGTTAGCAAGAGAACATGCTACCGATGAAGAAAGAAAAGAACTGGATTACTGGTATTCTAAAAAGACTGAAAATGTTGATAAAGTATATGGAGTAGAAAAGATTTTCAGAAGAACAAAAGTGGATGAAAAAGCATTACGCCTGATTGAAAAACATAATGAAATCGGACAGAGCTATCTTCAGAAAATAGATGTTCCGGAAGAAAAGAAAAAACCTTTTATCGAACTGGCCAATTATTTGTTGAGAAGAGAAAGCTAATATAGGTAGCAGAGGGTAGGTGGCAGGTAGCAATTTACCTGCAACCTATTTCCTGCAACCTAATCCTTATATAATGAAATTCAGAACAGAAGTTGACATTCCCGCATCAGAAAAGAAGATTGAAATTGAAGATAGAATATTTTCAATAGGTTCATGTTTTGCTTCTGAGATGACGGATTTATTGCAAGACGGACAACTTCAGACCCTCAATAATCCTTTTGGGACTATTTTTAATCCTTTTTCTATCAATAATGCAGTCAATAGATTGCATGATTCTGCATTTTATGAAGAAGAGGAACTGATTACTTATAACGAAGAATATATTTCTTTGGATCACCACACCAGTTTTGATACCCGTTATATTCATCAGACCTTAGATAAGATTAATGGAGCTATTGAAGCTGGAAATGCCTTTCTTCAGGAAGCTGATTGGATCATTATCACCTACGGATCTTCATTTATCTATGAATTTCTTCCCAAGAAAAAACTGGTAGCCAACTGTCACAAAATTCCGCAAAAGTTTTTTGAAAAAAGACTGCTTTCCCATCAGGAGCTTACCAGTTCAATTTACCAGACGATTCTTGACCTTAAAGATATTTGTAAAGAAGGAATACAAATCCTGTTTACCGTTTCACCTGTAAGACATACAAAAGACGGAATGGTAGAAAATCAGTTAAGCAAATCCAAACTGATCACAGCGATTCATGAATCTATTTCCATGTTTGAAGACTGTCATTATCTGCCTGTCTATGAGATATTGATGGATGATCTTCGGGATTATCGTTTTTACAAAGAAGATATGATTCATCCCAGTACGCAGGCGGTCAATTATATTTTTGAAAAATTCGGAAAATCTTATTTTTCAGAAGAAACTCAGGATTTTATCAAAGAAAATTTTAAAATTATCAGAGCTCTGGAACATAAAACGAGTGATAAGAAAGATCCGAAATTTATAGAATTCAGAGAAAAGCTGGATCAAAGAATTGAAATGCAGCGTAAAAAGGTAAAACATAAAATATTTTAAATGATCGATTTTACCAGAATAGATTATCTGCAAAACGGAAATGATAGGCAGAAAAAAGCCTACGAAATCCTTACAAAATACCAGGTTTTGGAGAAAATGAAGGATTATTCTCCCATTTTAGCAGGAACAGTTCCTATAGAAATTGACATCAAAGGAAGCGATCTGGATATTATTTTCGAAGTAGATTTAAAATATAAGCAGGACTTTCTGGATGATTTACTATTTAGTCAGCTTATTTCTCATGATGCAGAAGTGGAATATCCTATTGTAAACGGGGAGAAATGTATTACCTTAAATTTTATGCTTGAAGGTTTTCCCATCGAGATTTTCGGACAGAATAAACCTACGACACAGCAGAATGCATACCTTCATATGGTTGCCGAATACAAAATATTACAGGAAAAAGGAGAAAAATTTAAACAAAAGATAATAGAACTTAAAAAACAGGGAATAAAAACAGAACCCGCTTTCGGAATGTTGCTGGGACTTGAAAACCCTTACGAAGATCTATTGAAATTTTAAATAAAATGATTGATACACATACACATCTATACGCAGAAGAATTTGATGAAGACAGAAAAGAAACTGTTCAGAGAGCTTTAGATAAAGGGATTACAGAATTCTATCTTCCTGCCATCGACTCAGAATCTCATGAAAAAATGCTGCAGCTGGAAACAGAGTACCCGGGACAGATTTTTTCAATGATGGGATTACATCCTTGTTATGTAAAACCAGAATCGTGGGAAAAAGAACTTGAAATTGTAAAAAATTATCTTGATCAAAGACACTTTCCAGCAATAGGAGAGATCGGAATTGACTTGTATTGGGATAAAACGACACTGGATATTCAGATGAAAGCTTTTGAACAGCAGATTGACTGGGCGATAGAAAAAGATCTGCCCATCGTGATTCATACAAGAGAAAGCTTTGATGAAACATTCGAGGTGTTAGAAAGAAAAAAACATCCAAAACTGAGAGGAATCTTCCATTGTTTTTCAGGAAATCTGGAACAGGCACAGCATGCTATTGATCTTAATTTCATTTTAGGAATCGGTGGAGTAGTAACCTTTAAAAATGGGAAAATAGATCAGTTCCTGAACGAAATTCCTTTGGACAAAATTGTTCTGGAAACAGATTCACCTTATCTGGCTCCGGTTCCCCACAGAGGAAAAAGAAATGAAAGCTCTTATCTGGATCTGGTTGCCGGTAAGCTGGTGAATATCTATGGAAAAGATTTCTCCGAAATAGACCGCATTACTACAGAGAATGCAAAGAATCTTTTTTTAAGTAAAGCGGATGGATGTAGGAAGTGAGAAGCAGGAGGTACTGTTAGTCTTATAATTTCTGGCAGTTATTGTTATAACCTCAATAACTTCCCTCTTCCAACTCCCAGCTTCCAAACTCTATTAAAACTTTAATTTTAAGATAAATAAAAACCCCTTTCCAAATTTTGAAAAGGGGTTTGTTTTTTATTTCTTTCTTGTGAAATTTTTGTTCTTAGGTTTTTTAAATCCTGTCGAAGCTCCTGCAGCAGGTTTTTTACGGTTGTTGTTATTCGGCCTTGAATTATTGCCGTTACCTGCTGTTTTGGGTTTTCCACCACCTGCAGCTACAGGTTTGTTGTTAGAATCTCTTTTTTGGGCAACAAGATCATCAGTATGGAACGGATGGTCTTTGATTACCGGAATTTTCTTTCCGATCAGTTTTTCAGTATTCTTCAGGTTCAGAAGATCTAGTCCGTCTACAAAAGAAATAGATGTTCCTTCTGCTCCTGCTCTTCCTGTTCTTCCGATTCTGTGTACATACGTTTCAGAAACATCGGAAAGCTCAAAATTGATCACGAATTTCAATTCGTCAATATCAATTCCTCTTGCCGCAATATCAGTGGCTACAAGAACTCTTGTTTTCCCGGATTTAAAGTTATTCAAAGCATTTTGTCTCGCATTCTGAGATTTATTACCATGAATAGCTTCTGCAGAAATGCTGTCTTTCTGAAGTTTTCTGGCGATTTTATCAGCACCGTGCTTTGTTCTTGCAAAAACTAAAACAGAATCTGCAATATCATTCTGAAGAATGTGAGAAAGCAAATTCAGTTTGTTGTCTTTTTCTACAAAATAAACAGATTGTTTAATGGTATCTGCGGTAGAAGATACAGGTGTTACTTCCACTTTCACAGGATTATTTAGGATAGAATTAGCCAGCTTCTGAATTTCTCCGGGCATTGTTGCTGAAAAGAATAAAGTCTGTCTTCTCTGAGGTAAAAGTTTAATGATTCTTTTTACATCATGTACAAAGCCCATATCCAGCATTCTGTCTGCCTCATCAAGAACAAAAATCTCAAGGTTTTTCAGGCTGATGATTCCCTGGGCAATAAAGTCCAGAAGTCTTCCCGGTGTTGCTACCAGAATATCAACGCCTTTTCTCAAAGCAGCCTCCTGGTTTCCTTGTTTTACCCCTCCAAAAATAACAAGTTGTTTTAATGGAAGATATTTACCGTACGCATTAATGTTTTCCTCAATCTGAATAGCCAGTTCTCTGGTTGGAGTAAGGATTAATGCTTTTATATGTTTATTGGGAATTTTATTTTTGGATAAATTCTGTAGAATAGGGATGGAAAAAGCAGCGGTCTTTCCTGTTCCTGTCTGCGCACAACCTAAAAAATCTCTGCCTTCTAAGATATCAGGAATAGATCTTTCCTGAATGGGAGTAGGAGTCGTGTATCCCTGCTCCTGGATTGCTTTTGCAATAGGTTCTATTAAGTTTAAGTCTGTAAAATTCAAATGAATTATTTTAAAATTTAAATAAAAATTCCTTCAGTCTGAAAGAATTACATTCTGCAAAGGTAGTCTAAAAAAAATTAAGAATTTGATTCCTCTTTTTAATGCTTATTTATTATAAAAAATGACCACCCGGATAGGAGCAGCCATCTTTTATTTTAAAAACTTATTTAAATTAAAAGCTAATTACAAGCTACTTTACTTTAGTCCATTCCTGGTTCTCTTTACTTCTTCAATTCTTCTTAATGGTTTAAATATTATCTAGAAAAATAGGGTTATTTTTATAAAAAAAGCCTCAGATTTTCTCTGAAGCTGTTTTTATGATGCAGTTCTATTTTCAAAATAAAACTGATGAATCAATGTGTTTCTATCCGTGCAATTGTTTCCAGATTGCGTCTTTCAGTTCCATAAGGCCTTCTCCGGTAACACCTGAGAAGAACAATGGTTGTTTGTTTTCCGGAAATTCTGCTGAAATTTCCTTTTTCAGTTCATCATCCAAAAGATCAGATTTTGAAACGGAAATAATGAAATCTTTATCCAGAAGTTCGGGATTGTATTCTTTTAATTCATTCTCAAGAATTTTAAATTCCTGGAAATGATTTTCAGAATCAGCCGGAATTAAAAATAAAAGAATAGAGTTTCTTTCAATATGTCTCAGGAATCTGTGTCCTAAGCCTTTTCCTTCTGCGGCTCCTTCAATAATTCCCGGAATATCAGCCATTACAAAAGATTTGTAATTCCTGTAATCTACAATTCCAAGGTTAGGAGTCAAAGTGGTAAAAGCGTAATTGGCAATTTTTGGTTTTGCTGCAGAAACAGAAGCTAAAAGTGTAGATTTTCCAGCATTCGGAAATCCAACAAGTCCTACATCCGCCAAAATTTTAAGTTCGAAGACCACATAGCCTTCTTCACCATCCATTCCGGGTTGAGCATATCTTGGCGTCTGGTTGGTAGAGGATTTGAAATGTTCGTTTCCTTTTCCACCTTTTCCACCCTGCATCAAAATGATTTCCTGCTTGTCTTCAAGGATTTCTCCGATAATTTCACCATCTTCATTTTTAGCGATAGTCCCAATAGGAACATCGATATAAATATCAGAACCGTCAGCTCCGGTCAGCTGGTTTTTTGCTCCGTTTTCACCTCGTTCTGCTTTTATGTGACGGGTATATCGAAGGGGAAGTAAAGTCCATTCATTAGCATTTCCTCTCATAATGACGTGTCCGCCACGACCTCCGTCACCTCCGTCAGGACCTCCTTTAGGAATATACTTTTCACGGCGAAGGTGGGCAGAACCAGCACCTCCGTGTCCGCTTTTACAATGGATTTTTACGTAATCTACAAAGTTAGACATATAGTTTGTGTTGCGAGTTGCAGGCTACGGGACGAAATTTCGTATCCCGCACCCGTATCCCGATTATTTAATTTTCTCTACCTCAGCGAAAAGTTTTTGGGAAATCTCATCAATTTCTCCAACACCGTTTACCTCTACATATTTACCCTGCTGCTTATAAAGCTCGGCAACTTCTGCTGTTTTGGTATAATATTCTTTAATTCTGTTTTCGATGATCTCTACATTGCTGTCGTCTGATCTTCCGCTGGTTTCTCCTCTTTTCAGAAGTCTTTCAACCAAAATTTTGTCCTCTACTACCAATGAAAGACAGATGTCAATATCGTCATTCAATACTTCTTTAACGATTGTTTCCAAAGCTTCTGTCTGAGCAGTTGTTCTTGGATATCCGTCAAAAATAAAACCATTGGTATCAGTAGGTTTTTTGATCTCGTCGATCAGCATATCTGTTGTTACCTGATCCGGAACCAATTCTCCCTTATCGATGTATGACTTAGCCAGTTTTCCAAGTTCAGTGTCGTTTTTCATATTGTATCTGAAAAGATCACCTGTTGAAACCTGTTTTAAATTGAATTTCTCGATTAGATTCTGAGCTTGTGTTCCTTTTCCACTTCCTGGAGGGCCGAACAGAACAATGTTTATCATAATGTTGATACGCTTCCAGCAATGGGCATTTTTGCTTCTGGCTCGTGGCTTTTGGCGGCTTGCTTTTTTGCTTTCAGCTTTTTTAAGTTATTATTAAATTTATTTCTTTATATAATTTTTAAGCTAAAAGCTATCAGCTAATAGCCAACAGCATTTAATGGTTGATTTGTCCGTCTTCCAACTGATATAAATTCGGTAGGTTTCTTCCTAACTCATCATAATCCAGTCCGTATCCAAGTACAAACTTGTTGGGGATTTCTTTTCCGATATAATCCAGTTTGAAATCTTTCTTGTAAATCTCAGGTTTCAATAAGAAACTAGCCAGTTTTATAGATTTAGGACGTTGTGTTTCTTTGAAATATTTGAAAAGACTTTCAACCGTATTTCCTGTATCTACGATATCTTCTACAAGAATAATATGACGGTCTTTCACTTCTTTAGTAAGCTCCATTTTCTGATAAACAATCCCTGTAGATTCTGTTCCTACATAAGAACTCATTTGAATGAAGGCAATTTCGCATTCCCCCGGGTAATATTTTAAAAGATCTGAGAAGAACATCACCACTCCATTTAATACTCCAATGAAAACAGGAACTTCATCCTTGTAATCTTCATAAATTCTTAACGCTGTCTCTTTTACAATTTCCTGAATTTCGGCATCCTTTAAATAAGGAACGAAAGTTTTGTCGTGAACTTTAATGCTTTCCATAAAATTTTTAGTAGTTGGCAAAGTTACGGATTTTTGATTAAAATACTTTCCTGTTTTTATCAGTTTGAAAGTTTATGGGTTTTGTAGTGGTAGAATTGAATAGCATGATGAAGTCTGTTTAAATAATAATAAGGAGAAGCTTTTTATCCAGATAGAATGATATAGCCTCAAAATAGCATTCTGGAAATGATTAAAAATAAACAGGTGTTTGAAATGGAGCAGAAGAAAAAGGATGATAAATGTCTTGATCATTGATGAAAAATGAATATTCCGAAAAATGAGTATCTTTGTTCCTTCAAAACCCAACAATACGGACATGTAGGATATCATTTCTTTCAGATTCAATAAAACGGTAACAAAGATGTTGCTGGTGTTCAACCATTATTAAGAAAGAAATCATGATTTTACTGCAAAATATGTCTTTTGGGTTTCCGGGAGGAAATCTTCTATTCAATCATATCAATTTAACAATACAGTCTCATACAAAATCTGCTCTGGTAGGGAGTAACGGTATGGGGAAATCAACCCTATTGAAAATAATTGCGGGCGAAATGCAGCCTCTCAACGGCAATATTACGATTCAGGGTGATATTTTTTATGTGCCTCAGATGTTCGGGAATTTTAATCACCTTACCATTGCTGAGTGTCTGAAAATTGACCAGAAATTACATGCCCTCCAAAAAATTATCAGTGGAGAGGTGGATGAAATGTATTTTGAAATACTCAATGACGACTGGGATATTGAAGAACGATGTCAGCATGCATTGGTACATTGGGGACTCGACAGTTTTGAATTGACTCAAAAACTGGAAGGCTTAAGTGGAGGGCAAAAGACCAAAGTTTTTCTTGCCGGAATTCAGATTAACCAGCCTGATATAATCATATTGGATGAGCCGACCAATCATCTGGATAAGGAAGGAAGAAAACTCTTGTATGATCTTATTGACAAAACAGATGCAACAGTTGTTATTGTAAGCCACGACCGTACTTTCCTCAATCTTGTGGAATCCATATTTGAATTAAGCAATCAGGGAATTGCAACCTATGGTGGAAACTATGATTTTTATGCAGAACAGAAAGAAGTGGAGGAGGAAGCTTTGCAGAATGATATTCACTCCAAAGAGCGGGCTCTGAAAAAAGCAAAAGAAAAAGAACGGGAAACATTGGAACGAAAGCAAAAGCTGGATGCAAGAGGTAAAGGGAAGCAGGAAAAATCCGGAGTAGCCAGAATTATGATGAATACCCTTCGGAATAATGCTGAAAAAACAGTTCAAAACTTAAAGGGGTACATGCTGAGAAAATCAGTGGAATTTCAGGTGATCTGAGAGACTTGCGCTCCTCTTTAAAGAATTCCGATCAGATGAAAGTCAATTTTAATGATTCCAGTCTGCATTCTGGGAAAATTCTTGTCACTGCTGAGAATATTAATTTTAATTATGGAAGGCAAAACCTCTGGAAAGCAAACCTCAGTCTTGAGTTAAGAAGCGGAGATCGAATCTCCATTAAGGGTTCAAACGGTTCCGGTAAAACGACATTGATAAAGCTTCTGCTGGGAAAAATTGAACCTTCAGAAGGAAAAATCAATAGGGCAGTATTCAACAGTATTTATATTGATCAGGAATATTCTCTGATTGATAATGACTTAACGATTTATGACTTTGTACAGACTTTTAATGACAGTTCAATGCAGGAATCCGAAGTGAAAACATTATTATCAAGATTTTTATTTTGGAAAGACACCTGGGACAAGAAATGTGGTATGCTGAGTGGCGGAGAGCGTTTACGGTTACTTCTTTGCGGACTTTCCATCAGCAATAAAGCTCCGGATATGATCATTCTCGATGAACCAACCAATAATCTTGATCTTCAGAATGTAGAAATTCTCACCAATTCTATCAAAGATTATCATGGAACCTTGCTGGTGATTTCCCATGATGAAGTTTTTCTTGAAGAGATTGGAGTGAATAGTGAAGTTTTGTTGGATTAAGAACTATATTCATCCTTTGTCATTCCGCAGGAATCTAAATATGACGAGGTTTCCGCGGGATGTTAATTGCTTATTTTCTGCTAATGTATAATGTTGGAAATATTCAATAGGGGCGGGCTTTAGACCGTCTAATCCAAATAAACAAAATTCCTTATCATAAAAAACCTGGAAATTGATTTCCAGGTTTTTATTTTCTATGAATTAAAAAGATTATTTCTTCGTTTTCTTAATCGCATCCAGATAAATCTTTTTAATACTGTTTTTCTCTTCCTTTTTACTGATACTTTCAAGAGCAGGAAGAAGAGTTGTATTATGACTGGTTTTCAATTTCAGAATTTCACCTAATGCAAATGCTGCACTCCACCGTACTACAGTTCCTTCATGCTCCGTATTGCTTAGCAGATTGGTGATGACTTGATCCAGATTTTCAGGAAATAAATGGGCGGTGTTGCCTACTACTTTGGCGCTTTCCCATTTTATTCTGGGTGCTTTTTCAGTAAGCGTTTGGGTAACAAATGAAAATACGGTTTCATCAGCCAGATTGGGATTCTGCTTTGTAGCATATTCCAAGGCTTCAATGCAGGTTGCTTTTACAGGATCTTTTGATTTTTCAGCGAAAGCAATCAGTTCATCGGTCGGTAAAGAAGCATTAATAATCCATTTGCTTATGATGTCTACTTTTTCCTTTGATTTTACAGCCTTATCTTTTATAAGTTCTTCTATGGTCACGGTGATTGATTTTATTTTTTCAGTGTCCTAAAATAGGAATTCCTTTGATTAGTTGATAAAATATGTACAGTCAGCGAACTTTTTAATATTCTAAAATCCAATTATAAATTCCATTCAAAACCTCTTCTCTTATTTCTTCATTCAAAATCTCATGGCGCATTTCCGGATAGATTTTTACGTCTACATGCTGGAAACCGTCAGCTTTTAAATGATTTACTGTATGCATGACACCTTTTCCAAAATCACCAATCGGATCATTCTGCCCGCTTATAAATAAAAAAGGAAATGATTGGGAAATAGAGGAAGCCCAGTTTCTTGCAGTGGCTTTTTTATAAATCGTGAATAAAGTATAAAAAGCATTATGAGTAAAAGGAATTCCGCAAAGTTCATCCTGCTCAAAAGCCTTTCTATTTTTTGTATTGATACTCAGCCAGCTGGTATCACTGAAATCTTTATCCTTTTTAAAATGCTTGTTATTGACACTCGTAAAAACAGAATTCAAGAAAGTACGATGATGAGGTGCTATGGCATTGGTTGCTGATAAATAAGCTCTGAGTAAATCTATCCCGGGTAAAGGTCCGCCCGTCCCTGTAATGATAGCTCCGGAAAATTTAGTGCTTGCTTTTTGAAGAAGACAGCGGGTAATAAAAGATCCCATAGAATGTCCCAAAATAAAATGGGGAACATCCGGGTATTGTTCTGCAAGATAATCTGCCATCATTTCTGTATCAGCAACAAGCCTTTCATCTGGTTTTTCTAGCTGGAAGAAACCAATGCCTTTTTTCTCTTTTACAGATTTTCCGTGTCCCAAATGATCATACGTCAATACGGCAATCCCATGACTGGCAAAATATTCTGCAATCTCTGCATATCTTCCGCTGTGCTCCTGCATACCGTGAACAATGAGTAGCGTGGCTTTTGCTGTTTCCGGAGGAAAGATGGTGTAGAAAAGTTGTGAGTTGCTGTCTATTTTTGACGGAAGGTACGCTGAGGTTGGAGATATGGACATTTTATTGTTGTAATAAAAAAGAAATTCAATATTTATATAGAAAGTTATAAAGTTATAATTTTTTTATTTTAAAATCTTTTATGTCATCAAAATTCGATACCAAAGTTTCTTTTGTTTTACTATTGTATATAAAGATAAAATTTTTTGTTTTTCCTAAATAGATTTGTGTCTTGTTTGTTTTAAATTCTTTATTATCAGATATAAAAGAAATTTGATAATTAATTTTACCTCTTTCTATTTTGGAAACTTCTGAAAATGCATTTAACATTGAAAATATTAACATAAGAGATATGGTAATTGTAAAAAAATAGTTTTTTGAATAAGCTATATCTCTATCTAAATAGATTAGGAGAAATGCAAAAAAATTGCAGTATAAGTTTCAATATTATCTATTTTTATATCTAAAGGAATATTTTTTAAACAAATTCCTATTATAATTAAAACAAGTATAGGCAAGGAGAGTTTTGTTAAATACTTTGTTAGAGTAAATGTGAAAACAGTTGGATTAAATTTTTGTCTAAAATATATCCGTATGTAGATAAAAGGAAAATAGAATATAAAAGATAATATAAAAAACAAATAGAAGAAAAGGTCATTTATAAATAATAATGGAAATTCTGATAGTTCTGTATATTCATTTATATTTATGCCAAAATTATAATAAAAAGTATAATTTTTTATTATACTACTCAATAATATTACTATTGATAAAAATGGAATTATCTTGGATGTTTTTTCTAAAAAATCATTCATTAAATATGTGTTTAACATCAAATATACATAATTATTATATTTATTCAACCTCATGATTTTCACCCCAACTAAAAATAAATATCCTCTATAATTTGGTCGTCATTTTTTTTAAAAGTAATTTTGCACGAATCTAAAAACAAAAGTAAAATATGTCAACTTATGTAGTTGTAGGTCTTCAGTACGGAGATGAAGGCAAAGGAAAAATAACGGATGTTTTATCAGCAAAATCAGACTATGTAGTACGTTTCCAGGGTGGAGACAACGCTGGTCACACGGTTTATGTGGGTGAAGAGAAATTCGTTTTGCACCTTCTTCCTTCAGGAGTTCTTCAATGCAAAGGGAAATGTATCATTGCGAACGGAGTAGTGGTAAACCCTAAATCTTTTATTAGAGAAGTTGGTCAGATCGAGAGCAAAGGCTTAAGAACAGATCATATCTTTATCAGCAGAAGAGCGCATGTAATCATGCCTTACCACATCCTTTTGGATACTTACCGTGAAGAGGAACACGGAGGGACTCAGATTGGAACTACCAAAAAAGGAATCGGACCTTGTTATGAAGATAAAATTGCAAGAGTCGGAATCAGAATGGTAGACCTTTTAAATCCTGAAATTTTAAGAGACAAAATCGAGAAAAACTTAAAAGTTAAGAACTCTCTTTTTGAAAAATATTACGGAAAACCAACTTTAGACGTTGAAGAAATCTACAACGAATATTTAGCAATCGGAAAACAGCTTCAGGACAGAATCGTTGATACTGAATTAGAGCTGAACGAGGCGATCAGAGACGGTAAAAACGTATTGTTCGAAGGTGCACAGGCATTAATGCTTGATATCGATTTCGGAACTTATCCATACGTAACTTCATCTTCTCCATCTACAGGAGGTGTTTGTTCAGGAGCTGGTGTGCCGCCAACTTCACTTCAGAACTTAATTGGTGTAGCAAAAGCGTACTGTACAAGAGTAGGAAACGGACCTTTCCCATCCGAATTGGATAACGAACTGGGGGAGAAAATCAGACAGATCGGTGGTGAATTCGGTGCTACTACAGGAAGACCAAGAAGAACAGGTTGGTTAGACCTTGTTTCTTTGAAACATGCTTGTATGATCAACGGTATCAATAACCTTGTAATCACTAAGCTTGACGTTCTTACAGGAATTGAGAACCTGAAAGTAGTAACTCATTACAAAACTGAAGACGGAAAAGTTATTGATTATTTCACTTCTTCAACAGAAAAATTATACAACTACGAACCAATCTATCAGGATTTACCAGGTTGGAGCGAAGATATTACGAAAGCAAGAAGCTACGATGAACTTCCTGATACTGCTCAGAAATACATCGAGTTTATTGAAAAATACTTAGGAATCAATGTATACTTAGTTTCTGTAGGTCCTGAAAGAAGTCAGAACATCATCAGAAAAGAATTATTCTAATATTCTTAGAGATAAAATAACAGAGAGGCTATCATTAGATGGTCTCTTTTTTGTTTAAAAGTTTTACTTTTCCAATTTGATATGGATTCCCCAGTTAATCAAGAGAGAGTTTCGGTTTTGAATTTTTATCTACTTTTGTTTTTAGTAGAAAAAAATATAAATAAGAAGAATGATGGAAGATAATAAAATACCCCAGCGTTTTTTAAACAATATAGTGATCAGTTTATATCTTACAATGGCATATTCTGTTTTACTGATTGTTTATTTAGGACTGCCATTCAGAGTGAGTTCAGATTTTTTACTGATCCTTTTTATTGTCTGTAGTTTGCTTTTTAGCATCGGAGCAATCTATTTTGCCGCCAAAAGCTATTCGAAAACAAAGATCAGCTCTATTATTCTGATTATTGTTAATGCGCTTGGATTACTAATACCGCTTGCGCTTCTTTTGATGCTTATATAACTCCTTTACTACGTTATTACTCTGTTATTTCCGTTTTTCTGTTCTTATTTATTTTTATGAAAACTGTAGGGTTTATCTGTATAAATTTTCTATTTATAAATGTTAAAATTTAAACATTATCATAAAATTTTATAATATTATGTTGTTTTGCTAAAATTTTGGCAGATGTTTTGATATTACAATATTGCTTATCGATAAGAGCTAACAAAACTAATAATCATAATTTTTTAACAGTTTAAATAGTAGTAGTGATGAAACAACATAACCAAAATCAGGAATTTCGTTTTAACGAAGTCCTGTTCGAGCACCGCAATAAAGACTATGGTGCCTATGTATTAAGAAACGAATCAGATAGAATATTAACCAAAGCGCTTTTTATCGGAGCAAGTTTAATGGCTGCAGTATCTCTTACACCGTTTGTGATTTCTGCATTTAAAACCCCGGAAGTGATTACTGATGTTGGATTTGTACTTCCTCCTCCCATGATTATTCCAGAGGAGAATAAACCAAAAGATCCGCCTGCGCAGATTGTAAAAACTGTTGCTCCTCCAAACACAAAAACGTTTGACAGCACGGTGCCTACCCCCTCAAGTGATGCTAAGGATGATGTAAAAAAAGATCCTATACCAGATGATGCGGTAGCAGGCTTTGTAAACAACTTTAAAGGAGATCCGGTAACACCTAATACACCGAATGTTCCAACCGTATCAGTAGGAACAGGTCCTGTAATTAACACGCCGCCGCCAGTAATTTCTGATCCAGTGGATAAAACTAAAATTGCAGAATCAGGAGAGCTTGGTGTAGAAGCTAGTTTTGCAGGAGGAATAGACTCCTTCAGAAATAAAGTAATGAACAACTTCGATGGTTCAGGATTTGAATCAGAAGACGTTGTAAAAACGACAGTTACCTTTATTGTAGAAATGGACGGAACGATCTCAGGGGTAAAAGCTAATGGAACCAACGCCGATTTTAATAGTGAGGCAATGAGAACAATCAAAAACATCTCAAGCAAAGGGAAATGGATTCCTGCCAAAAACAAAAAAGGAGAATTCGTAAGAAGTTATTTCAAATTTCCAATCTCAATGAAATTTGATAATTAATACGAAAAGACAAATTTTAAATAGTTATCCACAAAGATTTTTTTTTGTGGATAATTTTTTTTATCGTTAAATTGCTTATTAACAATATTTTAACTCAATTTTGATTTTCCCCACTCACCGAGAGCAAAGAAAAAAGTGTATTTTTGAAACTTAAAGTTCTAATAATGGCAAAAATCATAGGTATTGCTAATCAAAAAGGAGGCGTTGGTAAAACTACCACCGCTGTAAACCTGGCGGCAGCATTAGGAGTATTGGAAAAGAAAATATTAATCATTGATGCTGATCCTCAGGCGAATGCTACATCCGGACTGGGGGTGGAAGATGTTCAGTATTCTACATATAATCTGCTGGAGCATAGCGCAGAAACAAGAGTTTGTATCAAAAGAACTGCGACTCCAAACCTTGATATTATTCCGTCACATATCGACCTGGTAGCTGCGGAAATTGAATTGGTAGACAAGGAAGATCGTGAATATATGCTGAAAAAAGCACTAGCCAGTGTAAGAGACGATTATGATTATATTATCATCGACTGTGCACCGAGTTTAGGTCTTATTACCGTAAATGCGCTTACAGCAGCAGACTCTGTAATTATTCCAATCCAGTGTGAGTACTTTGCATTAGAAGGACTTGGAAAATTGTTGAACACCGTTAAAAATGTTCAGAAGATTCATAACAAAGATCTTGGAATTGAAGGTCTTCTTCTTACCATGTACGACAGCCGATTGAGATTATCCAATCAGGTAGTGGAAGAAGTGAATCTACACTTCCCGGAAATGGTCTTTGAAACCATTATCAGCAGAAACGTAAGGCTGAGTGAAGCACCAAGTTTTGGAGAAAGTATCCTGAACTATGATGCAGAAAGTAAAGGAGCTGTTCAGTATATTCAGTTAGCTGAAGAAGTTCTTTTAAAGAATGAAAACTTAATAAAGAATTAAATTAATAATAAATGGCCATGAAGTGAATGCCAGCCATCACTTATCAAACATCATTTATCAATTATATCTATGAAGGACAAAAAAAGAGCTATGGGACGCGGTTTGGGCGCCATTTTAAGCGCAGAATCTAAAGCAACGATCAATTCAGCTACTGATGAAGGAGCAGATAAGTTTGTGGGAAATATTGTAGAAGTTTCGCTTGAAGATATTTATCCGAACCCGACGCAGCCGAGAACTTATTTTGATGAAAAAGCATTAAACGAACTTGCACAGTCAATCAAAAACTTAGGCGTAATCCAGCCGATTACCCTTAGAAAAGACGGTGAAAAGTTTGAAATTATTTCCGGGGAAAGACGTTACAGAGCAACTAAAATTGCGGGATTAACAACAATTCCTGCCTATATCCGTTTGGTGAATGATCAGGAACTTCTTGAGATGGCTCTTGTTGAAAACATCCAGAGAGAAGATCTTGATGCTATCGAAATTGCATTAACTTATCACAGGCTTTTAGAGGAAATCGGTCTTACTCAGGAAAATCTAAGCCAAAGAATTGGAAAGGATAGAAGTACCATTACCAATTCTATCAGACTCTTAAGATTGAATCCGGATATTCAGAATGCCATCAGAAGTGGTGAGATTTCTGCAGGACACGGAAGAGCCATTATCAGTCTTGAAAGTGAAGAAGATCAGCAGGTTTTGTTTGATCTTATCATTAAAGAAAAATTAAATGTTCGTCAAGCAGAGCAGGCTGCTGCTGCATTGAAAAACCCAAAGTCTCCCGCTGCTAAAAAAGCTAAAGTAGAACTTTCTAATAATTATAAAAAAGCCCAGAAGACCATCGCTGATATCTTAGACGTAAAAGTAGAAATCAAATCTTCCGGAAATGGTAAAAAAGGTAAAATTGTTCTGGACTTCAAAAATGAAGAAGAGCTGGAATACATTTTGTCTCATATTAAATAATGAAGAAAATATTTTTCACATTTTTCTTGTGTTTCGCGGCACTGGCTTATTCACAAGTAAAACCTGTCGATACTGTTCGGATGGAAGTTCCTCCGAAAGAAGAACCCCGTGTATTGAAGCCAAGCAAAACAGAAGCAAAGATCATTGAAGATCTTGAAAAAGCAAACGGCCCTACCGGAAAAACTATAAAACTGAATCCTACCAGAGCTGGGTTGTATTCTGCGGTTTTACCCGGACTAGGACAGTTTTACAACAAAAAATACTGGAAGATTCCCATTGTTTGGGGAGCTGTAGGAGCCGGGGTAGGAATTGCTGTTTGGAATGACAATCAGTACAAAAAATACCGTGAATATTACGTCGCAAAGCTGAATGGTACCCCTAATGAATTTGTAGACACCCACCCATGGCTGGACAAAAAAGCATTAGGAAATGCCCAGGACAGAGCCAAAAGACAAAGGGATTACGCCATCGCCATCACAGGATTAATTTATATTCTGAATATTGTAGATGCCGTAGTAGATGCCCACCTTTACGAAAGCCGTCATGACCCGGATTTGGTTTTTAAACCATCGGTTATTCAGGATCAGTATGGGTACAGCGCTCCGAAGACAGGATTCAGTTTAAGTTACAGATTCTAAAAGACAACATATTTGCACAAACATTTTAAAATTGAGTGCAGTATTAAAAAATAAAAAGATCATATGAAAATAGCATTAGTTGGTTATGGTAAAATGGGTAAGATCATTGATGAGATCGCACAGAAGAGAGGTCATGAAGTAGTTGCCCGTCTGAAGGAAACCCCAACTGCTGAAAATCTTAATAATCCGGATGTTGTGATTGAATTCTCACTGCCGGAAGTGGCATTTGAAAACATCAAAGCTTGTCTTGAAAATAAAATTCCGGTGATCTGCGGAACAACAGGATGGCTGGATCAAAAAGCTGAAATAGAAAAACTGGCCGTAGATAATGGTACAGCGTTCTTATATGGTTCCAACTTTAGTTTAGGCGTCAATTTATTTTTTGCTTTAAATGAAAAATTGGCAGATCTGATGAAAAATGTGGACGAATACTCTTGCCAGCTGGAAGAAATTCACCACATCCATAAAAAAGATGCTCCAAGTGGAACTGCTATTTCCATTGCAGAAGGAATCATCCAAAACAACCCGAAATTCGATGCTTGGAAGCTGGAAGAAACAGAAGGCAAGCAGCTTGGGATTTTTGCGGTACGTGAAGATGAAGTACCGGGAACTCATAGCGTATATTATAGAAGCGAAGTAGACGAAATCGAAATCAAACATACCGCATTCAACAGAAACGGTTTTGCACTGGGAGCTGTAGTAGCTGCAGAGTGGATTAAAGATAAAAAAGGAAACTTCGCCATGAAAGACGTTTTGGGGCTTTAATTTGTAACAAATTCTGTAAATTGCAGACCAATAAGCAAAAAATGATGAATAGTGAATTGTAAACAGCGGACTGCTTTTATCATTTATTACTCATCATTTTAGCATTTATATCATAAGAATAGGCACAAAAATTTATGAATTATTTTTTAACTTATACAGTATATGTCCTCGTACTATCCGTATTGATGGGGATTTCATCTTGGAAACTGTTCAAGAAAATGGGCTATAGCCCTTTATTGGCTTTTATCCCTTTTTACAACTATTTTATTATTCTTAAAGAAACAAAGCATCCGAAATGGTGGGCAATCCTTTCTTATCTACCGATTGTAGGGCCAATCATGATGTCTGTTTTTCACCTTTACTTAGTGAAAAAGTTTGGGAAAACACTTTTCAAAGATCAGATTCTTACAGTGATTTTGCCGTTTATTTATATGGCAGTGATCAACTATTCTAAAGATGTAGAGTTAGAAGATGAAAATGCAAACGATCTCTTCCTTACAGATGAAGAGAAAAACGAGAAAAAGAAAGATACCTTTGTTGGTTCCATTACCTTCGCAGTAGTTTTTGCTACCATTATCCACGTTTTTGTAACACAGCCCTTCGGGATTCCTACAGGATCCATGGAAAGAACATTATTGGTGGGTGACTTCCTTTTTGTAAACAAATGGAGCTATGGTTACAGACTTCCGATGCGTCCGGTAGCAATACCTTTCCTTCAGGGAACTATCATGGATACGGGACAGAAAGGAAATCCTAAAGACGATCCAAAATCTTATGTGGATGCTGTAAAATTACCTTATACAAGAATTCTGCAGTTCAACAAACCACAGAAAAATGATGTAGTTGTTTTCAACTATCCTCAGGATTCTGTACACACAGCGATCGACAGAAAAGATCCTTACGTAAAAAGATGTGTAGCTACAGCAGGTGATACTTTTGAAATGAGAGCCGGAAGACTTTTCGTTAACGGAAAGCCGGAAACCGTTTTAGGAGATCAGGAAGTACAGCACAGATATATTGTAACAACAGGAAGCCAGCTGGATATCCCTTCTTTATATAATACGTACGGGTTTTTACCAGTTCAGGAATTACAGACTGATAAAGGATATCTTTATGCTTTTCAGGGGTTGACAGATAAAACAGCTAAAGAAATTAAAGGACTTTCTCAGGTTCTTGATATGAAAGAAGAAGTTTCACCAAAAGGAGAAGCTGCAGTATATTACAGAGATGAAGCCAAAACAAAAATTGATACTACACAATCCATCTTCCCGATCAACAAACCTTGGAATCAGGATTGGTATGGCCCATTAAGGATTCCTAAAAAAGGAGATGTGGTAGCGATCAATCAGGAAACACTTCCAATCTATCAGTGGATTATTTCTGAATATGAGCACAACAGTTTAGAAAAGAAAAACGGAAAAATCTTCATCAACGGAAAAGAAGCGAGTCAGTATACCATTCAACAGGATTATTATATGATGGTTGGAGACAATAGAGACGCTTCATTAGATGCAAGATTCTTTGGTTTTGTTCCGGAAGAAAATATTGTTGGTAAACCAATGTTCACATGGATGAGCCTTCAGGGAGCATTTGCTGACAGTAGCTCTACTTATCAGGCGCCATTCAAAATCCGCTGGGAGAGAATGTTCAAAGCAACCAATACAGGAGAAGCCAACAAAACCTCTTACTGGTGGATTGCTGCAATGATCCTGATCTTATTCTTCGGATGGGAATATTTCGTGAAACTATTCAGAAAGAAAAAAACTGAAGACGACTAATAGAAAAATTAAACTTAAAATAGAATGAAGTATTTGAAAAAATACTTCATTTTTGCATTATGAATATGACGAATGTATTATTGCCAGCATTTTATATGCCTCCAATTTCATGGTTTTCAGTGTTTTTGAACCCTGAGAATGAAATTGTATTGGAACAATTTGAAAACTTTCCAAAACAGACCTATAGAAACAGAACAAACATCTATGGAGCCAACGGAAAACTGTCGTTAATAATTCCTATCAATCATAACGGAAAAAGAGAATTTAAAGATGTAGAAATCTCTTACCGTGAAGACTGGAGGACCCTTCATTGGAAATCAATCAAGACAGCATACCAAAGCTCTCCTTATTTTGAATATTATGAAGATAAGTTCAGAAAAGTATTTGACCTTAAAGAAAAGTTCCTTTTGGATTTTAACCTTAAAGGCATAGAAGTGATCCAACAGATATTGAAAACAGAAAAGGCACACTCTTTGAATGAAGAATATATCAAAAATCCTGAAAGTATAAATTTCAGAGAGAAGTTTTCGGCAAAACTTCCTTCAGAATTTCAAATGGAAGAATATTACCAGACCTTTTCTGATAAATTCGGGTTTTTGGAAGATCTATCAGTTTTGGATCTTATTTGTAACAAAGGCCCTGAATCTTTGACTTATATAAAAAAATATTAAACAATCATACTAATTATGAAATCGCTGTTAACAACAATTATCCGAAAATAAACCAAAAGAGGCGATTGTATATAACTTCAGAAAAAATAAATCAACATATGAAAAAGGTATTATTAGCTGCAGTTTTTCTGGCAGGTTTTAGTTTCTCTTATGCTCAGGAAGCAAAGGCTAAGAGCATTGATCCAAACGAAGATAAAGATCTGATGACTTGGTATCATAAAGATTTTACTACTTCAAAAGTATATGGGGTAAATACAGCAAATGCTTATAAATACTTAGAATCTAAAGGACTGAAGCCTAAAACCGTAGTGGTGGGAGTTTTGGATAGCGGAGTACAGGTAGATCACCCTGGATTGGTAAAAAATCTTTGGTCAAACCCTAACGAAGTTCCCGGAAATGGTAAAGATGATGATGGAAACGGATATATTGATGATATACACGGGTGGAACTTCATAGGAGGTAAAAACGGTGATGTTGATATCGATAATATGGAAGTGACAAGAGTAGTTGCCAAATATAAACCTGTTTTTGAAGGCAGCGATTCTGCAAAGAACAAAGCTAACCAGGCTCAGATGAAGGACGAATTTGATATGTATATGAAGGCCAAAGATATGTTTAATAAGAAAAGTATCGAGGCTATACAGAATTTCAAGACCTATTCTATGCTGAACGAATTGATTCCTAATATGATAAAATTATTGGGGGGTAAGGCTGTGACTGCTGAAACGATTTCAGCAATTAAAGCTCCTACAGATCAAAGAGATGCCATTGCTTTGGAGTTCTTGGGCCAGATTTCTCAAAGTCCGGAATTCAAAGGAAAATCATCTGCTGAGTTTGAAAAAAAGATGAAAGAGGAGATGAAAGAGGCTATCGATCACTTTGCTCCGGCCGCCAAACAATATGATCTTTCATATGATACAAGAAAAGAAATTGTAGGGGATAACTACGATGACTACTCTGAAAAGAACTATGGTAATAACCATTATGAAGGACCTGATGCAGAGCACGGAACTCACGTAGCAGGGATCATTGCAGGACTTCCACAAGGAAAAGAAGTGCAGTACGGAGTAGCCTCAAAAGTTGCTAAAATCATGTCTGTAAGAACAGTTCCAAATGGAGATGAAAGAGATAAAGATGTCGCGAATGCAATCAGATATGCAGTAGATAATGGGGCAAAAGTATTGAACATGAGCTTCGGAAAACCTGTTTCTCCAGGTAAGAACGTTGTCTGGGATGCTTTTAAATATGCTGAAGATAAAGGTGTTCTTTTAGTAAAGGCTGCAGGGAACGAAAATGAAGATGTAGCTGAGCATTTGGCATATCCTACCAATTTTAAAAATATTACAGATGAAAAACCATTTGTAAGCAATGTCCTTGTGGTAGGAGCAAGTACCAATAAAAATGATGCTTTGAGAGCAGATTTTTCTAACTATAATAAAAAATGGTGAATGTTTTCGCTCCAGGAGAAGAAATTTATTCTACCGTTCCTAAAAACGAATACAAATACCTTCAGGGAACCTCAATGGCTTCTCCTGTAGTAGCCGGAGGAGCAGCTGTTTTATTAGCTTATATGCCAGATCTGAAGCCTTATCAGATCATTGAAGCACTGGTGAAAAGCAGCAATCCAAGCACTGCAAATGGCTTTACAGATCAGTCACAGGCTGGCGGAGTTATAGACCTGAAAAAAGCAGCAGAATACGCTTATACTAATTTCTATAAAGGTAAGCCGGCAGGTACTTCTAAGCCTTCGAAATCCGTAAAAAAGGCTGTTAAAAAATAATTTATCTCCCTATATTTAAGGAGAAACCATAAAAAGTCCGAATTTTTTCGGACTTTTTATTTTTTATTTTAAATTTTGGCACGGTTTTTTGTAACTTTATAGTAACAAAATAATAAACAACAAAATGAAAAAGTTACTACTTGCAGGGATGTTGGGAACATCACTTTTTGCAGTGTCGTGTTCCTCTGTTAACAAAGCAGCTACATCTCAGAACCAAAGAGCTGACTTTCTGAAAATGAAAGGAGATTGGCAAATCGTAAGCATAGACTACGAAAAAGGATACAAAATCAAACCTTTTGACGAAGGTGCAGATGCTCAATGTTTTGTAGGGAGCCACTGGAGATTAATTCCTAACAACTGGACAGGAGCATATACTTTAAACGGTGGTGGAGATTGCCCTGCAATTACACAACCTATCAAATTTGAAGTAAAAGACGGTAACACGTTTATGTTTAAAAAAATTGCTGCAGGTACAAAAGCAAAACAAAATTCTGTAGGGTATAGCCTTACTCTGATCAATCAGACAACAGATCAGTTTTCACTTCAGCAGGATGTTCCTTTTGAAGGAGGTAATGTAAAAGTAGTTTACAACTTCCAGAGAGCAGGAATGAAATAATTTATCAACATAAAAGATCAAAAAAAATGAAATTTACAAAAACATACGTAGGAGCCCTTTTCTTGTCATCAGCATTATTATTGACAAGCTGTGAAGCGGTTCAAAATTCAAATCACCAACAAAGAGGTACTGCGGTAGGTGTTGCTTCAGGAGCAGTATTGGGAGGGATCCTTGGTAACAACGTAGGAAAAGGAGGAAACGGAGCTATTGGTGCTGTATTAGGAGGTATTATCGGTGGTGTTGCTGGTAACGTTATCGGTAACAAAATGGATAAGCAGGCTAGAGATATTAAAGAAACATTACCTGGAGCTCAGGTAGAAAGAGTAGGAGATGGTATTAAAGTAACAATGAATGAAAGTATTGTTAATTTTGCATTTGACTCTTCAAACCTTACTTCTGTAGCACAGGCTAACCTTGATAAATTAGGTGACGTATTGGTTAAAAATCCAGATACAAATATTAATATCTATGGGTATACAGACAGCGTAGGTAAAGATGCTTATAACTTAGCACTTTCTCAAAGAAGAGCAGACGCTGTAAAAGCTTATTTAGTAGGAAAAGGAATTGCATCAAGCAGAATGTTCACAAAAGGTGAAGGTAAAAATATGCCGGTTGCAAGCAATGATACTGATGAAGGAAGAGCTAAAAACAGAAGAGTAGAGTTTGCCATTACTGCAAATGAAAAAATGATTAATGATGCCAAACAAGGGCAATAGTTAATTTATTATATAAATATTTTCGTAAAAGACCGCCCCGGCGGTTTTTTTTGTATTTTTAGGCTAAGAATTTTGAATTTATTATTTTTGCATTTGAAATAACATAAATGAAGAAATATTTAAAACTGCTCCGTGTGGAGCAATGGGTGAAAAACCTGTTTGTATTTGTCCCTCTGTTTTTTTCAGGGAATATTACAAATATAGATCTGCTGGTTAAAAGCATTTTTGCATTCGTGATATTTTCACTTGCGGCAAGTGTTGTGTATATTCTGAATGATTATAATGATATTGAAGCAGACAGAAAGCATCCGGAAAAAAGAAGAAGACCCCTGGCTAGTGGAGCCATTTCAAAATCAAAAGCTATAGGAATTCTTATTGGCTTGGTCATTACAGACATTGCTCTTGTATTTTTTACACAGATATATTTCCATGAGTATCTTTGGAAATTTGCCACCATCATAGGGTTCTATGTAGTAATGAATCTTGCCTATACCTTCAGACTCAAGCATGTTCCGATCATTGATATTTTCATTATTGCTATAGGATTTGTCCTGCGTGTATTGGCGGGAGGTTATATTACCGGAATCAGTATTTCACAATGGGCTATTCTTTTAACATTTGTATTGGCACTTGTACTGGCCATCGGAAAAAGAAGAGGAGAACTTATCAATGCACAGGTTTCAGGAAAAACGAGACGTGCATTGGATGGGTATAACGTTCAGTTTGCAGACATTGCATTATCTATTTCTATTACGCTGGCCATTGTGTGTTATCTGATGTTTACCCTCTCGCCGGAAGTTCAGGAAAGATTTCATTCAAGGGTTTTTTATACAGTTATTTTTGTAGTTTTTGCATTGTTGAGGTATCTTCAGCAGACGCTGGTTTACAACAGAACAGAATCTCCTACGAAAATTGTGTACAGAGATCGTTATATACAGGTTACCTTATTACTTTGGGTAGCTGCATTTTTAATTCAAATTTATTTTAAGAAATGAAGCCGAATTTCACACAGAAAGTTACCAACTGGGGCAATTTCCCTATCGTGGAAAAAGAAATGAGATCTGAGGACAGTTTCAAAAAAATAAAAGAATTTGTACTCAATCACAACGAGATTATTGCCCGGGGAAACGGAAGATGTTATGGAGATGCCTCGTTGGGAGAATCTATATTTTCGACAAAAAAATTAAATAAGTTCATCAATTTTGACCGTTTGAACGGAGTTATAGAATGCGAATCCGGAGTACTGCTTTCAGATGTTCTGGAAATAGCTATTCCTCAGGGATATTTCCTGTATGTTACTCCCGGAACGAAATTTATATCGGTAGGAGGTGCTATCGCTTCCGATGTTCATGGTAAAAATCATCATGCAGAAGGGTGTTTTTCGGAATATGTGATTGAATTTAAACTGATGACGGAGAACGGAGAAATTATTACCTGTTCAAGAGAAGAGAATGCAGAGAAATTTTGGGCTACTATTGGAGGAATGGGGCTTACAGGAATCATTCTTACTGCAAAGTTTAAGCTTAAAAATATAGAATCCGCATACATCCGTCAGGAAAGTATCAAAGCGGAAAATCTGGATGAAATTTTTAAGCTGTTTGACGAAAGTGAAAGCTGGACATATACCGTTGCCTGGATTGATTGTCTTCAGAAAGGAAAAAATATAGGAAGAAGTATTCTCATGAGAGGCGAACATGCTTTTCAACATGAACTTCCTCAAAACTTTTCGAAAACTCCTTTAAGATTAAAGAAAAAATTTTCCCCTACAGTTCCGTTTTATTTTCCAGGGTTTGTGTTGAATGCGCTTACTGTGAAAATATTCAACTGGCTGTACTATAAAAAGCAGGCTAAGAAAGAAGTTAAAAATTTTATTGATTACGAAACATTTTTCTATCCGCTGGATGCTATTAATGACTGGAACAAAATCTACGGTAAATCCGGTTTTATACAATATCAGATGGTAATTCCTAAAGAAACAGGAAAAGAAGGAATGAAAAGAATCCTTGAAACGATCGCAAATAGTGGAAACGGATCATTTCTGGCTGTTTTAAAGCTTTTTGGAAAAAATAATACCGATGCTTACAACTCATTCCCTGTAGAAGGGTATACACTGGCGCTGGATTTTAAAGTGAATTCAAAACTGAAAAAACTGGTAGATCAGCTTGATGCTATAGTACAGGAATTCGGAGGAAGGATTTATCTTACCAAAGACAGCATGAGCAGATCATCGCTCACCAATTACCTTAAAAATATTCAAAATCCTAAATTTGTGTCTTTACAGCACAAAAGAATCATAAATAACAACTCATAATGATAGTTCTGGGAAGCACATCTGAAGTGGCACAGGCTTTTGTGGAAAAAGCACTCCAGGAGGGAGAAAAGTTTGAAAAAATTTATCTATTTACCTCAAATAAAGAAACTACAGAGCGGTTTGCAAGACATATTGATGTGAAATTTCTGCAGCAGGCAGAAGTCATCGAACTGGACCTGACAAAAGAAATTGATTACAACAGATTTGATAATATCAATTCAAATGTATTATTTTGTGCCGTAGGATATTTAGGAGAAGGAACCGAAGAAGGATTATATGACAACAGGAATACGGAACGTATCATAGATATCAATTATTCAAAACTGGTTCCTGTGATGAACTATTTTGCCCAGAAATTTGAAAGCAGAAGATTAGGAACTATTATCGGGCTTTCATCAGTAGCAGGAGACAGAGGAAGACAGAGTAACTTCATCTATGGAAGTGCTAAAGCTGCATTTACAGCCTATTTGAGTGGTCTGAGAAACTATCTTTTTGATAAAAAAGTACACGTTCTTACAATAAAACCAGGGTTTATGGCGACCAAAATGACAGAAGGTCTGCCTTTAAATCCAAAACTGACAGCAACTCCGAAACAAGCGGCTGCCTGCATTTATAAAGCCTTCAAAAAGGAGAAAAACGTGGCATATGTTTTGCCGGTTTGGAGTATTATTATGATGATTATCAGGAATATCCCTGAATTTGTATTTAAAAAATTAAAGCTTTAAGAGAAATGAAAAAATTGTATTGTTTTGATTTTGACGGAACCCTGACGTATAAAGATACCATGTTTATGTATCTCAAATTCTACGATTCTACAAAATACCGTATACAATTTTTAAGACACGTTCCCCTCTTTATTCTGCTGAAGCTGAAACTGGCTGAAACCGAAAAAGTGAAAAAAAGCTTTATTGGTTCTATTTTAAAAGGGCAGACTCAGGAAAAAATAGAACAGAAGTCCAAACTGTTTTTTGAACAACATTATCCTAAAATTGTGCGTGAAAATGCACTTGACTTTATTAATAATATAGATCATAACAATACACAGAGTTTATTGGTTACTGCTTCCTTGGATATCTGGGTGAAGCCATTCGCTCAGGCACTTAAAATGGAACTCGTTTCTACGCGGGCAGAGTTTAAGAACGGTGTTTTCACAGGAAATTTTGTGGGGAAAAACTGCAACGGGAAAGAAAAACTGGTACGAATTAAAGAAGAAATCAACGATTCTAAATACGATAAAATTATTGCATTTGGTGATACTTCGGGAGATCGGCCAATGTTGAAATGGGCAAATGAGGGACATTACCAATTTTTTCACTAATTTTGGGAGATAAAATTGTAAAAAATGAAAAGCCTGTTAATTGCATGTGCAGCAATCCTGATGAGCTGTGCAAGCACTTCATCTCAGAAGTCTTCTGCTGTGCAGGGAAATACTGAACTCCTTGTCTCTGAATCTCAGGGAGGAACCGATGTGCCCGGCTTTACAATCATTAAAGACGAAAAAGATTTTCGAAACAGAGTCAGAGGAAGTTTTGGTGTTGTAGACCTTGATAAAGAATCTTACATCAAATATCCTTCATTTCCGAAAAACAAAAAAGTCGTTTTATACAATTTGGGAACCTTCAGATCGGGAAGTCACAAAATTGATGAAATTAAAAATACATCTGTGAAAAATCAGATTTTGTATGTAGAAGTTCCGGCGGGAGAACCTTCCGGTGGAATGGAAATTCAGATGATCTCCAGTCCCTGGATTATTTTCACTGTTCCCGCAGATTACCAGTTTACCTCCGTAGAATTAAAATATTCAAAATAATAATGGATAAAGTATATTTAGATAATGCCGCAACCACTCCGCTTGCAGAAGAAGTTATAGATGCAATGGTGGGCACTATGAAGATGAATTTCGGAAACCCGTCTTCAACGCACAGCTTTGGCCAGGAAGCAAAAATCCTTATTGAAAATGTAAGAAGACAGGTTGCAGACTATCTTCATGTAACTCCTGCTGAAATCATTTTCACTTCCTGCGGAACAGAATCCAACAATATGATCATCAAATCCGCAGTAGAACACCTTGGTGTAGAAAGAATCATCAGTTCTCCTCTGGAACACAAATGTGTTTCTGAAAGTATTCTGGATATGAAAAGCAGAAAAGGAGTAGAAGTAAACTACATCCGCCCGAATGAAAAAGGAGATATTGATCTTGCAAAATTAGAAGAACTTTTAAAAGCTTCAGATAAAAAAACATTGGTAAGCTTAATGCATGCTAATAACGAAATTGGGAATATAATTGATCTTAAAAAAGTTGCCCAGCTGTGCAAAGAGCATCATGCGCTTTTCCATTCGGATACCGTACAAACAATGGCTCACATGAACCTTGATTTCTCCGATATCCCTGTAGACTTTGCTTCATGCAGTGCCCACAAATTTCATGGGCCAAAAGGAGCAGGATTTGCGTTTATCAGAAAGGCCACTGGTTTAAAAGGAATTATTACCGGTGGACCTCAGGAAAGAAGCCTTAGAGCCGGAACAGAAAATGTTTGCGGTATCGTAGGACTGGGTAAAGCCTTAGAACTTTCTCTGAATCATATGGATGAATATACCAATCATATGCAGGATATCAAAACTTATGCAATTGAAAGACTTTCTGCCGAAATTGAAGGAATTAAATTCAACGGAAGGAGTGCTGAAAAGGAAAACAGTCTTTATACGGTTTTAAGTGCTTTATTACCTTATAAAAACCCATTAATAGGACTTCAGCTGGATATGAAAGGAATTGCAATCTCTCAGGGAAGTGCATGCTCATCAGGAGCTTCAAAACCTTCAATGGTAATGATGATGGTACTTTCTGAGGACGAAATGGATCATTGTACCCCATTACGTATCTCTTTCAGCCATATGACGACCAAAGCAGAGATTGACACATTAGTAAGTGCCTTGAAGGAAATTTCAAGCGATTACACCATAGAAAAAACTAATGTTGAGCATAGATAGTCTTATGCTTTAAAAATCGTAATTTTGAACATCCAATAAAGGATTAAAAAGAAAATAATATTAATTAAAATAAAAGAAACAAAATGGCTTTAGAAATTACAGACAGCTCATTTCAGGATACGGTTTTAAAATCAGACAAACCGGTATTAGTAGACTTCTGGGCAGTATGGTGCGGACCTTGCAGAACGTTAGGACCAATCATCGAAGAAGTAGCATCAGATTTTGAAGGTAAAGCAGTAGTTGGGAAGGTAGATGTAGACAACAACCAGGAAATCTCTATGCAGTATGGTATCAGAAATATCCCTACAGTTCTTATTTTTAAGAATGGAGAAGTGGTAGACAAATTAGTAGGTGTAGCTCCAAAAGAGGTAATCGCTGAAAAATTAAGCGCTCACTTATAAAAAAACAACTTTGGTAATGAATGCCTTCCATGATTGGGAGGCATTTTTTTTGAAAATAATTTGCAGGTAACGAAAAAAGGTGTAATTTTGCAACCACGAAAAAGAAACGAAGTTCTTTAATAATTTGATCCGGTAGTTCAGTTGGTTAGAATGCCGCCCTGTCACGGCGGAGGTCGCGGGTTCGAGTCCCGTCCGGATCGCAGAAGTTTTCTCAATTTCTTTTAAAAAATTGATCCGGTAGTTCAGCTGGTTAGAATGCCGCCCTGTCACGGCGGAGGTCGCGGGTTCGAGTCCCGTCCGGATCGCAGAAGTTTTCTCAATTTCTTTTTAAAAAATTGATCCGGTAGTTCAGCTGGTTAGAATGCCGCCCTGTCACGGCGGAGGTCGCGGGTTCGAGTCCCGTCCGGATCGCAGAAGTTTTCTC
>NZ_QICI01000006.1 GCF_004119445.1 Chryseobacterium sp. CH21 | reverse complement strand
TTTAATCATCTGTCAGGAGCATGGGTGCAGGGGTACAAAAATATATGAATTCTTCGAACCATCTTAAGGGGTAAATTGAAAACTAAAAACTATTTATTCGGAAGGTTCAACAAATCCGCTGAATAAGACTGAATTCACTTATAATGATAATATAGACTATAACCCTAATAACACAAAGGACAATAATAATTATGTGAGTTTTAATCATCTGTCAGGAGCATGGGTGCAGGGGTACAAAAATATATGAATTCTTCGAACCATCTTAAGGGGTAAATTGAAAACTAAAAACTATTTATTC
>NZ_QICI01000029.1 GCF_004119445.1 Chryseobacterium sp. CH21 | reverse complement strand
GAAAACCAAAATAGACCTTGGTGAAGGACAGATCAAAAAAGTAAAAACAATTGGTGACAGATGGAGTTTATTCCAACAGGTTAACTTTAACAATAACTCTCAACCTCACTATGTTTTAATAACTCCGGACGGAAAAGTCATCAATACTCCTGTTTCAGGATATATGCCAAAAGAGGATTTCAAAAAATTCCTTGAATGTGGTGTTAATTTCTACAAGAAGAATAAATAATTTATTGACATATCATTGAAAACTCACGCTTTACTGTGTGAGTTTTTTTATTTAAATCTTTAGACAAAAATTATTCTGAAATTCAAAAATCACGAATCCAAGAAGGTCATGGTGTTTCATTTTTAAAGAGAGGTTAAGAAAGAGTGGAATTTTTAAATATTTTTCACAAAAACAATCAATAAATTCATGAATCTATTGATTATTCAACAAACAAGGCATGTGTTTTGTAAGAATTTTTCAACAAACACCGTTTAACATTTAAAAATTTTTAATCATGGCAGAAGTAATCGCACAAGAGAAACAAGGTGGCAGACAAAAGAAAAAAATGATCAGAGTAGACATGACTCCAATGGTAGATCTGGGATTCTTACTCATCACATTCTTTATGTTCACCACTAATTTTACCAAACCAAATGTAATGGATCTGGGACTACCGGCAAAAGACCATAATCCCAACCCTCTCCCAACTGATAATGTAATTGGAGATCAAAACCAGATTACCTTTATCTTAGGAAAAGAAAACCGTGTATTTTATCATCAGAGCAATGCAAAAGATTTGAATACAGGAAATCTTAAAGAAACAGATTTCAGTGGAATAAAAATTTCAAAAATCATTGCTGATGCTTATCAAAAAGCTCCGGATCAGGAAAAATTCACAGTTATTGTAAAACCAACGGACGATGCCAATTACAAGAATTTTGTAGACATGCTGGACAACCTTGCTATTTCTAAAAAGGAAAGATATGGAGTAACTGATATCAAGCCTTGGGAAACAAAGATTTACAAGGAATTAACTCAATAAAAGGCAAAGAGCATTTTAAAAATGCTCTTTTTTGTTTACATTTGAAAGGAGAAACAGATTTGCAGCGCGTAGCTGCCTGCATTATTTTTAACCTTCTATAATTTTGGAATCATGCTGAACTTTGAAAGAAAAGGAAACGGAAAAGAAACTTTGGTACTCCTTCACGGGTTTATGGAAAATCTATCCATCTGGAGCGATATGGAACATCACCTTTCTAAAGATTTTTCATTGCTCAAAATTGATCTTCCCGGTCATGGGCAGTCTGAAATTCTTGCAGAGGTACACACCATGGAACTTATGGCTGAGGAAGTAAAGAAAGTTTTAGATCATCAGCATTTAGAAAAAATTCACCTTCTGGGACATTCAATGGGAGGATATACTTCGCTTGCTTTTGCTGAAAAATATCCAGATTCTTTAAAAAGTCTGACTTTATTTTTCTCCACTTACTTTCCGGATGACGAAGAAAAAAAACAGCAGCGTATCAAAAGTTACAGAATTATAAAAGACGCTTTTGCCCATTATGCAAGAGCCGGAGTTCCCAATTTATTCAATCCGAATGAAAGGGATATTCTGGAAGGCAAAATAGAGATGGCTCTCGAGACCGCTCTTTCTACCAACAATCTGGGGGCACTAGCCTGCGTAAAAGGAATGGTAGAAAGAACCGATAAAAAACATGTTCTCGAAAATCTGGAGGCAAAAATCCTGGTATTGGCAGGTAAACATGATAATGCTGTAAAAACGGATATAATGATTAAACATCTTCCGGACAGAACAAATATCAAATCTTATATTCTGGACTGTGGACACAATGGCCATTGGGAAAAACCTGGCATCTGTGCTGAAATCATCAATACGGAACTTCTTCACAACCTTCCTAAAAACTTGGTTCTATAGCTGGACTTGAAAAGCCAACAATGAAAACCTTGTTGAACGGAAGTTCGGTAGCTTTTTCTACTGTTATGGGTTTATCATAAATTTTTTAGAGAATATCTTAAGACAACAGGCCATTCTCTTTTTTGTTAGTAGTTTTACAAAGAAATTAAAATATACGCTCGGGAGCTACCGGAGGTTTAGTTCAACAGCCGGTAATCAGAATTACCGAGTTTTTCGTAGCCAAAAGTTGTCGTTTTACGAAGAAACATTATCTTCGGCAGAGAGAACTCATCTCACTTGGGTCGGTAACTTCGCTTACTGGCGAAACGATAAGTATAAGTAAAAATAATATGAAACAGAGAGTACATTTTTGGGCTTTAATATTAATTATCTGTCTAAATAGTTGCGGAGAACTAAGAACTATTAAAAAATATGGACTTAAACCTCCTACAATAGAAGTTAAAGGTAAAAAGGCATTCATTAATGGCACAATAGGTGAAACATTTTATCATTTATTTGTAAAAACCCTTAATAAAAATCCCCAGTTGGAAACCATTGTAATGTTGGAAATCCCAGGTTCTGTAAATGATGAATGGAATATTAAATCCTGTTTATTGCTATCTGAAAAAGGACTAAACACAGAGCTATTAAATAATTCTATTGTAGAATCAGGTGGAACTGACCTGTTTGTTTCTGGTAAGAAGCTAATTATTGCTGATGGGGCAAAAATAGGTGTTCATTCTTGGGGTGGAGACAAAATAGTTGCAGCAGAATTACCTAAAAACCATCCTGAACACAAAATGTTTCTAGATTTTTATGATAAAGTTAAGGTAGACTCTTCTTTCTATTGGTATACGTTGAATGCTGCACCTGCCGAAGGAATGCATTTTATGACCAAAAGTGAAATAGAAAAATACTTGGGAAATAAGATTAAATAAACCTATGCCTAATATTGTTTTCATAATAGATGAGAGTCTTATCTAACAAAAAATCCTGTATATTAGTAGAGGATAATTTTCGTAATGGCTTTATTTTCATTCAAAAAAAAGAAACCACCGGCACCCAGGGTTATCGGACTTACACTTTCAGGCGGAGGAATGCGTGGGATTGCTCATATTGCTGTACTGAAAGCTTTAGAAGAATACAACCTGAAACCACAAATTATCTCCGGAACAAGTGCCGGCTCTATCATTGGCGCTTTTTATTCTTTTGGCAAAACACCGGACGAGATGATGGAAATTGTAAGACAGACCTCATTTTTCTCAAGATCATCTTTAAAATTATCAAAAAACGGAATTTTCAGCTCCAATTTTATTTTAAAACTGTTCAAAGATTATTTCCCTGAAGACAATTTCAGTATTTTGGAGATCCCTGTGTATGTTGCTGCCACAGAAATGACCCATGGTATTGTGGATTTTTTTTCTGAAGGAGAACTTTTCGGGCCATTGCTGGCTTCATCAAGCGTTCCTTTTATTCTTCCTCCGGTAAGGATTGGCGAGAAAATCTATGTGGATGGTGGTGTTCTGGACAACCTTCCCATTGAACCTATTATGGACAAATGCAACTTCCTTATTGCTTCCCATGTCAACTCAATCAGTTTTGATGAATTAAAGAAAATGAGCCTGATGAAAGAATTCGACAGAATCCTCCATCTAGCCATCGCAAAATCCGTGTATTCAAAAGCGAAATACTGTAATATATTCTTAGATCCTCCAAAAATGACGAAATACAGTCTTTTCAACAAAAGATATATAGACGAAATGTTTCAGCAGGTCTACGAATACACCTGCCAGGAACTTGAAGAAAAAGGATTTCGTAAAAGTGTTTAGAAATTTGAGATATGGAAAATTTATAGTTCTTTCATCTCCTCAGCTCCTACAAACCTTCCTCTTTTACTTTCTCTTTAAAATTGGTAATAGTTCCGGCTAAAGTATCTAAAGATTTTCCTCCAGCTGCATTGATGTGCCCTCCACCATTGAAATATTTTCGGGAGAACTGATTCACATCAACATCATCTTTACTTCTGAAAGAAATTTTAACGAAGTCTTCATACAGATCCTCCATGAAAAATGCAGACATTTTCACTCCGGCAATACTTAAACCATAATTAACAAAACCTTCCGTATCTCCTTTCTGGAAGCCAAACTCTTTCAATTCGTTTCTTGTAAGGCTTAAAACTGCTACTGTTCCATCATTTACAACTTCTATTCTTCCCAGAACCAAAGCGAGCAAATGCAGACGGGAAACAGTATTGGTATCCCATGTATTGGATGTGATCATGGCAGGATCTGCACCATGCTCAATAAGATTAGCAATAATTCTGTGCGTAGTAGCACTGGTGGAACGAAAACGGAAACCACCTGTATCAGTCATTATTCCGGTATAAAGGCATTCTGCCATATCCTGATTCACCAATTGTTCATCATTCATTGCTTCAATAAAATGATAGATCATCTGTGAAGTGGCAGGGATTACGGTATCTGAATAAACGAAATCAAATTTTTCTGGCTGTTGGTGGTGGTCAATCAGAATTTTTTTTCCTGGAGCTTTTACCAACCAGTCTCCCAATAATCCGATTCTTGACGGAGAATTAAAATCCAGACAAAAAATCACATCTGCACCAGCAATCATATCAGAAGCAAACTTTCTTTTATATTCGGCAATAATAACTTTTTTAGCCTCCGGCATCCATTTCAGAAATTTTGGAAAATCATTGGGCACGATCACCTCTGTATGAATTCCTTTTGCTTTCAGATAATGTTTCAACCCCAAGCTTGAACCAATAGCATCTCCATCCGGATTATAATGGGTAAGGATAACTATTTTGCTATCTTGGGTAAGTAGTGTATTGATATCTAAAAGTTCTTCTGGTGTAAACATCCGGTGTTTTTTTTCGTTAAAATTAAAGTTTTCAAAGATAGAGCTTTTATATAAATCATTTAAATATTATTTTTGCTCCGGAAAATGGTTTTGTCATGAGGGTTTATAAAAGCCCGGGTTAAAAACATTACATTTAATTTTAAAAAAAGATATATAAAGTTTGTAACTTATAAAAATTTATATATCTTTGCAACCTGAAAATTAATAGATTAATTACGATTTAAACATATAGTAATGAGTAAAAGAACATTCCAGCCATCAGAAAGAAAAAAGAGAAACAAACACGGTTTCAGAGAAAGAATGTCTACGCCAAATGGAAGAAGAGTTTTGGCTGCGAGAAGAGCTAAAGGCAGAAAGAGTTTAACTGTAAGTGCATCACGCGCTAAGAGATAATCTTTTTATTATCATATACAAATCATGCTTGAGAAGTTATTTTTCAAGCATTTTTTGTTGTTAAAATTTACTAAAATTTAGGCTGGATCAACATCTTTTTTCTATTTTTAAAAGTTGAAATATTTTTGTTCAAAACAGTCTTTAAAATTAAATTATGCCACATACCAATATCGCCGGAGACAATATTATAAGTTTACAAAACGCAAAGATTGCGCAAAAAAACTTTACTGTACTTTCTGATGTAAATCTTAACATTAAAAAAGGTAGATTCTGCTATCTTATCGGAAAAACAGGTTCCGGAAAAAGCTCACTTCTGAAAACACTTTACGGACACATTCCATTAGCATCAGGACACGGAGCTGTAGTAGGATTTGATCTGGCAAAATTAAAGCCTTCTGACATCCCTAACCTAAGAAGAAAACTAGGTATTGTATTTCAGGATTTCCAGTTACTTTCAGACAGAACCGTTGAGAAAAACTTAAAATTCGTTCTTGAAGCAACAGGATGGAATGATAAAGTAAAAATGGAAGACCGTATCAACGAGGTTTTGGGAAGTGTGAACATGAAGAGCAAAAAGCACAAAATGCCTCACGAGCTTTCCGGAGGAGAACAGCAGCGTATTGCCATTGCAAGAGCCCTTCTTAACCACCCGGATCTTATCTTAGCGGATGAGCCTACAGGAAACCTTGACCCTGAAACTTCCAACGAAATTATGACGCTATTAAAGCAGGTTGCCCTTGAAAATGGCGCTGCCGTAGTAATGGCAACACACGATTACCATATGATCCAAAACTTCCCTGGTGAAGCCATCAGATGTGAAGACGGAAAAGTTTCTGTTTTGGATACGTCTGAGTTATTCGAATAAGAATAAAAAAATAAGAAGGTCAGAAATAACTAACTTCTAAAATCTAATTTCTAACTTCTTTACTTAAAAACATGAAACTCTTTGGTGAGTTCAAGATATTGGTCCGAGTATTGTCTCGGACTTTTTTCTATAATAAAATCAGATTCTTCGATTTCTTTTTCTTTTGAGGAAAATTCCAGAACTAATCTTTTAGTTTTTGAATTTTCAATTCCTTTGATATTCACTCTGCGTTTCAGGAACAATCCATTTTCTTTTCCAATTGAAACAAAAACATCTCCTGCCTCTACAGGAATAATGACTGAAAAAATACCACCTTCGGATAAAAGTCGTGATGCTTTGGATATCAACTGTATAAAGTTTAATTCTACAGTCTGACGGGCAATCTTATCCTTCTCAGAGCCAGATTCTTCAAAGTAAGGAGGATTGGAAACGATAAGATCAAACCGTTCTTCCGTCCCAAAAGTTTTAAAATCCTGTAGCTTATTTTTCAGTCTTGCATGAAAAGGAGAGTTTTCAAAATTAAGCTGAGTAATTGCAGCAGCCTCCTCATTAATATCCAGTCCTAAAAAATGAGCATTTGCATTTCTTTGTGCCAGCATTAAAGAAATCAGTCCAGTGCCCGTTCCTACCTCTAAAACAATAGTAGCATGCTCAACATCAGCTAAAGCACCAAGCAAAACACCGTCTGTTCCTACACGAAAGACGTTTTTAGACTGTTGAATTTGAAATTGTTTAAATGTAAAAGGCTTCACTATAAATTGGTAGGCAGTGTAATAATGAATGTAGATCCCTTCCCTACTTCTGATTTCACAGAGATCTCTCCTTTATAATCCTCAATCATCTTTCTTACCATGGACAGGCCAAGTCCCATTCCACTGCTTTTAGAAGTAAAATTCGGTTCAAAGATTCTTTCGTACATATTTTCAGGAATTCCGACTCCGTTGTCCTGAACAGAAATGATTACTCTTCTCTGATGCTGTTCTACATCTACGTTGATGATCAGTTTTCTTTCATCACTCTCCGCCTGTTTTGCATTGGTAACAAGGTTGGTTATAATCCTGGAAAGATAAATCCTGTCCATATTGATCATAATATTATTCTTATTGGCATGCATAAAGATACTGTCGTCATTGAATACGCGAAGGATATCTTCAACCTCTGTATTCAGATTGATTACTTCATTATTTTTTTCAGGAAGTTTTGCAAATTCCGAGAAAGCTGAAGCTACCGTTGCAATCAGGTCAATTTGATCAACGATAGTTTTACTCATCTGTTTTACTCTCTCTTTGATATTCGGATCTTCCGGATCAAATTTTCTTTCAAAATTCTGAATCGTCAGCTTCATAGGAGTCAGCGGATTCTTTACCTCATGCGCAACCTGTTTCGCCATTTCCCTCCAGGCTTCTTCAGATGCTTTAAACCTAAGTCTCTCTTTCTGATCCTGAATCTGTAGAATCATTCTGTTATAAGCTCTTGCCAGAGCATTAAGCTCATCATTTTTATAATATCTGATAGGACGCATTTCATTTTCAAACAATGTAATACGGGTAATCATATCAGAGAATTTCGTAATAGTCTTCGCAAGGCTGTTAGAAGTCACCCAGCTGATCCATACACTAAACAGAATAAGGAAAATATCAACTAAAAGAATATATTTTACGTACTGATGAAGGACATCCAGATAAGCAGATTCATTATGGTATAAAGGAATATAAACAATCCCGACAGGTTCCAGCTCATTGTTTTTCAACAAAAGATAGGAAGAGGTAAGTTTAGCGTCTTTAGCAGCATCATACCTTACCATATCTACCCTTGCATCGGTCGCCAGAATTCTGTTCACTATTTCTATAGGAATAGTTTTCTGATCGATCAAAGCTTCATCTTTATTGGAAAGCAGATAACCTCCTTTCAGATCATAAATAACAATATCATGCTGATTGATATCAGCAATCTCAAAGATTTTGTTTCCTAAAACTTTCGGAAGATCATGGGTTTCTACAAGAGTCTGACTTACTGCATAATCCAAATACCGCATGACCGCATTGGTTTTCTCCTGCATGTCAATATTACTTTGCTGCATGGAGTTGTTCCTCAACACAAAGTACGGCACAAGTGAAGTAGCTACCACACTTAAAAAACATACCAGGAGGAAACCAAAAAACCCGGTTCCTTAAGCTATATCCTTTATACTTATTAATTGACATTCTACTTTTTAATTAACCTAGCAATATACTTACCAATGATATCAAATTCCAGGTTTACTTTGTCTCCAATTTTCAAATGTTTCATATTGGTAAATTCCCATGTATAAGGAATAATGGCTACAGAAAACTGAGCATCCTCACTTTTAGCAACAGTAAGACTGATTCCGTTTACCGTGATTGAACCCTGTGGCACGGTCACAAAACTTCCGTCATTATCATATTTCATCGTAATAAAATAACTTCCGTCTTTATTTTCAATTCCCACCACTTCACCGGTTTTATCAACATGCCCCTGAACGATGTGACCATCCAGTCTACCATCCATCTTCATGCATCGCTCAAGATTCACAACGGTACCCAATTCCCATTTTCCAAGGTTGGTTTTTTCAAGAGTTTCGTTGATCGCAGTTACTACATATTGATTGTCTTTTATTTCAACAACTGTAAGGCAGCATCCGTTATGAGCAAGGCTCTGATCAATTTTCAGCTCGTTTGTAAAAGGACAAGTCAGGGTAAAATCTATATTACTTCCTTTTTCTTCAATCTTCTCAATAACACCAACTGCTTCAATAATTCCTGTGAACATATTATTTTTTGCTAAATTTGTAAATTATAATCTTCAAAGATAATCAAAATGAGCCCAAAAAACCATAAAGTACGAGTAGGAATTTCAATCGGTGATTTCAACGGCATCGGCCCGGAGATCATTATGAAGTCTCTGAAAGACAAAACCATTACGGATTTTTTCACTCCTGTAATTTTTGGTTCGGGAAAATTATTCACTTATCAGAAAAATATTTTCAAGCTGAATCTTAATTTCAACTATGTTAACGAAGCTTCACAGGCTCAGGCAGGAAAACTGAATATGGTGAATCTTACTAAAGAAAACGTCAATGTAGAATTGGGAGTTCCTACAGAAGAATCCACTAAAATGGCGATAGATTCTCTGGAGGCCGCAACTGAAGCTTTGATGAAAGGAGATATTGATGTTCTGGTAACTGCTCCCATCAACAAAGATGAAATGGTAAAAATGGGCTTTAAACATGCCGGACATACGGGATATTTTGAAGAGAAATTCAACAAAAAGGGGTTAATGTTCCTTGTTACTGAAGACCTTAAAGTAGCCGTTTCTACGCATCATATCCCTATTGCACAGATCGCTGAAAATATCTCCAAGGAAAAAATAAAGAAACAGATCAGAGTATTAAACCAAACATTAATAGAAGATTTCTGTATTCAAAAACCTAAAATTGCGGTGTTAGGGTTAAATCCTCATGCAGGAGATGGCGGTGTCATCGGCAATGAAGAAATTGAAATCATCAGCCCGGCCATCAAAGAACTTTCTGATAATGGAATACTGGCATTCGGTCCTTTCCCTGCAGACAGCTTCTTTCAGCCGAGTAAATACAAAAATTTCGATGCTGTTTTAGCGATGTATCATGACCAGGGGCTGGCACCATTCAAAACGCTTGCGTATGAAGAGGGCGTAAACTATACTGCAGGACTTCCTTTTATCAGAACATCTCCGGACCATGGAGTTGCATATGATATTGCGGGGAAAAATGTAGCGGATGAGCAGAGTTTTACAGAAGCTATCTTCACAGCGATTAAGGTTTTCAAGAACAGAAGTGAATACAGCGAACTGATGAACGACCGCCTTCAACCAAGAAAAATGGTTGTAGACAACGGAATAGATGAAGATCTACCGGAGGAAACTGAAGCATAAATCTTTAAAACAAATTTTAAATTAATTTGTTTCAGATTTTATTTGTTATTATAAAAAAATGCATATTTTTGCACACTCATTTTATGGACAAGTTAAGAAACTATGACGTAAGCTTTTCTGGACTAAAAACCGGAAAACACGAGTTCAGGTTTGAGATAGATAATACGTTCTTTCAATTATTTGACACTGAACAGGAATTTACAAATCCTAGAATAGAAGTACATGTATCCCTTGATAAGCATACTACTTTTTTAGAATTTGAGATTAAAATTAAAGGATTGGTAGAGTTGGTTTGTGACATCACAAATGAAGATTTCGACTATCCTATTGAGAATGAGATCAAGATTTTGGTGAATTTCGGGGAAGAATATGATGACAGTAATGAAGATGTCATTACCATTCCGACCACAGAGCATGCTTTCAACGTAGCACATTTGATTTATGAAAATGTAATGCTTTCTATCCCGATGAAAAAGATATCACCGAACGTCAATGATGAAGATCTTAAAATTCTTGATCAGTTCAGTCCGAAAGATATTGAGGAAAATGAGGAGGAAGAACATGAAAGTGATCCCCGATGGGATGCTTTAAGAAAGTTAAAAGACAATAATTAAATAGAATAATTTAAATATGATGAGATGATGAATCTCATCGCTCATCAATTAAAAAAGTTATTAGAAAATGGCACATCCAAAGAGAAGACAATCGTCCACAAGAAGAGATAAAAGAAGAACTCACTACAAAGCTGTAGTTCCTCAATTAGCTAAAGATGCAACAACAGGAGAGCTTCACCTATACCACAGAGCTCACTGGCATGAAGGAAAACTTTACTACAGAGGTAAAGTAGTATTGGAAAAAGAAGTAGCAGCTACTGAAGAAAACTAAGAGACGCTTTTCACTGAAAAAGCCTCATTTTAATACAAAAACCGCCCAATTTTGATAAAATTTGGCGGTTTTTTGTTGTTTTTTACGTTTTTTTGGTATCTTTGAACCAAAATCAAATATCAAATTTATGGACATTAAAGACATACAAAATCTTATCAAGTTTGTATCTAAAGCTGAGGTTTCAGAAGTGAAATACAAAACTAAAGATTTCGAAATCACTATTAAAACTCCATTAGCTGGAAGCGATGCTGTTTATGCACAACCTGCAGTATACCACACTGCACCTCAAGCAGTAGCTGCTCCGGCACCTGTTGCAACTCCTGCTGCTCCTGCTGCCGAGAAAGCTGAAGCTGCATCTGATGACAGTAAATATGTAACGATCAAGTCTCCAATGATCGGTACTTTCTATAGAAAGCCATCTCCTGATAAAGACGTATTTGTAAATGTAGGTGACGAAGTTTCTGTTGGTAAAGTAGTTTGCGTTATTGAAGCGATGAAATTATTCAACCAGATTGAATCTGAAATCAGCGGAAAAATCGTTAAAATTCTAGTGGACGATGCTACTCCTGTAGAGTATGACCAACCTTTATTCTTAGTAGATCCATCTTAATTTAGAAGTTAGATGTTAGACATTAGATGTTAGATTAAATTCTACATTAAAATAACATTATCTAATTTTCAAATTATCTAATTTTCAAATTGAAGAAGATGTTCAAAAAAATATTAATAGCCAATCGTGGCGAAATTGCAATGCGTATTTTACGTACTTGTAAAGAAATGGGGATCAAAACCGTTGCAGTATACTCTACTGCTGATAAAGACAGTCTTCACGTAAGATTTGCTGATGAAGCGGTATGTATTGGCCCTGCAATGAGTAAAGACTCATATCTTAAAATTCCTAACATTATTGCTGCAGCGGAAATTACCAACGCAGATGCCATTCACCCTGGTTACGGATTCTTATCTGAAAATGCTAACTTCTCAAGAATCTGCGAAAAGAATGGTATCAAATTTATTGGTGCTTCTCCTGAACAGATTGAAAAAATGGGAGATAAAGCTAACGCTAAGGCTACCATGAAAGCTGCAGGTGTACCATGTGTACCTGGTTCTGACGGTTTGATTGAATCTTACGAACACGCTGTAAAAGTAGCTGAAGAAACAGGATATCCTGTAATGATCAAAGCTACTGCCGGTGGTGGTGGAAAAGGAATGAGAGCTGTTTGGAAAGCTGAAGACCTTAAAGATCACTGGGAATCTGCCATTCAGGAAGCTGTAGCGGCCTTTGGAAACGGAGGAATGTATATGGAAAAACTGATTGAAGAGCCTAGACACATTGAAATTCAGGTTGCTGGTGACCAATTCGGTAAAGCTTGCCACCTTTCTGAAAGAGACTGTTCTGTACAGAGAAGAAATCAGAAATTGACTGAAGAAACTCCTTCTCCTTTCATGACAGATGAACTTCGTGAGAAAATGGGTGAGGCTGCGGTTAAAGCTGCTGAATTTATTGGATATGAGGGAGTAGGAACTATCGAATTCCTTGTAGACAAGCACAGAAATTTCTATTTCATGGAGATGAATACAAGAATCCAGGTAGAGCACCCTATTACTGAGCAGGTAATTGATTATGACCTGATCAGAGAGCAAATTCTTCTTGCTGCAGGAACTCCTATCTCAGGAATCAACTATTATCCTAAATTACACTCCATCGAGTGTAGAATCAACGCAGAAGATCCTTATACAGACTTCAGACCTTCTCCAGGGAAAATCACAGGATTAAACATCCCTGGCGGACACGGAATCAGAGTAGACACTCACGTTTATTCCGGATATTCTATTCCTTCTAACTACGACTCTATGATTGCGAAGCTTATCACTACGGCTCAGACCCGTGAAGAAGCTATTGCTAAAATGAGACGTGCCCTTGAAGAGTTCTATATTGAGGGAGTAAAAACAACTATTCCTTTCCACAGACAACTGATGGATAATGAAGATTATCTTGCAGGAAACTATACTACAAAATTCATGGAAGATTTTGTAATGGATAGGAAATATGATAATCACTAAGATTATTTAAAATATACTATAAAACTGCCTCTTTTTGAGGCAGTTTTTGTTTTATATCAGAAAAGCCATTCTATGGCCAACGATGAATAAAAATTAACAAAGAAGCAGAAAATAAAAATCCTGCTATAAGAAAGATATAATACCTAAAACTATCTGCCTACAAAGAAATTATTTTCTAATACGACATTCTTCCAGCTTAAAATCTACTTCAATTATATCCCAAAACCATACTGAGCATTTGTTCATCCATATCATTAATATTGTGTAATTTTGTTGAAAACCAAAATATATGTCAACAGCAGAACAAACAAAAAACTCACAGTATTTTATTGACCTTGAAGACAAACACGGAGCACACAACTATCACCCTCTTCCAGTAGTTCTGGATCGTGGAGAAGGGGTCTTCGTTTGGGATGTAGAGGGCAAAAGATATTATGATTTTCTTTCAGCATATTCTGCAGTGAATCAAGGACACTCTCACCCTAAAATTGTAAATGCATTAGTAGAACAGGCAAAAAAGCTGGCTTTAACTTCAAGAGCGTTCTACAATTCTAAATTAGGAGAATACGAACAGAAAATAACTACTCTTTTCGGGTTTGATAAAGTTTTACCCATGAACTCCGGAGCTGAAGCTGTGGAAACAGCAGTAAAGCTTGCCAGAAAATGGAGTTATGAAGTAAAAGGGATTTCGGAAAACGCAGCGAAAATTATCGTTTGCGAAAATAACTTCCATGGAAGAACAACAACCATCGTTTCTTTCTCTAATGATCCTGACGCTAATCAAAACTACGGGCCTTTTACACCCGGATTTATCAAAATTCCTTACAACGATATTGCAGCGCTTGAAGAAGTTCTTAGCAGAGAAGCAGACAATATTGCGGCATTCCTTGTAGAACCTATTCAGGGAGAGGCAGGAGTATATGTTCCGGATGAAAACTTCCTTAAAAATGCTTCTGAACTATGTAAAAAACACAACGTTCTTTTCATTGCAGATGAAGTTCAGACAGGAATTGCAAGAACAGGAAAACTAATCGCCTGTCATCATGAAGAGGTGCAGCCGGATATCCTAATTTTAGGAAAAGCTCTTTCCGGAGGAATGTACCCGGTTTCAGCTGTTTTAGCAAATGACAACATCATGAATGTTATTAAACCCGGACAGCATGGTTCCACATTCGGAGGAAATCCAATTGCGTGTGCAGTAGCTATAGCAGCATTGGATGTTGTAGCTGACGAAAAATTATCTGAAAGAGCTGAAGAACTAGGAAAGCTATTCAGAGCTGAAATTGACAAGCTAATTGAAAAAACAGACCTTATAACCAAGGTAAGAGGAAAAGGCCTTTTAAATGCTATTCTGATCAATGATACCCCTGAAAGCTCCACTGCATGGAATCTTTGCCTAAAGCTAAAAGAAAACGGATTACTGGCAAAACCTACGCATGGTAACATTATCAGGTTGGCACCACCTTTGATAATTACTGAAGAGCAGTTGTTGGATTGCGTCAGAATTATTGAGAAAACCATATTAGAATTTTAAATATAAATGCCAATCTCCCTTGCAATCATCACTTATAATGAAGAAGAGAACATCGTAAGACTTTTAAATTCTCTTGCAGATACAGCAGATGAAATTATTATTGTTGATAGCTTTTCTACAGATAAGACCAAAGAGATTTGCACCCAGCAATATCCTCAGATAAAATTCTTTGAGAAAAAATTTAATGGGTATGGTGAACAAAAAAACCATGCCCTTAATTTATGTTCTCATGAATGGGTTCTGTTTCTGGATGCTGATGAAGTTCCTGATGAAGACATGAAAAAATCCATAAAAAAGATCGTTTCTTCAGAAAATCCGGAATTCAATGTTTATATGGCCAAATTCAACAACCATCTCGGGATACACCTGATTAAATATGGAGGATGGGGAAATGTCTACCGTGACAGGCTTTTCAAAAAAAAATGTGCCCGATATTCTGATGACAAGGTACATGAATTTTTAATTACCGATCAAAAATCCGGACTTCTGGATGGAAGGCTGGATCATTACACGTACAAAAGTATCCACCATCATGTCTCAAAAATCAATAAATATTCTGATATGATGGCGGAAAAAATGTTTGAAAGAGGAAAAAAAATCAATAGATTTAAAATCATTGTAAGCCCTATTTTTGAATTTATCAAGGTATTTATTTTCAAACGAGGTTTTCTGGATGGATTTCCTGGATTTTACATTGCCAAAACAATGTCTTATTACACTTTTTTGAAATACATTAAATTACGTGAAAAAATAAGACTGTCAGAAAATGAACAAAATACAGTAAAGTAATATGATTCTGTATAGTATTTCTGTTGTACTGACGGTATTTATCGTTGTCTATTTCCGTCTCTATCTCTTTGCTTTTCCGTGCAACAGACTCATCATTCTCATGTACCATCAGGTTGAAAAGGAAAGCCATGAAGATCTTACAGTCAATTTAAAAAACCTTGAACAGCAGTTTTCATATTTAAACCGTAAGAAATACACCTGCCATTTTTTTCCGAACTTCATATTTCAACAAAAAAAAATATTATTATTACCTTTGATGACGGATATAGAAATAACCTTGAATATCTGCCGTCTTTATTGAAGAAATACAATCTGAAGGCTACCATTTTTATCCCAACAGGATTTATAGAAAACGGATATAAAAATTATCAGATGATGACCTTTGATGAGATCCGGAATCTGGATAAAAAATATTTTGAGATTGCTCTTCACACTCATACCCATGAAAACCTCAAAAACAGATCTTTTGATCTTATAGAAAAAGATCTGGAAAAGAACATGCAAATTCTTGATGCTCACGGCATAGCATATTCAAAGGTTTTAGCATATCCATATGGTAAATACCCTAATAAAGGAAAGGAAAAAACTGTATTCTTTTCTATTTTAAAAAAATAGGAATTGATTTTGCAGTAAGAATTGGAAATAGAGTTAATTACTACCCAACCCGGCATCCTTATGAACTATGCAGAGTTGATATAAAAGGCAAAGATTCGATAATAAAGTTCAAATTAAAACTTATCTTTGGCAGATTAAAACTATTTTAAAAAACAATTTTAAGGAAGCGTTTTAGGTACTTCCTTATATAATAAACCGTTGTGATGAATATAAGTGGTTTGATCATAACATATAACGAAGAAAAAAACATACGGGAAGTACTGGAGTCTTTTGATATTTGTGATGAAATAATAGTAGTAGACTCTTTTAGTACAGATAAAACTGTAGAAATTGCGAAAGAATTCCCTAATGTAAAGGTGATTCAACATAAATTTGAAGACTTTACAAAGCAAAGGAACCTGGCTTTGGGTGCAGCAAAAAATGACTGGGTTTTATTTTTGGATGGTGACGAAAGAATTACTCCGGCCCTGAAAGAGGAAATTATTGATGAGCTGAATAAACCAAGGCAAAAAGATGCCTACTATTTTTACAGGAAGTTCTTTTTTGCCCAGAAACCCATTCACTTTTCAGGAACACAATCTGATAAAAACTTCAGACTGTTCAGAAAATCGAAGGCCAGATATATGGCAGACAAAAAAGTACATGAAACTCTGGAAGTAGACGGAAGTATTGGGGTTTTAAAAAATAAATTACTACATTACTCCGTTTCAGATTATGAGTCATACAGAGAAAAGATGATTCATTACGGAGTTTTAAAGGGGAAAGAACTGGCTGCAAAAGGGAAAAAGTACAGTGTTTTAGTTCAATATCTTAAAACAGCTTTTAAATTCTTTAAAGCCTACATAATGAAATTAGGTATTTTAGACGGAAAAGAAGGGTATCAGTTATCTTACCTGCAGTCTTTAAGCGTTTATGAAACCTATGAATCATTAAAAAAAGAGCAAAATTAGTTGAATGAAGATTTGTATCATTAGTTATGATTTTTGGGATTATGATAAGTATATTGTTGAAACATTATGCAAAAGAGGTATTGATGCCCATCATATAAAGATCAGTACCGTTACTCATTCCAACTTCAATGAAAGAGCTGTAAATGCTTTAAGCAAAACTTTTTTAAATAAAAACCTTAAGACTGAAAAAAGACAAAAGTATGTTCTTGATTCTCTGGAAAAACTAGGACATCAGGATCAGATACTGGTGATGAATCCAGATACATTTGATCTTTCTACGCTTCAAAAAATCCGCAAGTATACAGACCGTCTGGTTACTTATCTTTATGACAATCTTGAAAGAGTTCCTGTAGAAGATAAACTGTACCTTTTTGACAAAGTATTTTCCTTTGATCATATAGATGTCAAAAAACATGGGTTTGAAAAATTAACGAATTACATTTATCTGCCTCACTGCATAAAAGAAAACCAGCATCCGGAAATGGATCTTTTCTATATCACATCTTATGATAACAGAAGGGTGACGCTGATCAAATTACTTGCTAAAAAACTGATTGAGCAGGGACTAAAATTTCAGATTATGATTATTGGTAAAAAATCATGGAAACATCAGTTAGCGAATATCTTCATGACGGTACCTAAAAACCTTTTCCTGATTTTCAGTATCAAAAAGATTCCTCACGATGATCTTCCTAAATACTATAAGAATTCAAGGGTTTTATTAGACCTTATGCGCGAAGGGCAATATGGGCTTAGTTTCAGGATATTTGAAGCCATGTCTCTGGAGAAAAAAATCATTACTGATAATGAAGCCATTAAAACCTATGATTTTTACAACCCCAATAATATTTTGATTTTAAACAAAAATATTAGTAATCTTGACAAATCTTTCTTTGAGAAACCCTATGAAAAAATTCCGGAGGAAATCTACTCCCGATACACTCTGGACAGTTGGGTAGATAGAGTTTTCCAATTATCCTAAATATATTGTTTATTTAAAATCATGCTTACATATACAGATCAATCTAAAATCATCATATTTTGTCCTCCAAACAGTGTTACAGGAGGTCCCGAAGCATTGCATCAACTTGCTGATAAGCTATATCACTTAGGAGTTAAAAATGTATTTATGCATTATATTCCCCAGAGAAAAAATGCAAAACCTGTCAATTATAATGTTTATACTACAAGAGAAATTGAAATTGTAGAAGATAAGCCTGAAAATATACTGATTATACCGGAATCTATGACTTTTCTGGTAAAGAAATACCCTGAAAGCCAAAAGGTAATTTGGTGGTTAAGTGTAGATTTTTATAAAATCTTAATGGATCATAGAATACGGAGACAGAGTTTCCTCACCAAATTATTTTACAAGCAAAACGATAAAGAATATCATTTTGAACATTTACCAAAAGTTTTTCAATGGGCTCAGTCTTACAGATCTTCAATTTATATAAAAGATCATGGCATTCCTGCCAACCAGATAGATTTTGTTTGTGATTATATCAATCCCAGCTTTTTAAAGAATACAAATCGAATCGAAAAAGACCTTTCTAACAAAACCATTTTATACAATCCAAGAAAAGGGAAAAAAGAGGTTTCCGAATTAATTAAAAATTCTCCTGACTTATGCTGGATTCCTGTACAGAATATGAATGCGGATCAAATTAAAGATTTGATGGCAAAGTCATTATTGTACGTTGATTTTGGGGAAAACCCGGGAAGAGATAAAATGTTGAGAGAATCTGTATCTCAGGATTGTTGTATTATTTCCGGAAAAAACGGGTCTTCTGCATTTTATGAAGATTTGATGATTCCTGATGAGTACAAATTCAATTTCAGTGAAAAGACAATACCTGAAATTATTGCAAAAATAAAAGAGGTTTTAGACAACTATTCTGATCATATTTCACAATTTAGCACCTATAAAAATATGGTTTTGAATGAAGAAATTGCTTTTGAAAACAAGTTGAAAGAAATATTTACAAAATGACACCAAAGAAAATTACTTTAATCTACCCTTTTGCGTATGGTTATCTTGATTTTGTTGTTCAGGAGCTCAAATCTCATCACATTATAGTTACTGATATTAAAACAGACACTATAAAATACAAGTACCCCAATATTTTTCTGAAAGTCTGGAACGGAATTACCAAATTATTTGGGAGTAACATTAAAAAAAAATATTTCAATCAACAGGTTTTACATCAGATAAAGGAGAAGCAGGATATTATTTTTGTGATCAGACCTGATATGCTGGATGATTCTTTATTAAAACAATTAAAGAGCAATACGAAGACATTTACAGCTTACTTATATGACAGTTGTAAAAAATTTCCGAGACAACTTGAAATAGCTCATTTTTTTGACGAAATTTACTCCTATGAAAAAGAGGACATCAAAAAATATAATTTTATTGAAACTTCCAATTTCATCTATGATAAAACTTTAGAACCCGAAGAAATTCAATATGATATTTTCAATGTTTCTTCTTATGACTCCAGAATTGATGAGATTAATTCTATTTCAAAGATCTTGGCAGAAAACGGATTAAACATTTATTTTGTATTATTTTGGTATGACAAGTTAGAATATCCTCATTTGATTTCAACCACAAGATATCTTTCCCTTGATGAAACTAAGAAATTGATTGCCCAATCTAAAGCAATGATTGACATTCAGAGACAGGATCAGAAAGGATTATCTTTCAGAACGTTTGAAAGTTTAGGTTATCGGAAAAAATTGATCACCACCAATACAGCGGTAAAAGAATACGAATTTTATCACCCCAATAATATATTAATTATAGATAGCAGCAGCTTAAATCCTGATGAGATCAAAAATTTTCTGGAACTTGATTATCAACCAATTTCTCAAGATATTATTGATAAATACAGTGTCAAAAATTTTACAAAGACAATATTCAAATTATAAAGATCATGGGTATCAAAAGAAAAATAAAAAATTATATATACTTAAAGAGACATTATCCTTTATCTATAAAGAACATTACTCACGATCCTAATAAAAAGAATGTTCTCATCGTGGACAGTCAGATTCCTACATTTGATAAAGATTCTGCATCTAATAGAATTACCGAAATTGCAAAGTTTTTGGGTAAGCACTATAATGTATATCTGATGGATTGGAGAAAGGCTATTCCCAAACTGGAATCAAAGAAATACATTCAGAACTTAAACGACCATAATGTAATGGTTTACACTCCTTTTATAGGTAAATATGGTATTATGAAAGGTAAAAAGCACTTTATCAATAGCCTTCTTCCAAAATTGGACTTTGTATGGTGCCACAGACCTGAACTTTTCGAACATTATTTAGATTTTTCAGAAAAAAGCCCCACAGGCTAAGATTGTTTATGATATGGTGGATATCCATTATCTTAGAATGGAAAGAGGTCTTGAAATAAAATATGATAAAAACAGAGCCAAAGAACTGGTATATTATAAGCATATAGAAACTGAACTTTGCAAGCAGGCTGATAAGATAGCAGTAATCAGTGATAAAGAAAAAGAGTTTATGACTTCTTTTGTAGATCAATCGAAACTTTTTACGGTAAGTAACGTTCATAATTTAAAAGTAAAACCTGAAGATATGCCTCCATTCGAAAAACGAAATGGTATTTTCTTTATCGGAACTTTTTTACACGATCCTAATGTAGATGCTGTGGAAATTCTTTATCATCAGATTATGCCTTTGGTATGGAAAGTTTTACCAGATCTAAAGATCACTATTATTGGACCGGAAGCTCCGGAAGCTATTGAAAAAATGAATTCAGATAGATTTGAAATTGCAGGTTTTGTAGAAGACATTATCCCCTACTACGAAAAATGTTTTGCTTCTGTTTCACCATTGAGATTTGGAGCAGGGGTAAAAGGTAAAATCGGCCAGGCTTTAGAATACACTCTTCCAGTATTAACTACTGAAATTGGAGCAGAAGGTATGTTTTTAGAAAATGGAGTTACTGCATTAATTTCAGGAAATGAAGATTATCAAAAGTTTGCAGATAATATCATTGAAATCTGCAGCAATAAATCGACCTGGAATACCCTGCATAATAATTCCGAGAAAGCTATTTATCCTTTTTCTATTGAAGCTCAGAGAGAAGAAATTTTTGAACTACTGAAATAATTTTCTAAATAAAAGAACTGATTAATGTTTCCCATTTTTGGGAAACATTTTTAATTTAGTATGCATAAAAGATTTTTTAAAACTTAACCAATGTACAATTCTCTGCTTAAAGAAATAAAAAAAATCCTAATTTTGCACCATTAAAATTTTAAATAAATTTGTATTTTATGGTAAAAAAAATTGTTTGTTCATTATTTCTGAGCATTACTCTTGTAAATTGCTCCAGTGAAATAATTTCTTCAGATGAAGCTGAACCATTTCAAGATAAGGAAAAAATAAACAGATCAGTCGCAAAAGTTGTATTATCTAACAACTTTAATGCTTTGGGATTTGGATATGATGCAACAGGGAGATATGCAAATATTGAATCCACAAGGCTACAAGTTATTGATACTGAAAAATTCAACAACTTAGATCCTGGCCACATGGATATTAAAGTAGGTACTGAAGAAAACTTTGAGTATACTTTCGGCACAAATTCTGTTGAGTATTCAAATGAATTAACTCTTAAAGCGGGGTTCTCTGCAAGTTTATTTAAACTATTTACAGCTGAAGTTAAGAGTTCTTTTGGTAGTACAGAAGCTTATAAAGGAAGTATGTCACTTGCAAATGCAACTAAATACATTATCCAGAAAAGGCTTAAGCTTGTCTCTAATAATGAAAATCTAAGAAATAATTATTTATCTCAAAACTTCATTGATGATGTAAATACATTATCTCCTGAAGCATTAGTAAATTATTACGGAACACATGTTGTAACTAGTGCTGTATTAGGTGCTAAATTCTCGATTTCATATCAAACACAAACCCGTAGTGATAAAAAAACAGAAGCTCTTGCAGCAGGATTCGCAGCAAATGCTTTATCAAAATTATGGTCTGCAAATATTGATTATTCTTACAATTCTAGTGAAGCAAAATATAATTACAATCAAAAAGTAAATTACAGATCTGTTGGAGGAGATGGGACTCAGGCATTAATCGGAGAAATTGTTCTTGACAATACGACTCCTGTTAAACTTAATATTAATCAATGGCAAAGTACTTGTACATTACAAAATGCAACGTTAATTGATTTTGGAGATACAGGGTTGATTCCTTTATATGAATTTATTAGTGATGCTAATAAAAGAGCACAAGTACAGAGTTACATTACTCAGTATTTGCAAAATAATTCTACACAAATTTCTCTGGATAAAGTTCCGATTTACAGATATTTTAGTGCAAATATGAATGATCATATTTATGATCCTCAAGCAAATGTCATTTCATATGATAATACTTGGGTTAAAGAAAAGGTAGCATTTTATGGTTATAATTATCCTGCTCCAAATACTGTAGCAGTGTATAAATATTTTATTCCTAGCTTAAATGATCACGTATACTATACAGATCCTTATTTACAGTTTTCTGATGCAAATGTAAGAAATGAAGGAATCATTTTCTATGTTCCAAATCAGTCTGTTACAGGAGCAAAACCAGTATATAAATATTATAATAGTCAAATGAAAGATCATATTTTTGAACTTAATCCTAATATTACTCAAATAGATAATACATGGATTAGAGAAAATATAGTTTTTAATGCATTTGAAAATTAAGTATTATAATATTTAATTTGAGTCGTCCTAAAATAGGTTGTCAGTTAATCAACTTATATTAGGAAAAGATCAAGAATAAAAAAGGGGACATTTTAACAAAATCCCCTTTTTTATTAAACTGATTAAGAAATATATTCTTCTATAAGTAACCTCCATTCTTGAAGCATTTTCTCATGAGTAAACCTGTTCATTTCAAAATGAGAATTTGTTCCCAACTTTGAGCGTAAAATTGGATCGGCCATTATTTTTTTAAGAAAAAATATTAATTCTTCTGTATTCTGAGCAAGAAAACCCGTAATATTATGTTTGATTAATTCATTGACACCAGAACAATTCATAAATCCTAAGACAGGAAGCCCTATTGACATGGCTTCAGCAAGAGCTAATCCAAAACCTTCATATTTGCTTGGGAAAATAAAAATATCAGCTTCTTTTAATTTTGATATGGGATTATTCGTAAAACCATTTAAAAAAATTTTAGTCTGCAAATTGTACTCCTTAATTTTTTTATTCAAAAAGTCAAAATCATTTCCAACACCCCAGAAATGAAGCTCCCAGTTTGGAAATTCTTTTACAATCTCAGCAAACACTTCAATGGCAATGTGTTGTTGTTTACAATCGGTTGATAAAGTACCTATATGTATGATTTTATATTTTTCTTTTTCAATAGTAAGATTTACAATTTCACTTTCATCAAATTGCGGAACTGGATTGGGAATAACAAAGGTCTTACCTTGGAAAGTTTCCGGTAAGAAATCTTTATAACTGTCAAAAAGGATTTGAATAGCAGAAAGATGTCTATAAGATTCTTTTAAGAGATATATTTCTTTTTCACTTCTAAACCAAAGAATATCTGAATAATCATAATCTGGTCTTCCATTGACAGAATTGATAATAGGAATTGTATATTCATTCTCATAAGTGATTTCCAGTAAAGAACTGATAGACATGGTAATAATTACATCTGGTTTTACTGAATCAATATATTTTTTCCACGCCTGAGATCTGTTTTTAAGATTAAATTCATACAAACCATCCGATCCTTCCATTCTCTTAAGGAGTTGCCTGTTAAAAAATTTCGCCTGCTTTTTCTTGACTTTAGAATGTAGCCATAGAAAAGGATTTTTTCCTTTATAATTATGTAATTTTTGTAAATTCTCCTGGATTACATTAGGATCAAATATATTGGTAATCCTAATTGCTTTATCCAAAGGAAAAATAGCGGTTCCCGAAATATTTTGATTTGTAGCTATTTCAACCTCATAACCAGACCCCGCAAAATGATTAGCTAAAAAGCTGCATATTTTTTCAGTTCCTCCTGAACCGTTGATAAAATCTTTATGTTGTATTAATAAAATTTTCATTTCTTACAAACTTTCACTGATCCTTTTCCTTAAACTTCTTCTTAATTTCTTCAATGGAATTAACTTTATTAAAAATAAGTAAAGTTTTTTCTTTGCTAAACGTTCTTTGGAATACTTAGTATAAAACTTATCAAAATCAGAAACACTATCGGCCTTGATAAAATAACGAAAAGGTTTACTAAGCAATCTTTTTTCTTCTACTGAAAGATAAGGCAAAATTTTCAACATATAGTTTTTGATAAGACTATGTAAAAAAATTTTTGCTGACTATCCAAAGGCATCTCCAAATATCTGAATTCAAATGGTTCATGCTCTATAAATAAAGCTAAGTGAAGTGCTTTTGTTTTATAAAGTTGATATCGTTCATAAAAATTATCCAAAATTTGCAACCAAGCAGGAATCTGCTGAATAACTTTATCTGAATTTTTATTAATTGTTAAATGATTTTGATCTTCATGATGTCTGTAATGATAAATTCCTTTAGTGTTGGTACCGATATTTTCAGTTAATGCAATTAACTGATGAGAAAACAATCCGTCTTCACAAGGTTGAATACCTGCAGGAAATTTTATATCAGAATATTTTTCCAAAAAGCCAAGACGCAAAAGTTGTGCCCAAGTGGGGAGCGCCGGAGCATGAGGCAGTCTTTTACAAAACTCTTCTCCTATAATCGTAATATCATTATTTTGCTCTTTAGCAGCAACATAGGATGTCTTCAAAAATTCCCGATCAATAGTATCATCAGAATCCATAAAAAAGATATACTCTCCAATGGCTTTAGATAACCCAAGATTTCTAGCTATCGAAACTCCCGAGTTGGCCTGACTAAAATATTGTATTCTAGAATCATTATTTTGGTATTCTTCACAGATTGAAGCAGAATCATCTACACTTCCATCATTTATTAAAATAAGCTCAAATTCTTTCAAACTTTGATTAAGAACACTTTCAATTGTTTCAACTAAAAATTTTTCTGCATTGTAAACCGGTATAATTACAGTTACAAATATTTTATTTTTCTCTACAATCATCAAACGAAGTTAACTAATTTGAAAGAAAGTCATCTAATTTTTGCTTACTGAGTTGAAACTCTCTATATTTAAACACTCCTGTTTTATATGCAATAACCGCCCCGAAATTAATTACCTCATTCGTAGTTATCATTGGAAAAATACAAGATCTGTATGCATTATTTTTCACTAATAATTTAGGAAACACTTTAAAATTAAGACCATCTTTGGAAACGGCCAAATAAAGACTATCTGCAGTATATTTTCTCACATCGCCTGCTGCTATACACAAGAAATAATATCCGTCTACATAAGTAGCCTGAATATGCCATGGCGCATCAGAAGAATTCACATCTGTCCAGGGTTTATTGATAAAATTTACAACTTTGCTCTTTTTAAAAATTGAAAAATCTAAACCATTATCAGAAGTTCTTCTTATAACATAAGAAGCTTCATTTCCAGGAAAATTGTGACTTATATTGTTCTCGACTTCAAAACTTACATAATTTTTTCCTGTATAGACAAAACTAGGAGAAATCATATGATTATTATTTGGAGAGTAGGGATAGCTGCTTTTATAAACAACTTCAAGCGGACTCCAGGAAACTCCATCTGTAGAAGTTTGTCTTACAATCGTTCTTTGTGAATTTGTAAGAAGCTTTTTAAAATTATTTGTGCTTTTTGCTCCTCTTGCTTTTAGGGCTTTGGCTTTTATCATGCTACCTCTATAATATAATGAAAATCTACCATTTTCGTAAATCCAATCTACATCAGACCAAAATCCCTGTATAGGATCTTGTTTATTTTCAGCAAAACTTTCAGCTTTGGAAACTGTTCTCTGAAGTGGTGATTGAACTCCATTGGGTGGCCTCCAGTTTAATCCGTCATTTGATACAACAATTGTTGGGTTTTCATATCTCTTAGAGTCAGGTTCTATACCAACTGTTCCAAAATATGGAGTAAAAACCATCCAGTATTTATATCCATTAAACCCATTGGGAAAATACTGAACGTCAGGATGACAGTATCCGAAGTTCGGTGCGTTGATGTCTTTTCTAAACGCTGCTTTGCTTTGTCCAGGATAATTTCCATTAGCTATTACATCAATATTTATAGTTCCAATATCGGTCAAATAAGCATCTGTTAACCCTGAATAATTTTTGTTATTATTAGTTATCGGATCTACATTTTCAGCAAATAAATTATCTTCTTGTGTGGAACAAGAAAATAAAAAAGCAAAAAAAATAACCAGAAATATATTTTGCTTACTCATATGTATTAACATCCTTGCAGGAAATAGATATATTGACATTAATCATTTTCTTATCTGCTATATATACATGAGAAAATAACAGTTGGCCATCAGGATAAATTACACTTTGAACAGCATAATTTGGAATGAAAACACACTCATTACAAGGCAGTTTTAACATATTCAGCTAATTTTTGCGAATATAGACAAAATACTTTTTCAAAACTAAAGCAACATAAAAATTTCAAAATTTCAGTTATTATATCATTACTTTTCAGTTTTAATTGTTATACGTAATCTTATCAACGAAAATATTTTATAGATATCTATCTTCTTTTTATTGTAAAAACCGCCTCAAAACTGAGACGGTTTTTTTGTTGTAAAATATCAATATTTTTTAATTAATAGGCATAGAATTCAATTCCTTCCTTAACATACCCTGATGGTGTTGCACTGGATCTTGAATAGTAATGATCTTTACCATTCCAATATTGATAGATTGGAACTGTATTAGGCTGCTGAGTAGAAAAAGCATTGAACTCAATTCCTTCGTCTACATACCCCGAATAATATCCCGGAGTTTTTGTGTAATAATGATCTTTACCGTTCCAATATCTATAAATAGGAACCGTGTTTGGAGCTTTATATAAAAATGCATTGAATTCTGTTCCCTCATAAGAATATCCGCCGTAGCTTCCCGGAGTTTTTGTATAATAATGATCTACTCCGTTATAATATCTGTAAATCGGGATGGTATTGAATTCCATATACACTTTATTATCGATCAGATATTGATCTACATATGCCTTAAGCTGAGCTTTCTTAGTTGCATCTTTCACTAAATCATAGATGATAACCAATCCGTTGCTTCCAAAATCTACCAAAACTGAGTTGCTTGTATTAGAGCTGTTCTGCCAATTGGAAATGTTGATTTTAGGATTTGTCTGATCAAGATTAAGATCTCCAATCAAACCTTTTGAAGGATCTCCTCCTCTTGTTTTATACGCTAGTTTTTTAGAATAGTTCATAGAAGATTCTGAAGTATTCACATCGTTTGTTACATCTACATCAAAAATGTCTTTCATTCCAACTTTCACTCCAATTCTTGCTGCACGGTCACGGCTTTGGCTTCTTGTTTCTGCCTGGAATAAAACATCAAGTTTTGCTCCTGTATAAATATCAAGCGTTACGTGAGTTCCATAGTCCTGTACGATTTGTTGTGGTGTTTTTGTCTGTAGATCCTGAACAAATTCAGGAGTAAGATAGTCTCCCAACATATCTGTAGTGGCATTGAATCTTACTCTTTTTTGCTTAATAGTAAGATTATAACTTCCGTAGATATACTTCCCTTCAAACTTATTGTTGGTAGTTACGGCAGAATTGAATCCTACAGAAAGTGTTTTCTTGAATAATGGAATACCGGCAGTAGCATTTACTTTGGTAGAAACCATTTTAGAATAAGATTCAGCATTTTCACCATATTCTTCAGTATATTCCTGCGAGAATGTGTTTTCGCTGATCAATCTGTTGCTCTGTTCAACTTTAAAACGATCAATATCGATCACTTTAAAACCGGCTGCTGTTGCGTTAGCATATTCTCCGGCCACATTATAACCATGTCCTAAGACATCATAAATTCCGTCTCCTGCAAATTTGGATGCAGCCAATCTGTTATTAGCCTTTGCCGCCGGGCTTTCAGGTATTACCTCACTGTTGAGTTCTTCTGTAGAACAAGAACTCATAAAAAGCATCAGCAGAGAGCTGAAGCAAAATAAAATCTGTTTTTTCATGATTATTTAATAAGTTTCCGCAAATATAATATTCATCAATGAGTGAAAAAATTATTAAATAATGATATATATCATTATTTAGTGAATTTAATGATTAATTAAAATACAGTTCATTAACCAATACAGCATAGCTGAAAATAAAAGGTGAAGCCAGAAAGTCTGACTTCACCTAAATGTATAACCAAATTGATTTAATATAAATCCAAAAATTAGTTAGCAGGAATATAGAAAGCGATTCCTTCTTTTACCCAGTAACTTGTTGGCCCAAGGTTAGGATTCACTGTCAGATAATGATCTGATTGATTTCTTGCTTTATAGTTGTAAACCGGAACTCTGTCTGCTCCCGGATCTTTATACGCATAAAATGCTACCCCCATATACACATCCCAATAAGAAGAGGGCTGCAATGTGCTTGATTGTGTAAAGTAATGGTGCGCTCCAGAATTACTTTTGAAACAGTAAATAGGAACTGTATTAGGCGCTTTATATTCAAAAACTTTGAATGTTGGCCCTTCATTCGTCCAATAACTTGATGGACCAAGATTAGTGTTAAAACTAAAATAATGGTTACTATCCGGCTGGTTTTGGTAACCATATAACATTTTGGTATTATACTCTAATGAAATCTGGTTATCCGTTAAATACTGATCTACATATGCTTTAAGCTGAGCCTTTTTAACAGGATCTTTTACCAGATTGTAAATAACAACCAATCCATTATTTCCAAACTCTACCAACACAGAATTATTGACCGTAGAGCTGCTTTGCCAGTTTGCAATATTAATTTTTGAGGTAGTTTCATCTAAATTCAACTCTCCAACCAGACTTTTCGAAGGGTCTCCACCTCTAGTTCTATAAGATAGCTTATTATTAATATTTTTACTATACTCTGCTGTATTTACATCATTGGCTCCTTCTACATTAAATATTTTAGACATTCCAACCTTAATTCCAATTCTTGCAGCACGGTCGCGGCTTTCGTTAGTTGTTTCAGACTGGAACATGATGTCCATTTTAGCTCCAGTATAAATATCAACCATTACATGAGTACCGTAATCCTGTACAATCTGCTGAGGAGATTTAGTTTGCAAATCCTGCGTAAACTCAGGAGTTACATAGTCAGCAAGCATATCTGTTGTAGCGTTAAATCTTAGTCTTTTCTGCTTAATTAAAAGGTTATAACTCCCGTAGATATATTTTGCATCAAATTTATGGTTGGTAGTAACTGCTGAGTTAAACCCTACTGATAAGGTCTTTTTGAATAAAGGAATTCCTGCAGTAACATCTACTTTCGTAGAAACCATTTTGGAATAACCTTCTGCATTCTCTCCATATTCTTCCACATACTGCTGCGTATTTGCATTTTCCGAAACCAGTCTGGCCGCCTGCTCTGTTTTGAATCTGTCGATATCAATTACTTTAAAACCAGCAGAATTTGCGTTAGCATACTCACCAGCTGCATCAAAACCGTGTCCTAAAACATCATAAACACCGTCTCCTGCAAATTTAGCTGCAGATAAACGATTAGCTTTTGCCGGGCTATCAGGAGTCGCAGTTTCATTGTTCAGATCTTCTGAAGAACAAGACCCCATGAAAAGCATCAGCGCAGTGCTGAAGCAAAATAAAATTTGTTTTTTCATAGTATTATTTTAAAATTCCTCACAAATATAAACTTCAAAACTGAGTGAAGTACATATTTACAACTGACATATATCATCAATATGTGATTTTAATAATTGCTTAACCATCCATTAATAAAGGGCTTTATAATCACAAATAAGTGATTTAATAAACAAATCCAGTTATCGCAACAAACTTGAACAGATCATAAAAAGAATACTAAAATTAATTCAATAATTCTTGTTTACAGATTCAACTTCTACAACATGATTTTCATGAATTGTAATATTTAGATTAAAAATTACCCGAAAATATAGCGTGAGACAGTTAAAACAACATTTGAAGAAAATTTAAAGAAATAAATACAAAAGTTAGAATCAAAAAGCGAATACCTGGTCAGAAATCAGTCCGTAAACGCATAATTTTAAGTAAATTTGCAAAAATTAAAATTGAAATGGAGAAAGTAAGAGTACGTTTTGCTCCAAGTCCTACAGGACCGTTACATTTGGGAGGCGTAAGAACTGCATTATATGATTATCTTTTTGCTAAAAATCAAGGAGGAGAATTTGTATTGAGAATTGAAGATACCGATACTGCCAGATATGTAGAAGGAGCTGAAGAATATATTGAAGAAGCATTAGAATGGTGTGGAATCATCCCTGATGAGAGTCCTAAAAAAGGAGGAAAATATGCTCCTTACAGACAATCTGAAAGAAGAGACATCTACGATCGATATACAGAACAGATCTTAAAGACAGACTATGCTTATATCGCTTTTGATACCGCAGAAGAATTAGATGCTATTCGTTCAGAGTACGAAGCGAAAGGTGATGTTTTCTCCTATGATAATAAAACCAGAAACGGTCTTAGAAACAGCCTTACCCTTTCCGAAGAAGAGGTTAAAAGATTGCTGGATGAAAAAACTCCTTATGTCGTACGATTTAAAATGCCTGTTGACAGAATATTAAATCTTGAAGATATTATCCGTGGAAAATTTTCTGTTAATACCAATACTTTAGATGATAAAGTGTTAGTAAAGAATGACGGAATGCCAACTTATCATTTCGCTAACATTATTGATGACCACGAAATGGAAATTTCTCACGTAATCCGTGGAGAAGAATGGCTGCCGTCTTTAGGCCTTCATACTTTATTATATGAAGCAATGCAATGGCAAGCACCACAATTTGCACACCTATCTCTAATTTTAAAGCCCGAAGGAAAAGGGAAATTAAGTAAAAGAGACGGAGACAAATTCGGGTTTCCTGTATTCCCTCTTGATTTCAAAGACCCTGCTACAGGGATAGTTTCTAAAGGATACAGAGAAAATGGTTATCTTCCTGATGCTTTCATCAATATGGTAGCATTATTGGGATGGTCTCCTGCTGATGATAAAGAAATTCTTCCATTAGAAGAGATGATCAAAGAATTTGATCTTCATAAAGTGCATAAAGCGGGCGCAAGATTCAGTAAAGAAAAATCTGAATGGTTCAACCATCAGTATATTCAAATGAAATCTGATGAAGAGCTTCTTCAGATCCTAAAAAATACAGATCTTAATCTTTCCGGTGCTTCTGATGAAAAGCTATTGAAAGTAATTCAGCTAATGAAAGAAAGAGCTACTTTCCCGAAAGACATCTATGAAAACGGAAAATTTTTCTTCGAAGCTCCTCTTTCTTATGATGAAAAAGCATCGAAAAAAGCTTGGAATGATGATACATCTGGTATTTTAGGAGAATTAGCCTCTGCTTTTGAATCTACAGACTTTGCCGCTGAAACATTAAAGCAAAAGATGCATGATTTCGCTGAAAGTAAAGGATTAGGCATGGGGAAAGTAATGATGCCTTTACGTTTGTCTTTAGTAGGAGAACTGAAAGGACCAGATGTACCGGACATTCTGGAAACTCTTGGTAAAGAGGAAAGTATCGCCAGAATAAAGAATGCTATAAATAATTTTAACTAAAATAACCATAATTTTTCATACATTTGAAAGATTTAATTTACTTCAAGAAATGGAATATTTAAGTTTCGAACTTCCTATCAAAGAATTGATGGATCAATACCAGACGTGTTCTTTAGTAGGAGAAGAAAGTGGTGTTGATGTAAAATTAGCATGCAGCCAGATTGAGGATAAGATTTTAGAAAAGAAAAAAGAAATCTATTCAAATCTTACACCTTGGCAGAGAGTACAACTGTCCCGTCACCCGGATCGTCCTTATACACTGGACTACATCAACGGAATGGCAGACAAAGGCAGTTTCTTAGAACTTCATGGAGACAGAAATTTCGCTGATGATCCGGCAATGATTGGAGGATTGATTACCCTTGATGGTCAAAAAGTAATGATCATAGGGACTCAAAAAGGAAGAACAACTAAAGAAAGACAGCACAGAAGATTTGGAATGCCAAATCCGGAGGGATACAGAAAGGCTTTAAGACTAATGAAGCTTGCTGAAAAATTCAATATCCCTGTAGTAACTTTAGTAGATACACCGGGAGCTTACCCAGGATTGGAAGCTGAAGAGAGAGGACAAGGTGAAGCTATTGCAAGAAATATTTTTGAAATGGTACAGCTGAAAACCCCGATTTTCACTTACATCATCGGAGAAGGAGCCAGTGGTGGAGCATTAGGAATAGGTGTAGGAAATAAGGTATATATGTTGGAAAATACATGGTATACAGTAATTGCTCCGGAAAGCTGTTCTTCTATCTTATGGAGAAACTGGGATCACAAAGAAGATGCTGCTAATGCATTGAATCTTACCCCGGCAGATGCCTTAAGAGAGAAGTTCATCGACGGGATCATTGAAGAGCCGCTTGGAGGTGCTCATTATGATCAGGAGACTACTTATTTGAACCTGAAAAATTCAATTTTACAAAATATCAAAGCTTTCTCCAAATTTACAGGACAGGAGCTTGAAACCCAAAGACAGGACAAATTCATTGCAATGGGTCAGTTTAAAGGATAAAAAAATAAAAGGTTAAGAATTTCTTCTTAACCTTTTTTCTTTAGCTTTCTTCTATCTTATTTGATTCTATTCTGCAACGTTGAGTGCAATTTCAATATCCTGAGTAATTTTCTTCAAAGCAGAATACTTGGCATCACATACTGAGGTTGTCATTACATATTCTCCTTTATCAACAAGAATGAAATTCTCTCCTTTTGCAGGAACTGTCAGATTATAATATTTTTTACCACTTATCTTTACAATAAGATTACAGGCAGATCTATTTTTAATATTCACATATGCTTCATTCTTATTCAAATCATTATTAAAAAGATGGGTAAGCATAGCTGCTGTTTTTTTATTTTCTTCACTAGGTCCAGCTTTAGAAGTTCCTGCACTTTTTGCTGAGCCTGTAGAACCTGCCGATGCAAAACTAGTTGTTCGTCTTTCTTCTTTTAAAGCTTCAATAGCGGCAGCTGTATTATCAGAGACAGGCTTACCATTAACGGTCTTTGCACCATTCGCAGCAATCGTTTTGCCATTGTTAAGCTCATTATTTTTTACGATATTTTCAATCTTTTCTTTACTGATTGGCCTGATGGTTGGCTTCGCTTCAGGAGAATTACCCGCCATAATAATATCAATAAGTTTTCTTTTAAAATAATCTGTTTTAGCATGCCCGGGGTTCTGTTTCAGAAAACCGGCAATCACTCTGGCTTCTTTTGAAATCTCAGCTTCCTGCTCTGTATAAATGATGACTGTTTCTTTTTCAACAACAGCTTTAGATTTTGTTTTTTTCTTTTTTTGGGAAAATCCAAGAGAGAAAATGCATATAAATAGGAGGAATAAGATTTTTTTCATTAATCAAATCTTTAAAATAGTATTAAATATATTAATAACGTGAAAAGTCATTTTTTAGTTTATCATTAAAATCATTATCTTTGCACTGCTCTAAATTTAAGCTAAAAATTAATACTAATCTTAAATAAAAAAAATAATAGATATTATGTCTTATACACCAGCTGCTGCAGACGTAGCAAAATTGAGAAACCAAACAGGTGCAGGTATGATGGACTGCAAGAAAGCTCTAGTTGAAGCTGAAGGAGACTTCGAAAAAGCGGTAGATATCCTTAGAAAAAAAGGACAAAAAGTTGCTGCTAACAGAGCTGACAGAGAATCTGCTGAAGGTGCTGTAATCGCAAGAGTAAACGAGGACAACACTTTAGGTGTAGTAATCTCTCTAAACTGCGAAACTGACTTCGTTGCTAAAAATGAAGCGTTCATCGAACTAGCTTACGAAATTGCTGAAATGGCTATCTTCGCTGCTACTAAAGAAGAGCTTTTAGCTACTGACTTCCACGGAATGACTGTTGCTGAAAAATTAATTGAGCAAACAGGAGTTATCGGTGAGAAAATCGAAATCGGATCTTTCGAAAGAATCCAGGGAGATTTCTTAGGAGCTTATATCCACGCTGGAAACAAAATTGCTGCAATCTCTTCTCTTTCTGCTAAAGTAGACGGAGCTGACGAAGCTGCTAAAGCTGTTTCTATGCAGGTTGCTGCTATGAACCCAATCGCTTTGGACGAAACCAGAGTTTCTCAGGAAACTATCGATAAAGAATTAGAAATCGAAAGACACAAACTTACTGAAGAAGGTAAGCCTGCAAACATTATCGATAACATTCTTAAAGGTAAAATGCAGAGATTCTACAAAGACAACACTTTGGTACACCAGGATTTCATTAAAGACGGAAGTATCTCAGTTGCTGATTACGTAAAATCTGTAAACGCAGACCTAAAAGTAACAGGATTTGTAAGAGTAAGCCTATAAGCTAACCCTTTTCAAAAAATATAGAATCCCGGTGAAATTCACCGGGATTTTTTTATTCCAGAAAAGCATGTGATTATTAACGCAATATGACGGGAATTTTAAATATTCAGCAAATACAGAATAAACGTTATTTCAAAACTTTTTTTGCATAAAAAATTGATTATTAATGTTTAAATTTGCGGCCCCTTATAATAACGCATGAAAAAACTTCTACTAGCTTTTTGCACTTTTCTTTGTTTATTTGTAAATGCCCAATTGGATTCTGAGCATTGGATTGCTCCTATGTCTGCAAGCAGTCTTCTCGGAACTCCGAAAGGTTACCTTTATCTTTCAACCAATGAAACAACACCTTTCTCTGTACAGGTATTTAACAATAACAATGTATTTTCTACCGTTCAGGTGAGCAAAGGAAATCCGGTTCAGGTAACCATCCCGAACAATATGATGATCTCCTCTACTCCATCCGGACTGTTTACTTCCTCTTCAATGGGATTATATGTAAAAGGAAGCAAAAAATTCTTTGCCAGCTACAGATTTTCTGTGCAGGATCAGGCTGAATTTATTACTTCAAAAGGATTAGCAGGACTTGGGAAAACATTTTTTGTTGGAATGGCTCCCAATACAACTGCCAAACCCTACGTAAACTCAACGATTGGAGTTACAGCAACAGAAGATAATACCACGGTAACTTTATCAGGATACAACCCTGCTGTTGTTTTCTCTGATGGTATTTCAGCTCCATCAAGAACTTTTACCATCAATAAAGGAAAATCATATATCCTCGAGGCGCAGAGCAATCTCAATCCTAATAATTTAACAGGATTGGTAGGTGCAAAAATTGTTGCCAACAAACCTATTTCTGTCACGAACGGAAATTTCAATAGTATCTATACCACTCAAAACAATACCAATGTAGATGTATTGATGGATCAGGCTGTTCCTGTAGAAAGATTGGGTAAAGATTTTGTGATGATGAAAGGAAACGGTCCTGCCAATTCCGGAATGGAAGTAGCTGTAGTGATTGCTACGGTAAATAATACAAAGCTTACGGTAAACGGAACGCTTTTGAACAGTGTTACTCTGAATGCGGGACAATATTATGTTGTTCAGGGAACAAATTACATCAACCAAGGAAACGGAAATTATAATATGAGTATTTCCGCAAATAACAATGTCTATGTATATCAGCTTCTGGCAGGAACTTCTACAGGTACTGTTTATGCTACAGGAGGAATGAATTTTATTCCGCCTTTAAGCTGTTTCTTACCTAAAGAAATCAACGAGATAGGATTTATTAATAAAATCGGGAATGACACCTTCAATACCAGACTTAATATCATTACTCAGGCAGGTGCTGCAGTAACGATCAATGGAAACCCTATTGCAGCAGGTACCGGTCCTGCTCCAGTGACAGGAAATCCGAACTGGGTTACTTATACTATTCCAAGTGTGACGGGAAATATTACTGTAGGTTCTACAAAACCAGTTACGGCAGGTATTGCTGCAGGAAACGGAGCGGTAGGATATGGAGGATATTTCGCCGGATTTTCTTCTGTTCCAGTGATTACAAAAACCGGAGACTGCTATAATGGAGTTCAGCTTTCCGTAGAATCTGGTTATGATGCCTACCAATGGTATCTGAACGGAAACCCGATTACAGGAGCTACTACCCCAATCATCAATCCTGATCTATACGGCTCCGGAATATACACCTGCTATATCACCAGAACAAACTGTGAATCCAGGCTTACTGCAGAGTTTGATTATACAGCATGTCCTCCGATCACCACAACTACTTATGAGATCGGATCTTGTAATACCAAAATGATCAATCCTGTATTTAGTAATTCAACCCAAACGATTGATCCTTCTTATACAAATATTATTGTATCACCCACGAACGGAAACGTAAGCATAAATCCGACAACAGGACAACTGATATATACTCCCAATGCTGGTATTACAGCCAATACGACGGATACATTCACTTATTATATCCAGGGGACCGGAAATCCGGCAGCATTTGAATATTTTAAAATAGTAATTAATACCCACGTTTTTCAGGTAAATAATGCTTCATTAAATTCTTGTGCAGCAGCTAACGGAAACGGAACCTTTAATCTTACTACAGCTAATGTAACTTCAGAACCTGGTGCTACAGTAACGTACTTTACCAATGCCAACTTAACAGGGCAGATTACTAGCCCTGCAAACTATTCTGGGCAGGCCGGAACGATATATGCCAATGTAACTTCTATATATGGATGTTCCAAGCTAGCAACCATCACATTAAGTACTTATCCTACTCCTAATATCAATACAAATAACTTCAATGCTGCTATCTGTGATGACAATTTTGATGGGGTTGTAAGTGTTAATTTCACGAATGTAACGCCACAAATTGTAACCAATCCTGCAAGCTTCACCGTAAAATATTATCTTAACCAGGCTGATGCCAATGCCGGAAACAATAATACACTTCCAGCCAACTGGACGTTCACCGCTAATACCACTGTTTATGTAAGAGTATCAGGGGTTGTTGGGGAATGCCCTCCTGCTTTCGGGCAGATCAATTTTACTATCGGAAATAAAATTCCTTTGATTATCAATAATGCACAGACTGATATCTGCGACAATGATCTCAATGGTTCCGAAGCAGTGAATCTTAATGATTATAAAGCTCTATTTACCGCAGATCCAGGAGTTATCTTATCATTCTACACTTCCCTGGCAAATGCTCAGGCTGGCTTAAACCCCATTTCTGCATCACAGACTCTTACTTCATTGACGGGTATTTTCTATGTAAGATTCCAAAGCAGCACTGCATGCCCGAATACAGCTGTTTTAACTCTTACTCTGAAAACTCCAAAAAAATCAGACAAACTGCGTGATCAGGTGATTTGTTCTGATGAAAAAATAATGCTGGATGCAGGTCCCGGCTTCACTTCCTATTTATGGAGTACAGGTGCTACGTCCCCGAGTATTTCTGCAGGACCCGGAACCTATTATGTAGATCTTGGATTCAACGGATGTGTATACCGTCAGTATGTCAATATAACAGCTTCCCAGGCACCTACTATTACTAAAATAGAGGTAACAGGGACTACAGCAACGGTTTTTGTAACGGGAGGAACTGCTCCTTATAAGTATTCATTAAATGGTTTCGACTATCAGAATTCTAATGTTTTCACAGGATTATCACGAGGTCTTCATACAGTATATGTATTGGGTTCTGACAGATGCAGCCATGTAACCAAAGAATTTCTGGTGCTTAACCTCATCAATACCATTACTCCGAACGGAGACGGAATTAATGATGTTCTGAATTATTCAGAATTAAAAATCAAAAAAATGTCACAATTGAAGTGGCAGACCGTTATGGAGCCTCTGTTTATAAGTCTTCTGACAAAAATTATATATGGGATGGAACAGCCAATGGAAGAAATCTTCCTACGGGAACTTATTGGTATATTATCAGATGGACTGAGCCTGACACTCAATTACCAGTTTCGTATTCAGGATGGCTTTTAATTAAAAATCGGGAATAATTTTTTAACATTTATTTAAATTTTATTAAAAGTATTTCATTTTTTATTTTAATTTTGTAGAAATCCTAATTCCATACACATGAAAAGATTTCTACTCAGTTTGGTATTAATTTTTTTGACAATTAATCCACTCTTTGCACAAAGGGATACCGAGCATTGGATTGCTCCTTATTATGACAGTGTTGGAGGGTATAACAATATGCTATACCTTTCCACTGATTCATTAACTCCCATTGATGTAACCGTTTATAACAATAATGCTGTAGTTACTACGGTTACCATCAGTAAAGGTAGCCCGCAAACTTACAAGGTTACCAATAGCCTTATTTCTACAGGTACCACTACTGAAGCGTTCAATGTTGGTAATAAAGGACTGTATTTAAAAGCAGCCAAACCTTTTTACTGTAGCTTAAGACTTGCCCAAAGTGTTCACGGGGAAGTCATTACCAGTAAAGGAAGAGCCGGAATTGGAAAAACATTTTTTGTGGCTACTGCTCCTAATACCAATACCAGCAGCATTCAAAACTTTACAGCAGGTGTCCTGGCTACTGAAGACAACACCAATGTAACAGTATCTTGGAATGCAACTGCCGGAGTGGTTTTTATTAACGGAACACCAACAGGTAATACCCAATCTTTCACATTACAAAAAGGCCAGTCTTTTATTCTTGCAGGATCAGGATCTCAGTCTGCAAACAAGACAGGTTTTATCGGTGCAAAAATAGTTGCTGATAAGCCAATCACACTTACCAACGGAAGCTGTAATGCCAATTTCTCTACTGCCCCATCGGGAAGTGACCCGGTTCTGGATCAGTCGGTTCCGGTTGACAGACTTGGAAATACTTTTGCCATGGTAAAAACAAGATCTACAGCTCCTAACTTAAATATGGAGGGAGGTCTTATTGTTGCTACTGAAGATAACACTCAGGTATTTTTAAATGGCGGAGGTAATTCTGTTGCAACGCTTGCTGCAGGAGAATGGTACAGAATCAATGAAACCAGCTATGTAGCTCAGGGTACTTCAGGACATTCAAATATGTTCATCTCGACTACTAAAAATGTATATTTATATCAATTTATTGGAATTATGGGAAGTGATGCTACCAATGGATTCAACTATATTCCGCCATTGAACTGTTTCCTTCCAAGAAAAATTGACGAAATCGGAAAGATTAACGAGATGCCTATTGGTACCGGAGGAGCGAGTGCAGTTCAGGATATCATTGTAAAACTAAATATCCTAACAGAAACAGGATCTACTGTATTACTAAATGGTATGCCTATAGCTGCAACAGACGGGCCATATCCGGTGGCAGGAAACACTAACTGGGTTACCTATGGAATTACCGGGGTAACTGGAAACATTAATATTACTTCTACAAAAGCTGTAACAGCTGGTATCAACGGAGGATTTAGTTCTGCCGGATACGGAGGTTATTTTGCAGGATTCTCTTCTATCCCTGTAATTGCTAAAAAACAGGAGAATGTGTACCTGGAATTATTCTTGAATTAGATGACGGATACGAAACCTATCAGTGGTACCGTGACGGAGTAGCTATTGCAGGGGCAACAACTTATACGTATACACCTACACAGTCCGGAAATTATACGGTTAAAGTAACAATGGGAACTTGTCCACCTGTTACAACACCTATCTATAAAGTACAAACGTGTTTAAAAGAAACAACACAGGCTCTTAATGCTTGCTCAACTAAAATTATTACGCCTACATTTACTTCTTCCACTCAGACTGTGGTTCCAAGTACAGTAGTAATTTTAACTCCTCCTACAAAAGGAACAGCAGTAGTGAATCCAAACGGAACCATCACTTATACTCCCAATGCAGGATATTTAGGGGCAGACAAAATTGTTTATAAATTCTGTGGAAATTCAGTTGAATTCACAGATTGTGAACAGGTAACATTAAACCTTACTGTAGTACCATTTATCGTAACGGATACTTCTATTAAAGCATGTTGGTATGATGTAGATCCTTATGCTTATTTTGACCTTACAAAAGCTAAGGTAACAGACTATAACGCAGTTACGAAAAAATACTACCGTACTCTGAACGATCTTACAGCAGGGATCAACGAAATTACAACACCTACTAACTTCCCATCAACTGGAGGATTCGTATATGTGAAAGTAACCACTGCTGAAGGATGTACAGCGAATGCAAAAATTGAATTAATTGTACTTCCAATCAAGAAATCTCCAATCCTGGTAGATCAATATATCTGTATGGATGCAAAAACTAATCTTGATGCAGGTTCCGGATATGATTCATACCAATGGAGCACAGGTGCTACTACTTCAGGTATCAGAGATGTAGGAGTTGGAGAATACACTGTAGTTTTAGGTAAAAACGGATGTTTCCTTACTCAGACCGTAAAAGTGAAAAAAGTTGAAGATCCGGTAATCCAAACGATTGAGGTCAACAACAATACAGCAACAGTAATTGTAAGCGGTGGTAAAGCACCTTTCAAATATGCGGTTGACGGAACTGCCAACTGGCAGGATTCAAATACCTTCACAGGTTTGACAAGAGGGCAGCATACTTTCTATGTAAAAGATTTCTATAATTGTACTCCTACTTCTGTAGAAATTACCATCCCTAATCTATTAAATGCCATTACACCTAATGGAGATAACGTAAATGATTATATAGATTACAGTGAGCTTGCTTACAAAGAAAACCTAAGTTTCGTAGTATATGACAGATACGGAAATATGGTATTTACCGGAAATAAGTTCAACAACTACAGATGGGACGGAAAACACTTTGATAAGAAACTGGGAACAGGAACATACTGGTATCATATCACATGGAATGAATCCAACAAAGAAAAGACTCCAATAAAATATACAGGTTGGATTCTTGTTAAAAACAGAGAGTAATAATTAGTTTAAAACTATATTTTATAAGCCACGATTGTATTATCGTGGCTTATTTTGTTAATTCAACACCATATGTCTTAAAATATTTTCATACCCAATGAATTATTCTGTTATTTTTGTAAAAAAACCAATCAACTATACATGAAGAAGACTCTATTAATTTTTCTGCTCTTATTGATACCCATTCACATGCTTTTTGCCCAAAGAGATACAGAACACTGGTTTGCCCCCATGGCAGCCAGATCTCCAAAAGTAGTTACTCCCATGCAGGCACTGTATTTCTCTACAGACTCTACTACGCCTTTACTGTAGATATCTACAGCAATAATACGGTATTGGGAACAGTTACCATAAGTAAAGGCTCACCACAGACATTCAATATTCCATTGAACAGAATGGTTGCCACTATCAATGGTGAACTTTTCACGGTGGGCAATAAAGGGCTTTACACAAAAGGCTCAAAACCTTACTTTGTTACTTACAGATTCTCAGTGAGCCAGCATGGAGAAATATTAACTTCAAAAGGAAAAGCAGGAATTGGCACAAAATTCTATGCCGTCACCGCTCCCATTGAAGAACTTAACAGCGAGTATAATTTCACTGCCGGAATTCTGGCAACGGAAGATAATACTACGGTTACCGTTTCAAACTATTCTCCCAATGTGGTATTTACCAACGGATGGACCGGAGTTACCAATCCAACCCTTACATTTACATTGAATAAAGGACAATCTTATGTTATTGAAGGTATAGGTGACAAAACCGGAAATAAAGAAGCTTTTATTGGTGCTAAAATAGAGGCTGACAAACCTATTTCCGTGACCAATGGAAATTTTAACGGTCAGTTTGCCATGGCAGCAGGCGGTACTTATCAAGGTTCCGATATTATTATGGACCAGTCTGTACCGGTAGACAGATTAGGAAATGAATTTGTAGTGGTAAAAGGAAACGGAGATATCAGCAGAAATATGGAAGACGCCTTAATTGTTGCTACAGAAGGCGGAACTCAGGTATATATAAACAATGCAACTACACCGGCAGCAACATTGGCTGAAGGCGAAAGCTACAGAGTCAACAAAATCAATAATACCAACTATATCAACCAAGGGAATAATCACTACAACATGTACATAAGAACTACAAAAAATGTATATGTATATCAACTTATGGCTGGTGTAGGAGCCAGCAATGCAACACTTGGATTCAATTATATCCCACCGTTGAACTGCTATCTTCCAAGAAAAATTGATGAGATTGGAAAAATTAAAGATCTCCCCTATTCTACAACCCTTTCAGGACATATTGTAAAACTGAACATCCTGACAGAAGCAGGCGCTGTTGTTACTGTAAACGGAGCTCAATTACCAGCTTCGCAAGGTCCTTATCAGGTAACAGGAACACCCAACTGGGTATCTTATTCTGTTCCTGATATTTCAGGAAATGTTACCATTAATTCAACAAAAGCAGTTACAGCCGGTATTTCCGGAGGAAGTGGTGTAGTGGGATATGGTGGCTATTTTGCCGGATTTTCTTCCATTCCCGTTATTGCAAAACAAAATGGCGAATGTATTCCGGGGATTGTTCTTGAAGTAGACGACAGCTTTGACACCTACCAATGGTATAAAGAAAACAATCCTATACCAGGTGCTACAAGTCATTCTTATACACCTACACAATCAGGAAACTATACAGTGAAAATTACGGTAGGTTCATGTCCGCCAGTGATCACTCCGGTATATAAAGTGTATACCTGTCTTAAGAAAACGATTATTAATGATACAGTATGTGATGGAGTAAAACAGATTGTACCTACGTTTTCAAGTTCTACTCAGACAGTAGTACCGGGAACTGTAACAATCATCACAGCCCCTACTAATGGAAATGCAGTGATAGATCCAGCTACGGGTGTAATAAGCTACGCTCCTGCTTATAATTATATTGGTCCTGATAAGATCGTTTACAAGTTCTGTGGAAACAATCCTGATTTTACAGATTGTGAAGAAGTCACTTTAAATCTAACTGTATCTGAAAGCCCTATCGTAAATGACGCTTTAATAAGAACCTGCTTCCTTGAAGCCAATCCGGCTACCGGATTATTTAACCTTACCAATGTGAGCGTAACAGTTGCAACCGGAATTACCAAGAAATACTATCCTTCCCTTGCGGATGCACATGCAGGAACCAACGAAATTTTAACGCCTAATAATTACATCGCACCCAATGGTGTTGTGTATATCAAAGTGATCAACGCAAACGGATGTTACAGAGTAGCCATGGTAACTCTTGTTGTTTTAGCGCCGGTAAAATCATCTGTATTGGTGGATAAAATCATCTGTATGGAAGGGAAAACCACATTGGATGCAGGACCAGGGTTCAAAAGCTATGAATGGAGCACGGGAGCAACTACTCAGACAATAAAAAATGTAGGAGTAGGAGTATATTGGGTAAAACTAAAAACCGGAGAATGTGTAACCATGCAGACTGTAAAAGTATATGCATCGGAACAACCGGTTATTACCAATATTGATATCTCCAATAATACCGTAACCGTAAATGTTGCAGGAGGAACTCCTCCTTACCAATACTCTATGGATAACATCAACTGGCAGGATTCTAATGTATTCACTAATATCAGCAGAGGAAATGCCATCATCTATGTAAAAGATGATTATAATTGTGAGCCCATCCAGGTGAATATCACCATTCCTAATCTGATTAATGTGATCACACCTAATAATGATGGAGTAAACGATGCTATAGATTATTCTTCACTAGCTGTTAAAAACAATCTTGTCATTAACATTTTTGATCGATATGGCAGTAAAATCTTTCAGGCAGACAAAACCAACGGATACAAATGGAACGGAACTACAGATGGCAGCAAAAGAGTTCCTACAGGAAATTATTGGTATGAAATAGGCTGGAATGAGCCTAATACAAAGCAAACACCGATAAAATTCACAGGCTGGATTATGGTTAAAAACAGAGAGTAATACTACAGACATAAAATTTTTAAAAGCCTCGATTTTGAAATCGAGGCTTTTTTATTATGTTTTCAAGTATTTAATACTTTTTATTGTTAAATTTGTGATAAATACTAATACTGAATGAAGAAAATTCTATCTTTTCTATTTATATTTTATATTTTCACCTCTGCCTTCGCCCAATTGGACCGAGAGCATTGGTTTGCTCCGATGGTAGACAGAACAGGTGCTCCCAATCCTTACCAGAAACTTTATTTATCTACCAGCAGAACAACCCCTTTTCCGGTCAATATTTATAACAATAATGTTCTGATCGGAACGGTGAATATCAGCAAAAACAATCCACAAAAATTCGATGTTTTAAGGAATTACATTATTACCACACAGCAGACGGATCTATTTACTCCAACTACCAAAGGGCTATATCTTAAAGCTGAATTTCCTTTTTATGCTAACCTAAGGTTCTCGGTATTCAATCATGCGGAAATCATTACATCCAAAGGGATTCCTTCCACAGGAAAGACATTCTATGCGGCCTCTGCTCCTATTACGGTAAGCAATAATATCCTTAACTTCATGACCAGCGTACTGGCAACAGAAGATAACACTACCGTTACCATCTCTGGATATAGCCCCACCGTTCAGTTTTCCAATGGGATGACGGGAGCTACCAATCCGACAATGACTTTCACTTTAAACAAAGGACAGTCTTATATTCTTGACGGGATTGGAGATATTACAGGAAATTTTGACGGATTTATTGGTTCGAAAATCATTTCAAATAAACCCATCAATGTCACCAATGGAAACTTCAACGGGCAATATGCCGGAAATTTCCCTTCCAGTTCGGATATTTTGATGGATCAGGCAGTACCGGTCAACAGACTGGGAAATGAATTTGCCTTAGTAAAAGGCAACGGACCTATTGGCTCCAATATGGAAGGAGCTGTAGTTATTGCCACTGAAGACAACACTCAGATCTTCGTCAACAATGAAATCCCTCCAATAGCGACTATCAATGCAGGAAAATATTATGTGATTCCTGATTCAAAATACATCCTTCAAGGGAACGGACATTATAATTTATATGTCAAAACATCAAAAAATGCTTATGTCTATCAGATTCTGGCCGGAGATTCCAACTCCGGAAATGAAACAGCCACAGGAGGATTCAACTTTATTCCTGCATTAAACTGTTATCTTCCGAAGCAGATTAACGAGCTGGGATTGATTAATGAAAACTTTGTTCATTCCAATGGAAATGTCGGAGGAGTTCTGAACATCCCAACGAAGCTGAACCTCATTACAGAAAGAGGAGCCAACGTTACAGTAAACAGTGCAACTCCTCTCGCTATAACAGGACCTTACAATATGACAGGAACGACCAATTGGGTTACCTATGGAATTCCTAATGTGACAGGAACCATCACCGTTGTTTCCGATAAAGCTATCATGGCAGGAATTACCGCAGGAAGTGATGCTGTAGGATATGGAGGATTCTTTGCAGGTTTTCCTACACAGCCTGTTATTTTACAATCCGGAAGTGGCTGTATTCCTGGGATTGTTCTTACAGTAGACCCTCTTATCTATGATACCTATCAATGGTACAGAAACGGAACAATTGTTCCAGGAGCCACAACATCTACAATCACACCTACACTACCCGGATATTATACCTGTTCTGTTACAATGGGAAGCTGTGCCCCTTTAGTCACCGAACAAATTAAAATACTGAACTGTACAAAACTAAGCAATACGTCTTACAATGTATGTACTTCGCAAACCATAAACCCTGCATTAAGCAGCTCAACACAGACAACAGCTCCCAATACAGTTGCGATTACCACAGCACCTACACTGGGAACGGCAGTGGTAAATGCAACAACCGGAGTGATTACCTATACTGTAAATACTCCCGGAACATCAGGAACAGATACATTTACTTATACTTTTTGCGGGAATGACCCGGATTTTCCCGATTGTGAAACGGTAACGGTTACCATCAATATTCAGGCTCTTACGATAATGAATACCACATTATTTGCCTGTGATATCAATGGGCAGGGTACATTCAATCTGACAACCGCTAACATAACCAATAATTCACCTGTCACCATTACTTATTACCCTACCCTTTTGGATGCTCAGAATGAAAATGCAGCAGCACTGATCACCAATACAACAGCTTACACCGCTCCAACCGGAACTATCGTTTATGCAGTTGTAAAAAACAGTATCGGCTGTAAAAGTATTGCACAGATCACATTATCTCTTTTCAATAAAGCGATTGTTCTGGATAATTACAATGGGGTTTTCTGTGATGATAATCTGGATGGAACAGTCACTGTCGTTCTTTCCAATATCACTCCTATTGTGCTTAATAACCCCAATTATTTTACCAACGTAAGATATTATGCAAACCTGGCAGATGCCAATGCAGGAAATAACAATACACTCCCTAACAACTGGAGCTACACTGCTGCAACAACTATTTACATCAGGGTAGATTCTCCGGATGGATGTGCTGCTGTGATTAAACCTTTACAGTTCAGTATCGGGGCCAGAGTAACACTGATTACCAAGACCGTTACGGAAAGTGTTTGTGACGACAATCTTGATGGAATAAAAAGTGTCAACTTAGCACAGTTTATACCTCAGTTTACACTGGATCCTAATGTGACATACACTTTTCATGCAACATTAGCAGATGCTCAGAACAATGTGAACATTGTTTCATCACCTGTTAATATTACAACTTCACAGACCTATTATATTCGTTTTGAAAAAAATGGAGTATGCCCTGAAGTAGGTACCCTTATCATCAATATTAAAGTTCCCAAAAAATCTGATATATTAGTAGATAAAGCTATTTGTCCAAAAACTACCACTACATTGGATGCCGGACCTGGCTTTGAGAGATATTTATGGAGTACGGGAGCAACAACTCCTTCCATCACTAACGTCGCACCAGGAAGTTATTGGGTAGAACTTACCTTCAACGGCTGTGTTTACAGACAGTATGTGAACGTTACGGAACTTCCCCTTCCTATGATTACTTCTATTGAAATAGATGGAACAACGGTAAAAGTCGGCGTAAGCGGTGGTACCCCTCCTTATGAATATTCTTTGGACGGCGTGTTATGGCAAAGTTCGAATGTCTTTACCAATGTACCAAGAGGAGCACATAATGTGTTTGTGAGAGACTCCAAAATGTGTGAAGAAGTGAAAAAACCATTTGCGATCATCAATCTGATCAATACCATTACTCCGAATGGAGATGGCTATAATGAAGGAATAAACTATTCTGCTTTGATGGCGAACGATAATCTTGTATTCAGAATCTTTGACAGATATGGTGCCGAAGTATTCAGAGGAACTCCGGAAAACAGATTTACCTGGGATGGAAGAATAGGAGGAAGATATGTTCCTACAGCAACCTACTGGTATTTTATCACCTGGACAGAATATGGTTCTACGCTCACTGTAAAATATTCAAGCTGGCTCCTTGTAAAGCATAGATAAAACAAAGAAAGCCGGAAGAAAGAACACTTTAAATTAAGCACCTCTTTCTTCCGGCTTCTTTATTTATATTCACTCTTTTTTAAGTTGTTGATAAATTTCTAACACTCCTTAACAATTAAATCTTAAAGTTTAATATAACTTTAACCACTATTCATCATCTAATTAGGCAGAATTGCTTTATTTCTACGTAATTTTGTGCATTATATGAAGAAACTGTTTACTCTACTGCTATTGATTTTTCTGGCAAAAATTAATGCACAAATATATTCCGGAGAGGTATTTCTGAGAGACAACTCTATTTTATATCTTAACCAGGTATATGTTACGAACCTGAATACTCAAAAGACCGTTCTTACAGATTACAATGGTAATTTTAATATCCCGGCCAATCCCGGAGATGTTATCCGATTCACCTCTATTGTTACTGAAAGAAAAGATATTAAGCTAACTCCTCAATCCATGCAGCAAAAAGGTCTGGTTGAGCTTAAGATTGCTTATTATGAAATTCAGGAAATTGTACTCAGCAGGTTCAAGCCTACCGGAAATCTTCGGTATGATGTAAATTCTTTAAGAAAAGAAGATAAAGCATATGCCCTTAAGAAAGTAATTGGCCTTCCGGAACCAAAAGGTGATGGGACTCCACCGGAACTACCTGTTGCCGGATTACGGGATGGCGGACTTACCTTCAGCCTCGAAAGTATTTATGACATCCTTTCGGGTGACAGAAAGAAAAAACAGCGTTATCAGGCTTATGAAAGAATGAATACTTCCGTTGCACAAATCAAAAATTATTTGGGAAAAGATTATTTTACGAAGTTTAAAATTCCTGAAAATTTGATTGATAACTTCCTTCAGTTCGTTTATACTTCTGAGAACATTCAGGCTTATGTATTGGCCGGAAATTTTGAAGCAATAAAGGTTCCTATTGAAAAATATATGCCTATCTATCAAAAAAGATTGAGAAGCTCTCATCTTCAGGAAGTAGTAAGCAATAACTAGACAAATAGATAATCCATGTGAAGCACATGGATTTTTTTTGTCCAACACCCATCAGTTTTATCTTTTCATAATGTATTCAATACAAATTATTCAATTTTAACAATAGATTATTACCTAATATTCAAAAATATGTTTATTTTTATCTCACAAACAAGTGTTTAAAAATAAAAATACTTGTATTTCGTTATTCAAATAAAAACTAACCCAGAAAACCAATTAAAAGAGAAGCACCAAATTTTTAATTTAATAGTAATTAATGAAAAAAGTACTTTTACTTCTTTGTTGTATATTTTTCGTTGCTGTGTCTGCTCAAAAAAAGGGAAAGACTACAGTGAAATTTTGAAAAGTAAGAGCATCTACGAGATTAATGCCTTTTTAAGAGATGCCCATCCTGATGATCCCCGAAGATCTGTCCTGAAGCCAAGGGTAATGGAAATGATGAAAGAATACATCAAAAATGCGCATCCTGCCGATCAGAAAGTAAAAGATATGCAGGAAATGCTAGCCATGCTGAGAAGAAGACCTTCTACAAAGATCACTTTTGATGAAATGAACGCGATCATCAAGCAGAAACAGATTGCAAAATATAAGGCTGAACTGGCAGCAAAACAATCTACCACTGTGTATACCCCAAGTACTGCCCAGAATACATATGTTGTGAATGCCAATGCCAATGCTGCCATTCCGAATGCCGAAGCAGAAGAATTCAACATGTTGATGGCTGTTTCCCCTGTAGAGCATAAAAACAGAACTGTAAAAATCCTTAACTCCCTATTTGATAATGATCCTAATACTAAAGAAGCTATTATTTTGATTCAAAATAAATCAGACTGTAATATCATTGTAAGAATGGAAGGCGTAGGCACTACGAAGTACAGGCTGGCTGTTCCTGCTCATGGTGAAGGTTCAATTGTCATAGAAAAAGGGCAATATCTTTTCACCAGCCTTGTTTGCGGAGCTCAATATGCTTCACAAAAAACAATTGAAAAGGCAATTATGGTAGCTTTAGGAGGCCAATAATATCAATCAAAAACGAATTATCTCTATGTCTTTTACCCTCAAAAGGCAAAGATACTCCATAAATTTTCACTATTTTTGCACTCATTTTATAACTCAATGGGCAAGAATAAATTAGCAAGATTCGCAGAAAACAAAATATTACCTAATGTAATCCAACCAACAAGGGAAGATGCTTTAAAAGGTTTCAAACTTAAAGGAAAATGGAGAGAAAACTTCTTTAAAAATGACAATCCAATTGTATTGGAGTTAGGTTGCGGAAAAGGAGAATATTCTGTAGGGCTCGCCAAAACATTTCCTGAAAAAAACTTTATCGGAGTGGATATTAAAGGAGCGAGATTCTGGTTTGGTGCTAAAGAAGCTGTGGATAGCAACATGACTAATGTAGCTTTTCTAAGAACTCAGATCGAACTTGTAGATTATTTCTTTGCTGAAAATGAAGTAGATGAAATATGGATTACGTTCCCGGATCCACAAATAAAATACAAAAGAACAAAACACAGATTAACACATCCGGATTTTTAGACCGTTATAAAAAGTTCCTGAAGCCAGGAGGAATTATCCACCTGAAAACCGATTCAGAATTTCTGCATGGGTATACCCTTGGGTATTTACAAGGAGCGGGCTATGAAATCATTTCTGCCCACCATGATATCTATGGCGCACCAGAATACGATCCTAATACGGAGCATTTGAGAGACATCAAAACGTATTATGAAGAGCTATTCTCGGCAAAAGGAAAAACGATAACTTACATTAAATTCCGGATCAGCTGATGAAATAAAAAAGCTTGATGAAAAAAAAATTTTTAACGATTCTATTCTTCACATTTCTTATTCCCAACTTTACACAGGCTCAGAAAGGCAGTAAAGACATTTTAAAAAGCACAAACATTAAAGAAATTGAAGAATACCTAAAGAACGCACACCCTGACGATCCTAAGAAAATTGTGCTCAAACCAAAACTTATTGCTTTAAAAAACGCTGAATGGACAAAGGGAGCCCGTAATGCGAAGCCAATGGAAGCAAGACCTATTATTACGGATATTCCTAAAAGTGTTATGAGAAATCCTAATTCAGATGATGCTGAGGAATTCAAAAAGCTTATTGCAGAAACTTCTGTTCAGCACAAGGAAAAAACGGCGAAGGTTCTGAATGCCATGTTTAATGAGGATATTAACCATAATGAGGCTATTCTTTTATTCAAAAATAATTCAGACTGTAATATTGTCCTGCGAATCGAAGGAAAGGAGTTTTATAATCTTGCGGTTCCTGCCCGTGCAGAAAACTTTATTGTCCTTAAAAAGGATTCCTACACCCTCAACAGCAATATCTGCGATATGAAATATTCCTCACAGAAAGACATTAAAAAAAGTATATTTGTAACGATAGACAATCCGAAACAGACTGGTAAAGAAGTGAAATCTGCCCAAAAGGAACCAATACCGGATAAGTCTTCCAAAAAAGAAAAATCAAAAAATAAAATAGGATGAAAAAACTATTCGTTTTTACCGGAATTTCATTGATCCTAGCCAGCTGCAATGTAAATTATGGCAGCTATCCGGGAAGAACCTCCTACCCTTCTCCTTCCAACAATACAGGGAACAGAGCTAATACAGAAAGAGAGTATAATGAACTTATAAAGACCTATAAACCGGAAACAGCCGATGTTCTTAATGATCTTCTTAACAGTGATGATCCTAAGAACCCAAGAACTTCTATTTCAGTAGAAAACAAATCTCCATGCAATATGGTACTTACAGTAAGCGGAGGGAATTTTTTCAAGAAAATACCTATTGGTGCCGGAAAAATAGGATATACCATGGTTCCCAAAAACCAGAACTATAGATTATCAGGAGTTGTTTGTAACTCGCCATACCAGTCTACAAAGTTTGTCACAACTTCTTATTCTATAAAACTTTCAAATTAAAATATAACCTACAGAATTCTGTGGGTTTTTATTTTTTCAGCAATTGTATAAAAGCTAAATTCCACAAAATCAAAATATTACTTTATAAATCTCATCCGTAATAGATATTTCCCTATATTTAGAACTTAATAATCGCGGAATCCGAAAAGCGTTAAGAGTAGGAAAAAAACTAAAACTAAAACCATGAAAAATTTAAAAAAAGTCTCAAGAAGTGAGCTAAGAACAATCAAAGGAGGATACAGAAGCTGCATTGACGGCTGTAATTTCGAAATGGGAGAAATGTGCTGCAGCGGTGTATGCAGAATAGGAGTAGTGATCCCAACTACAGATCCTGATTTCCCTGAATTTACAGTATGCCCTAAGAAACCTTAGCATATAAACAATAAAAAAACGCTGGACCGAAATCCAGCGTTTTTCCTATATAAAAGAAAATCTTCAATTATTCTGCATCGAAATCAGCATCTGTATCAGCAGATACTTTTTCTCCTTCTTCTTTAGATTTTTCTTTATCAGCTTTTCTTTGAGACTGACCTTCTTTGATAGATTCAGAAACTACGCTAAGGATCATATCAATAGACTTAGAAGCATCATCGTTTCCTGGGATAACGAAGTCAACTTTTCTAGGGTCAGAGTTTGTATCAACGATACCGAAAACTGGAATACCTAGTTTCTTAGCTTCAGTTACCGCGATGTGCTCTCTTAAGATATCAACTACAAATACAGCAGATGGAAGTCTCACCATGTCAGCGATAGAACCTAAGTTCTTCTCAAGGTTAGCTCTTTGTCTGTCAACTTGTAATCTTTCTTTTTTAGATAAAGTTTCGAACGTACCGTCTTTTTTCATTTTGTCGATAGAGTTCATTTTCTTTACCGCCTTTCTGATAGTAACGAAGTTCGTTAACATACCACCTGGCCATCTTTCTGTAATATAAGGCATATTAAGTTCAGAAGCGTGTTTTGCAACCACTTCTTTCGCTTGCTTCTTAGTAGCTACGAAAAGAACTTTTTTACCTGCAGAAGTTAATTTTTCTAAAGCGCTGCAAGCTTCATCTAATTTAACTGCTGTTTTATGTAAGTCTACAATGTGAATACCGTTTTTCTCCATAAAAATGTATGGAGCCATATTTGGGTTCCACTTTCTAGTCATGTGACCGAAGTGTACGCCAGCCTCTAAAAGGTCTTTTACATTTGCTTTTGCCATGTTTTCTGTTTTTGTTAGTTTACTTTCCGTCTTTTAAACAATCAACAACTTCTTTAGATGGGAGAAGCGTTTGGATGCTAAACGTAACGGGCAATTGGCGGTCTGCTTTTTGCTTTTGGCAATGGGCTTTTCGCCGAGATTAAGTTTAAAAAAAATTTAATACATTTCTGTAGCCAATAGCCAATAGCCATCTGCCAACGAGAAATCTTAACGTTTTGAGAATTGGAATCTCTTTCTTGCTTTTTTCTGACCTGGCTTCTTTCTTTCCACCATTCTTGCGTCTCTTGTAAGTAAACCAGCTGGCTTCAATGCTAATCTGAACTCAGCGTTGATTTCGCATAAAGCTCTTGAAATACCTAATCTGATAGCCTCTGCCTGACCTGTATTTCCACCACCGAATACGTTTACGGTAACGTCATACTGACCAACAGTCTCAGAAAGGATAAACGGTTGGTTTAATTTGTAAACCATCACGTCTGTAGAGAAATATTCTTTAGCATCTTTACCGTTTACTGTAATAACACCAGAACCTGGTCTTACATAAACTCTTGCTACAGAAGTCTTTCTTCTTCCGATTTTGTGAACTATAGACATAATTAATTATTTAAATTCGTTAACATTAATTGTTTTTGGCTGTTGAGCTTCATGTTTGTGCTCAGTTCCTTCATATAAATAAAGGTTCTTAAGGATAGCAGATCCTAATCTGTTTTTAGGTAACATACCTTTTACAGACTTCTCTAATACCTTTAAAGAATCTTTCTTTTGAAGTTCAGCCGCAGTCATAGACTTCTGTCCTCCAGGATATCCTGTATGCCAGATATAAGTCTTATCAGCCCACTTGTTTCCGGAAAGTGTAATTTTCCCAGCATTCAAAACGATCACGTTATCACCACAATCTACGTGAGGTGTAAAGTTCGTTTTGTGCTTACCTCTCAAAATCTTTGCAACCGTAGAAGCTAATCTACCTAACGGCTGTCCTTCAGCGTCTACCACAACCCATTCTTTATTAGCAGTAGCTTTGTTCGCTGAAACAGTTTTGTAACTTAATGTATTCACACGTTTTAGTTAAAGATTAAACATAATTTACCCCTAAAAGGGTGTGCAAAGGTACAAATTATTTTTGTAACCCAAAAACATATTTTATTTAATCTATATAATCTTGGTTCTACACCCCTCTATCAATAGATTTTAACACTAATTACAATTTGGCATACATCTTGCGAACAAATGTTCCGATAAAAAAAAACACTTCGAAGATTCTAAAAACACCAATGAAACAGCAAAGAGTTTTTCCCTCAACTCTTTCCTTTTATTAAATTTACTTTAAAGATTTCCGTAAAATACATAGATATAATTATATTTTCACTGAAATAATTATATTTGCGCTAATTATACTTTATAATTTATGAGCCACGGAAAAATACGAGAAGATAAAAACTGCCTAAACTGTGGGTACCACGTTGAAGAGAGGTTTTGCCCACACTGCGGACAGGAAAACATTGAAAGCAGACAGCCTTTCCATTTTCTTTTTACTCATTTCATTGAAGATTTCACCCACTATGATGGCCAGTTCTGGGGCACTTTAAAAAACCTGCTGATTAGCCCGGGAAAGCTTACCAATGTCTATCTGGAAGGCAAAAGACAGAAATTTGTACCTCCTGTTAAACTCTACATTTTTGTGAGTTTTGTTACTTTTTTTATGTTTGCTCTTTTTCCTATTGTTAAGATTAGCTCAGATAAACCAAATAACAAAGATTTATTGACAATAAGCTTTACTGATGAGATGAAGTCTCCTGAAACACAGAAGGTATTCGACAGCATAAAGGCTCAGAAAAATCTGACCAGAGAAGATTCTATTGTTTTGAAAAATCTCAGTGCTCTTTCTGATACTACCTCTGCAAAAGATATCCAGGAGACCCTTGATATGAATAAAGCCATACGCAGCAATTATAGCTTTGAAGGCTACAAAACGAGAAAATCCTACGATTCTGCTATGGCTAAAAATCCGTCTATATTTAGTTTTATTAAAAAACCGATCGCTTACAAATTTTTCGAGCTTAAAGAAAAAGGGGTAACGGGAAAAGAATTCATTGCAAATATGCTTGAAAAATCTTACCATAATTTACCAAAAGCTCTTTTCTTATATCTTCCCATGTTTGCTTTCTTTTTATGGATTTTCCACAGTAAGAAAAAATGGTGGTATTTTGATCACGGAATTTTCACGCTGCATTACTTTTCGTTTTTACTGCTAACCATCTTATTTATATTCTTACTTTCTAAATTGAAAGGTCTCATAGACTTTTGGCTGATTGACACCATTTTATTTCTAACAGTATTATTCCTGTCATTATACATTATAGCGTATTTCTTTATTGCTCACAAGCGTGTTTATCGGGCTCATGGTTTGGTCAGCTTTATTGTCGGAATGGTACTATTCACCATTAATTTTATTGCATTCATGTTTTTACTTCTAGGTCTTGCCCTTATAAGCTTCATGATGATCCATTAAATAAACAAAGAACCTGTCAAATCTGACAACCTCTTTTTTTTATTTATTTTCTTAATGACTTAGTTTCCTTAAAACTTGCTATCATATAATAAGCTACAAACACCATAGAAAACTTCAGGATAGACGGAATCGCCAGTTCAAGGTTAAAAATCAGAGCACCAATAAGTACCAGAACTCCCATGGCTACAAATGAAAGAATTAATTTTTTCGGCAGTGTAAAGTTAGGAGTATCCAGATAATAAGCGATTCCCCATGCAGAACCGAAGGCAAAGGCATAATAAATATCCAGTGCGATATTTTCCGAACTTATAAAGAAATAATTGATCAGGAAGCTTACTACTGTTCCTAACGCGAAATACATCAAAGCTTTTTGCATGTCTGTAAAAATATGCTGCAAAAATAGAGAATTTAATTGGGGCACAGAATTCTTGATCCGATTTAATTATTGGATTTAATGGTTGCTTCTTTCATTTCAGAAGAATTTGATTGCCTTATTAAAACAACACAATATCACCCGAAAAGGTAATTGACCTCTAATATTACAAATCGTAAATTTGAAATAGAATCAAAAGCTGAAATGTACTCATGATCATTTTACAGATTTTGAAAATATTACAAACTAAAAAAACAATAGACATGAAAAAGATTTCTCAAAAAACAGTAGAAATTGCAGACTTTAATGAATACAATGTTGAAGTGAATGTAATAATCAGTGCCAATACACAATTTGGTGATCCCCATTTTATTATTAATGGAATACGGATAGATGACAACAATTTAAAAGATGACGGATTTTCTTTTACCATTCCAAAAGCAGATTTAAAGTCCGATAATTTACTTTTTGCGACATCTTTCAATATTAATATGCAGGTGAATCATCTTCAGATTTTAATAAATACCTGCAGAATAAAGTTTGAATTCCCTCAAATTCCTAGTAAGAATTTTAATTTCAATCCTTTTAAAGGCAAAACAACAGAAGATTTAACTGGTAAATTTATCTATGGGGTTTATAAATACATAAAAGTTGAGCTATGAAAAAATTATTAATATTAACAGCTCTGGTGAACGGAATGACATTGCTATTTTCTCAAAGTAAAGAGATTACTGCAGAGTTAAACAAGCTGGAGCTTTCCAATGCTCCAAGTGTAATGCTTCTCGGCCTGGCAAGCTCTGATCTGGAAACTCCAAAATCAAAAAAAGCCTTCATGACCAGTATTGTGAATTCATTCAGCGAAAATGAAGGTCTTCCTAATGCCTATGCAGTAGAACTTACGCCGACGCATTTATTTCCTCTAACAGAAATGGATGCTTTGAAATATGCGGGAATTAAAAAGATTGGCAATACTGATAAGTACAAAAATAACATTTTCAGTGAAGCAAAAAACGTTTCATTCTCATTTGCCTTTCTGAGAAATTATAAAATTGAAAATCTTGATACAGAAAATCCCTCAGTCTCTTTTTCTTTGCGAACAACTGTGTTTAAAGTAAGAAACGCAAAAAATATAAAGGCTATTGCCGCTTCAAATGATAATATTTCAAAGCAATTAACCGATATTCAGGCAGAGTTTGAAAATTCAAAGGAGTATAATGATATAGAAGCATCCAATGCCAGCCCAGATGAAAAAAACGAGATGAAGGCAAAAGCATTAGAAAAGTTTGTCCCTGAGTATTACAAAACCGAAACTGAAAAATATAAAAAATACCTTGACGAAAAACCTGCTTTTCAATTAGATCTCGCTTCGGCCTACAGTACTTTCTTTTTGGATAACCAGTTTAAAAATAATCAATTCGGAAAATTCGGAGTTTGGATGACGATGAGTTCAGGAATCAATCTGGAAAGGAAAACCCCAAAGCCAGATGAAGATCAAAAGAAGGAAAAATCAAAGGTAATGATCAAAGAAACTCCTGCAGACCCTTCAAAAACAGAAAAAAGATTGAATTTCTATGCCGTTGCAAGATACATGCAGGACAAAACGGTTTATGATGTTCCCAACGGGTTCAACAAAACCAACAATTATGATTTTGGTGGAAAAATAGAACTCGTTTACAATAAATTCTCTATTGGCTATGAATTCATCTACAGAAGCAGTGATTTGGATAACACCTACCGTTCCAATGGAATTATCAACTATAAAGTATCTGACAGTGTATACATCAATGCTGCTTTCGGGAAAAATTACGGCGATAAGGATAATCTCATTTCATTCTTAGGATTGAACTGGGGACTGGACAGCAAAAGAAAAACACTTTTTTCTGAAAAACAATAAAACAGGAAATCTTTCCTGCAACAAAGACCAAACTTCAGGTTTAGACCAAAGAGAAAATGTCGGTAGATTTTATTCTGCCGACATTTATATTTTTATAGAATTATGTAATAATCTGGAAAATACAGACCTAGCTTCTAACAAAGTCTGTAAGATTCAAAAAACAATTATTATAAACATTTAAAAATCAAAACATTAACCTACAAGTCGGGGTTTTCATTTTATTACTATATTTGAGAACTTAGAAACTGTCTAGAATTTTTTATGGAAACCCAAAAATATACTCCAACCAACAAGGTAAGAATCGTAACTGCTGCCTCATTATTTGATGGGCATGATGCTGCGATCAATATTATGCGTCGTGTTATTCAGGGAACAGGATGCGAAGTGATCCACTTAGGACACGATAAATCAGCAGAGGAAGTTGTAAACACAGCAATCCAGGAAGATGCCAATGCCATTGCATTAACTTCATATCAGGGAGGTCACAACGAATATTTTAAATATATCTACGACCTTTTGAGAGAAAAAAATTCACCGCAGATCAAAATTTTTGGTGGTGGTGGTGGTGTAATCCTTCCCGAAGAAATCAAAGACCTGATGTCTTACGGAATAGACAGAATTTATTCTCCGGATGATGGCCGTGAACTTGGACTTCAGGGAATGATTGATGATCTGGTACACCGATCAGATTTTGCTACAGGAAAAGATGTTACAGCAAAAGACCTTGATGATATCAGTTTTGAAAATCCATCAAGCATTGCACAAATTATCTCAGCCGTTGAAAACTTCTCAGAAGAAAAACCTGAGCTTGTAAAGGCTATCGATGAAAAATCTAAAGATTTAACCATTCCAATTATTGGTATTACAGGTACCGGAGGAGCAGGTAAATCTTCATTAACAGATGAATTGGTAAGACGTTTCTTACGTTCAAATACAGATAAAAAAATCGCTATTATTTCCATTGACCCTTCGAAAAAGAAAACCGGAGGTGCCTTATTGGGAGACAGAATCCGTATGAACGCGATCAATGATCCTAGAGTTTATATGCGTTCTATGGCTACCAGAGAAAATAACGTTTCTGTTTCTCCTTTCATTCATTCTGCATTGAATGTATTGAAACTGGCTCACCCAGACGTCATCATTCTTGAAACTTCAGGAATTGGGCAGTCTGGTTCAGAAGTTTCTGATTTTGCAGATGTTTCCATGTATGTAATGACTCCTGAATATGGAGCTTCTACACAGTTGGAAAAAATCGACATGTTAGACTATGCAGATTTGGTAGCATTGAATAAATCTGACAAACGTGGTGCTTTGGATGCGCTTCAGGCTGTAAGAAAACAGTTCCAGAGAAACCACCTTTTATGGGAAAGCCCATTAGATGATATGCCGGTGTATGCAACCAAAGCATCTCAGTTTAATGATCATGGAACCACAGAATTATACAACAGATTGATTTCAAAAGTAAACGATAAATTCTCTGAATTAAATCTAAAAACTTTTGTAGAGCAGGAAGTTACAGAAGAAGTAACCATTATCCCTCCCAAAAGAGTTCGTTACCTTTCTGAAATCGTTGAAAACAATAAGCAATACGACATCAATATTGAAAAACAGGCAGAGCTGGCCAGAAAAATGTATCATATTGAAGGCGTAAAAAATATCATTTCCAATGAAGTTTTGGATGCTGAATATCAAAAAGCTGAAAAAGAACTTCAACAGGATAATATTGACTTCCTGAAAACCTGGGATGATACGAAAAAAGCTTTCCATGCAGAATTTTATTCGTATTACGTAAGAGGAAAAGAGATCAAAGTTGAAACTTCCACTGAGTCTTTATCGCATTTAAGAATTCCAAAAATTGCATTACCAAAATACAATGACTGGGGCGATCTGATCCAATGGAAAGGCCAGGAAAACCTTCCGGGAAGCTTCCCTTACACTGCGGGAATTTATCCGTTCAAGAGAACCGGTGAAGATCCTACAAGGATGTTTGCAGGAGAAGGAGGCCCTGAAAGAACCAACAGAAGATTCCATTATGTTTCTGCAGAAATGCCTGCAAAACGTCTGTCTACAGCCTTTGACTCTGTTACATTATACGGTCAGGATCCGGCTTTACCACCAGATATTTATGGTAAAATCGGGAATGCTGGAGTTTCTATCGCTACATTGGATGATGCTAAGAAACTGTATTCCGGATTTGATCTTGTGAATGCATTAACTTCGGTTTCAATGACGATCAACGGTCCTGCACCGATGCTATTGGCTTTCTTCATGAATGCTGCGATCGATCAGAATGTTGAAAAATATATCAAAGAAAACGGTTTAGAGACTAAAGTAGAAGCTAAGCTGAAGGAGAAATTTGACGATAAAGGGTTAGAAAGACCAAAATATAATGGTGAACTACCTCCATCCAACAATGGTTTAGGATTACAGCTTTTAGGACTAACAGGGGATGAAGTGATTCCTGCAGATGTATACGCGGAAATCAAAGCAAAAACAATTGCTACAGTTCGTGGTACCGTTCAGGCTGACATCTTAAAAGAAGACCAGGCTCAGAATACATGTATCTTCTCTACGGAATTTGCATTGAGATTAATGGGTGACGTTCAGGAATATTTCATTACGGAAAAAGTAAGAAACTTCTACTCTGTTTCTATCTCCGGATATCACATTGCTGAAGCAGGAGCTAATCCGGTTTCCCAGTTGGCATTCACATTGGCAAATGGTTTCACGTATGTGGAATATTACTTAAGCCGTGGAATGGACATCAATGATTTTGCACCGAACTTATCTTTCTTCTTCTCCAATGGTATCGACCCTGAATATTCAGTAATCGGGCGTGTAGCAAGAAGAATCTGGGCAAAAGCAATGAAATTAAAATACGGCGCAGACGAAAGAAGCCAGATGTTGAAATACCACATCCAGACTTCAGGACGTTCTCTGCACGCTCAGGAAATTGATTTCAACGACATCAGAACCACTCTTCAGGCACTTTATGCCATCTATGATAACTGTAATTCACTTCACACGAATGCTTATGATGAAGCGATTACAACGCCTACTGAGCAATCGGTAAGAAGAGCAATGGCTATTCAGCTGATCATTAATAAAGAATTAGGATTAGCGAAAAACGAAAATCCGCTTCAGGGATCATTCATCATTGAAGAATTAACAGATCTTGTAGAAGAAGCTGTATATGCAGAATTCGATAGAATTACAGAAAGAGGCGGTGTTCTTGGGGCAATGGAAACCATGTATCAGCGTTCAAAGATTCAGGAAGAGTCCATGCATTATGAATGGCTGAAACATACGGGTGAATATCCGATAATCGGAGTCAATACATTCTTAGGAAAAGACGGTTCACCAACCGTTTTACCGGGAGAAGTTATCCGTTCTACGGAAGAAGAAAAGCAGGCACAGATCGAGTCTCTTCATAACTTCCAGCAAGCGAATGAAGGTAAATCTGAAGAAGCATTGAAACAACTTCAGCATGCTGCTATCAACCAGCAAAACTTATTTGAAATGATGATGGATGCCGTGAAATACTGTTCTTTAGGACAAATTACCAATGCTTTATTTGAAGTAGGTGGTAAATACAGAAGAAATATGTAAGTCTATGTGACAGACATTTTTTATACATCTAACCTCAAAGAAATTCTTTGAGGTTTTTTTATTTTTATGTGAAAAAATTATAAATTTTGGAAGGCTTGTTTATAATGTTTGTTAAAAACAAAAAATGAATAGACCTTTATTATATATTTGTCAGCAAAAAATTTGAATGAGAACATGTATTAAAATTATTTCGGTGTTTGGTCTTTTTGTGGTATTAAGTTCCTGTAAAACTACTCCTGTGGACAATGCTCACAAAAGCGATATGGTTAGAAATGTTGAAGAATTACAAAAAAGAGACCAGGCGGAAAAAGACAGAGTTGATGTTACAAGCTCCCAAAACAATTACGGAAAGCCCGTTTCAAAATAAGAAAATCTCCTTGGTAAATAAAAAACTCCTGATATATGTTCAGGAGTTTTTTGTATTTTTAATTTAAACAAAACTGATATCATGGAAAAAGAATTTCGAATCAATGAGCCATGCCACATCGGCAGAGAAAACATGCAGGACATTCCCGGCGGAAGTTTTTGTGATTTTTGCTCAAAGAAGGTCCATGATCTTACGCAAAAAACGGATGAAGAAAGTAAAAAGAAAAACAATATCCGGTCTTATTTTCTAACGGAAGCCTATGCGAAAGAACTCTTCGAAGAATATGATGTAGAAAACGGAGTGATCGTATCTTATCGGCAATAGTATTTCATATCGTATTAACCATAAAATCTCCCTATTTTTGAGAGATTTTTATTTTCAATGAAACCAAAAGCTTTATTCAACTGGAGCAGCGGAAAAGATTCTGCCCTCGCCCTTTATAAAATACTACAGGAAGATCAATACGAGATTGCAACTCTGCTGACCAGTATCAATCAGGAGTTTCAAAGAATTTCTATGCATGGTGTACATGTCTCTCTTTTAGAAAAACAAGCGGAAAGCCTCGGGATTCCGTTAATTAAAATGGAACTTCCCAAAGAGCCATCCATGGAAGAATATCAGCAAATTATGAGTAAAACAATGGCTGAAATTCAGACTCAGGGTATTACTCATTCTGTTTTTGGGGATATTTTCCTGGAAGACCTGCGAAAATACAGAGAAGACCAATTAAATGCTATCGGTATGAAAGCCGTATTTCCGCTTTGGAAACAAAACACCCCACACCTCATCCATGAATTTTTAGATCTTGGCTTTAAAACCATTGTAACCTGTGTCAACGGATCTTACCTTGATCAGAGTTTTGCCGGACGGATTATTGATCAGAAATTTATTGATGATCTTCCTGAAAATGTAGATCCATGCGGAGAAAACGGGGAGTTTCATACTTTTACTTTTGATGGCCCCATTTTCAAAAACCCAATTCAGTTTGAAATTGGAGAAACAGTAAAGAAAACCTATCCTAAACCAAAAACATCTCCAGAAGAAGAAGACGGGGAATATATTTTCTGGTTTTGCGATCTGCTATAAAAAGCCTGTGAAAATATTCACAGGCTTTTCAGTCTATTATTTTATTTCTGCAATCAATTCATTCATAAGGTCAATTATCTACCGAATACTTCATAAGTATAGATTAAAACCTTATTAAATTGCTCCCGCACCTCATCTTAGCACGCAATTTGCTTCCCTTACTACTCTTTTGGAAATTTTAGTATCTTTAAGAGTATCAATCATCATTAAAAAAATACAACACCTGTGATCAAAAATTTTATTATCCTGTCCCTTTTCTGTTTTTTCTTTTCCTGCACCACTGAAACTCCTAAAATTACTCCTGTTGATAAAAAAGCAATTGTTGATTCTACCATTGCTGCTTTTCAGAAGACCCTTTTAGAGCAACAGCTTGATTCCACTTTCAAAAAGTATCATTTCAATGGAAGCATTGCCGTTTTTAAAGACTCTCTTCCCCTTTATAGAAGAGAAAACGGTTATTCGGATTTTAAAAGAAAAACTAAAATTGACAGCAATACTATTTTTGCGATAGGATCTGTAAGCAAGCAGTTCACCGCTGTGATGATCCTGCTCCAGATGGAACAGGGAAAACTTAATGTAACAGATAAAGCTTCAAAATACCTGAAAGAATTCCAGACCAAAGAGTATGAAAACATTACGATTCATCAGTTGCTCAATCATACTTCAGGGTTGAATCTGATGGGTGGAAAACTGATGTTTAAAAGCGGTTCGGATTTTTTCTATTCCAATGACGGATTTAATACGCTTGGAAAGATTGTGGAAAAAGTATCCGGAAAGTCATATGATGAAAATGCACTGGAACTGTTCAAAAAAGCGGGAATGACTCATTCTTCAACAGGAAATATTTTTAAAGGAAATAACTTTGCAAGCGCCTATGTTGGTACCCCTGCTAAGTTTTCAGAGGTTCCGAATATGCCGAAAAGATTAGGCGGAAAAGAAATCGGTACTCCAGCTGGCGGAATATTATCTACTATTCAGGATCTTCATTCATGGAACAACGCTTTGTACGGTGGAAAAATCTTAAAACCAGAAACGCTGAAGCTATTCATGGCGAAAAGCTCGGAAAGACATCATGCTATCTTCGGAAAAATGGGTTATGCTTATGGAATCATGCTTAATATTGGCCAGCCTAATTCTTATTTCCACAGTGGTTATATTAAAGGCTCACCTTCTTTAAACATTTATTATCCGGATACTAAGACCTCTGTCATTATACTTTCGAATATTGCTGATGAGGAAAGAGGAAAAGGAGTGGTCTTCAGACCTCATATTGAAGTAAAAAAGATCACGGATCATCTTGAGAATACGCTTACACAGCTTACATCAAAACATTAGTCTGGATGGCGAATTTATTTATGCTGACTTTAGAAATTCCTGCATTTTCACTAAATTCTTTTTATGTTCAATAAAATTGAATACCGCAAAAACAAGAGCTACCTGTAATACAAAAGGAAGAATTAAAGTCACCAAAATTGCTACAACATCGGTATAATTCTGTTCTCTGAAAAATGATAAGCATAATGTCCGTTCCTTATGGCCACCTGCGTCATGGAGCTGGCACAAACAACCATTAACCCCAGATTCTGCTGATACATTGTGTAAAGACATTTCCCCTTATATTTAAAGTCTGCCTTTATATATTTCCAGATTTTATAATTAAAAATCCATATTAATAGGGTTGTCAACACAAATGATCCATTCAGCAGCTTGAAAAACAGGTTATATTGCTCTTGATTTGTTACCATAAAAATCAGCAACAGATTAATAGCAAAAGCCAAAACACCTATCATCAAAGATCTCTTGAAAAGTCCACTGTATTTCTCCTGAATAATTATTTTGGCAATCAAAGGAATTTTAGTGGGATAAAACAGCAGATAATTAACCATTATAAACTCCCCGTCCCAGGATTCTTTTACCTTTGAAAAAGCTTCCTCGAAATCTACATTTTCATTGAACTGAATATCCGAAATCTGGCTGATCATATGATCTCTGATTTCTACCAGAATATCTAATGAAAGCTCCTGAGCGATCAGATAATCCGTGATTTTATTTTCCTGTGCTTCAGTGATCATATATTGAATATTGTATGTAGGTTAAGTAAATAACTTTTCATCTCAGTCTCTTGTTCTGCCTGTTGTCTTTTACCTTTCTCTGTCAACAGATAATATTTTCTTTCCCTTCCATTAATCTTCTGAATTTCTGAGATAATCATGTTTTCACTTTCCAATTTATGCAGCAATGGATACAACGCTCCTTCCGTCATTTCCAGCTCGCCCTGGGTAAGTTCTTTGGCTCTTTGGGTAATCTGGTATCCATACATTTTGACTTCTTTGGACAGGAGCTTCAAAATAATATTCTGCAGGGTACCTTTATAAAGGCTATTATTTTTCATAGAATGATTTATACATTGTAAACTTATGCATAATTTTCTTATGTATTAAAATTTAATGTAAAAATTTTTAATTTGCTTTATGAAAAAATGTACTTCATAGCCATCTACCCTCCTCAGGAGATTATTGAAGAAGTAAAAATCTTTAAAAGAGATTTAGCAATTCATTATAACAATTCCAAAGCGTTAAAAAATGAAGCACACATCACTCTTTTCCACCATTCTCCAGAGAATTGGAACTGGAAGGTGATATTCACACTGCATTTCAGAAAATCAATACAGAAATGCCTCCTTTTGAGATTGAACTGAATGGGTTCGGGAGCTTTCCCAATCCTAAAAATCCGGTGCTCTATGTTCATCCAACAAAAAACTTACATTTGACAGAGCTTTATCAAAGAGTTAAGCAGCAGTTTAATTTTGATAAATATTCTTTCCATCCGCATATGACAGTAGGATACAGAAATCTGACCTGGGAGAATTACCTCAAAGCCTGGGAAAAATATAAAGCAAAGGAATATCAAACTAAATTCTTAGTTGAAAAAATTCTACTTCTGCGTCATGAAGAACAATGGATTCCTATCGCTGAAAAGAAATTAACAAAATAAAAACCGGCTGTGATGGCCGGTTTCATTATATTTATTCTTTGATGACTTTCTGAGAAAGAATCAGCGTTTTGTTTTCTTTTACATTCAGCAGATACGTGCCTGCCGGATAGTTTTTAATATCAACCTTTATTCCTGAATCATTCAGTTCAAATCTGGATGGAATCAGTTTTCCTGAAGTATCATACACTTCTACTTTTACGTCTTTAGAGAAGCCTTGTTTTCCTTTAATAAAAAACTCTCCGTCTGTAGGATTCGGGTAGATACTAAAACGTCTTTCTTCTGCTTTCACTTCCGAAGTATTAAGAGTAGCTTTACTAAGCGTCCATGTAACATTGGTAACGTGAAGGGTACTATGGTTATCAACTTTCAGAAGCGGATTATTATCTACCACAGAAAGTGTCAATGTATTATTTCCTCCATTAAGTTGCCCCGGAGTAATAGTAATGGAATTTCCTGTGGATCCCAGAACTGTTCCATTTAAAGTCCAGGTATTGACCAATGTATTCGGAATAGGGAGAATTTCAGTGGCTGTGAACGTAACACTGGAGGTAGCATCTACTGTAGTATTATTTGCAGGTGTATAGGAATCCACAGGAGACACAAGAGCATGAATTTTTTCAATAATTGCTTCTTTACACACAGAGCAAAACTGCTGGTTAAGATAACGCATCTCACAGCTCTGATGAGGTCTGAACCATGAAGGACTTTCAGCATGTGCATATATACCTACACCATTCAATCCTACCCAGTTTTTCCATTTTATGGTAGCAGGATTAGAATTCTGTGTTTTATTGGCAGATTCTAATGTACCGGAAAACCAATATTCATCAGCTAATTTTCCGAAGGAATGCCCCAGCTCATGCACTACAATTTCATTTGCAGATCCATTTAATGAAGCGAAAGCGTAAGTTCCTCCACAACCTCCATATTCTGTAGAATTCCCTAATACATAGGTAATATCATAATCAGGGATATTGGCTGCCAATACCTGCCCTACTTTATTAGTCGTATTACTGTATATACATCTGTGAACTCCGACATCGAAAGTAGATCCTAAATAGTTATTAGGATTGGATACAGGAATTACAGGCTCTGTAACATCTGTTGCCGTTCCGGGGTGTTTCACTCCTGATTCTGTGGAAATCACTTTTACGGCATATGCATTAAAGTAATTTTTATATTCTGTATAAGGACTTTTTGTAAAAAGATAATTAACCGTATTTTGAGCTGATGTGGTAAAGGCTGTTTGTTGTGCAGCGGTAAACCCGTCTCCTAAAACCGCAATAATAACTCGTTTGCTATTGTCTCCGTTCTGTAAAAGCGGAACTGTCTCAAATGTCTGGGCAAAGCAGCCGCTTCCTATTAAAAGGGAAAATAAAACTTTTTTCATATTATAGTTTTTGTGTAAATAATAGTTGTACTCCGTCTTCAGTTGCTTTTTCAACTTTCACCATCTGAACATTTTCAGAAAAGGAGAATCTTGCACTGAACTCCGTTTTTTGTAGGGAAGCTTTATGTCTGGAAATACCTTCTTTTTCATAGACTTCCAGTTCAGGATTGAAAGGATCTCTCACAAGCTGTTGGGCTACTTCTTTTCCGTTTGAACCTGTCAAACTTACGATAAGATCTCCTTTACGAATTTCATTTCTTTCAAAAGAAGAGGTTTGTTTCAGTCTTCCATCGGCAATTTTACTATTCTGAAGGGTAATCTTTGCATTTCCTGATTGATCTTTATCCGCTTTGAAAAACAGATAAATAATTCTGTCACTTTTCTTTGTAACCGTTTCCGAATTCAATTTACTGTTTTGGGGCTTTTCATTCTCTTTCTGAAAGCTGCAAAACAGAAAAACAGGAACAATGAGTACATTAAATATATTTTTCATAATCATTTTTTGTTTAAAGGTACTAAATTTTTAAATATATCAAAGATAAATGAAAATTCAGTAAAATACTTTTTTATACTTAAAGTCTAGAAAGCACTATATTTGGGGCAATGATTTCAGAGAAAATAATTTTAGGTATTGACCCGGGAACTACAGTAATGGGATTTGGTATTATTTCCATAAAAAAAGGAAAAATGGAGATGGTTTCTATCCATGAGCTTATTTTAAAGAAATATCCTAATCACGAAACGAAACTCAAATATATTTTTGAAAGAACATTATCTCTTATTGACGAGTTTCATCCAGATGAAGTAGCTCTGGAAGCTCCTTTCTTTGGAAAGAATGTACAAAGTATGCTGAAATTGGGCCGTGCACAGGGAGTTGCTATGGCTGCCAGCCTTTACAGAAATATTCCTATTACTGAATATTCTCCTAAAAAATCAAAATGGCCATCACCGGAAACGGAAATGCCAGTAAAGAGCAGGTTGCAGGAATGCTCCAGAATCTACTTAACTTAAAGGAGTTCCCCACAAAATATTTAGATGCTTCCGACGGGCTTGCTGTTGCAGTATGTCATCATTTTAATTCCGGAACGATATCAGACACTAAGTCCTATTCCGGATGGGAAAGTTTCCTGAAACAGAATCCTGATAGATTAAAGTAATTCTGTCTTTTTCCTCTGATTCTTAAAAAACTGATTCACAATAAAAAATGACAAAACGCACAATTACTTGGTAAAACATAATACTATCTTTTACATTGGTATGATTTTTAGTACTACCTTTGTATAAATTTTCAGTTATGAAAACAAACCAACAAACTATAAATCAAGGAACTCATACAATAAACTGGTTCCAAAAGTTTCTGATGGTATGTTCCGGAGGGAACATCCATATTTTAAGAAAAACGCCGAGTGAATGGAATAAGTTCTCCGGGATTGGAGGGATTGTACTTTTCACAGCAGTATTTGCTACTTTGTCTGCAGGGTATGCTATGTATACAGTATTTGATAATATCTGGGCTTCCATAGGATTTGGAATTCTATGGGGATTAATGATCTTCAATCTTGACCGTTATATTGTTTCTTCGATCAAAAAGACAGGAACCTGGTGGAATCAGATCCTGATGGCTATCCCACGACTTATCCTTGCTACATTTTTAGGGATCATTATTTCAAAACCATTAGAGCTTAAAATTTTTGAGAAAGAGGTAAACAAGCAGCTGAATACCATTATCCAAAGAAATAAAAAACAGCTTCAAGGGGAGATGAACGGAAGAATTCTTCAACAAAGCGGACCCTTTGAAACAGAAAAACAGCAAATTTCCGGAAAAATTGCCCAATATCAGCAGGCATATGATTCAGCTTCAGTAGAGCTTGAAAAAGAAATTCTCGGAAAACAATCTGGATTAACCAGTGGAAAAGAAGGTTACGGACCCAATGCCAAACGTAAACAGGAATTAAAAGAACAACGTAAGCAGGATCTGGAAAATTATCAAAAACAGGCTGCTCCAAGACTAGAGTATCTGGATAAAGAAATTTCTAAAGTATACACTAATCTGGAAACAGAAAGGAAATCTACTGAGACTTTTGAAGATAAATTCAATGGATTTGCAGCAAGGCTCCAGGCATTGGATGAACTTGGAAAAAATTCTGCCATAATAGGTCTTGCAGCCTCTTTTATCATGGGATTATTTATCTGTCTTGAAATTTCTCCAGTGTTAGTAAAACTAATTTCTCATATAGGACCTTATGATTATCTTCTGGAAAAAACAGAAAATGATTTCAGGCTTTACTCTAAAGAAAAAATTGAAAAAGGAAATGCTTTAACCGATTTCAGGATCGAGGATTTTAAGGATAATCTGAAAAATTAAAGTTAATTTTCAAAGAGTAATACATTAGAGAAAAAAACTATAAAAAAGTTAATTTCAATAAATAAAATCCAACCTTTCACTATAAAATGAAAGGTTTTTTTATTTATAAACGTTTTATGTAAAATATTTTATAAATTTATACTAATTAAAACCTTGTCATCATGAAAAACTTATTTATTGCATGTACACTGCTGATCAGCAGTGCATTCACTTCTTCCTTAAAAGCTCAGGCATCGGATCCTTATTTGGGGCAAATTGCTTTTGTACCCTATAATTTTGTTCCTAAAAATTGGGCATCATGTGACGGGCAGCTTCTGTCTATTGCACAAAACCAAGCTCTCTTTTCTCTTTTGGGAACTACTTATGGAGGAAACGGAACGACCACTTTCGCTCTGCCAGATATGAGAGGAAGAGTACTTGTTCATAACGGTCAGGCTCCGGGAGGACCTACTACTTATACCATGGGACAAACCGGAGGAACTGAAAGCGTAACATTATTGGTAACACAAATGCCGGCCCATAGCCACACGGTAAATGCCGTAACAGCCGAGGGAAATCAGAATTCTCCAACCAACAGTCTTCCGGCAGATACCAAAGTTCTGGACAAAGAGTATTCTGATGCAGCAGCTAACACTACCATGAAGAGTACAATGGTAAACAACACCGGTGGCAGCCAGCCCCATGAAAACAGACCTCCGTTTATTACGCTGAAATGTATTATTTCATTAGTAGGGGTGTTTCCATCACAAAACTAACAGCTATGAAAATTCTTTACTTAGTATGTCTTGCCCTGGGAAGCTCAGCTTTTACGCAGACAATAACTTTTACCGGATGTCCTAATCTGTTTAGCAGCCCTCCTAATACGTATGTATTTAACAAAACGGGAGTAGATTCCTTTAATAAGAATATCTATATGACGACTCCTATTGATGGCGGACAAGATTGTGGGGGATTAGGAACCTGTGAATTTAAAATTCAATGGAACAATACTCTTACAAGATGGGAATTTATTGCAGATGATGGAAATGGAACTTTTGCCAATCCGGCTTTAATCTATTACAATTCGACAGGAAATAACTCAATCCCGATCCCTCCGGGTAATACTATCGGAACCTGGATAGAGAATACAACAGCTACAGGCGGACAATGCGGCGGTAACCTTACTGCAGTAAATTCTACCATGACTGGTGATGTGCAGAGCTCAACATTAGGAACATCAGAGTATTCGAAAAATAAAATTCAGATTTATCCTAATCCTGTAACGGATTTCATCAATATTTCAGGCATTGATGATGGGTTATCAATCCAGATTTACAATATTGACGGCCGTTTGATAAAGTCTGAAGCGTTTGATGCGAAGATTGATGTTTCTCAACTGGTTCCTGGTGGATATGTCCTGAAAATCAGCACTAGGAATTTTCAGACTCACCAGTTTAAATTTGTTAAAAAATAAATCCCTTTTCAAGAGGAATCAATTATTAAAGCTTTCAGAAATACTGAAGGCTTTATTTTTTAGACAGGGAACATTTTTTGTATAAACTATTGTATGCCTTCAAGTGTTGTCAATCATTTCATCTATTTTCCTGAGACTGAAATATTAAGAATTATTTATCAGTCAGGAGCGATCTATGATTATTTTAAAGTTTCGCCTGAGATTATTGAAAAGTTTGGGAAGGCAAAATCTAAAGACCAGTTTCTTAACAAGATTATCAAGCCCAGATTTAAATATACTAAGATTGAATAAAAAAAGTCCCCGTTTGAATGGGGACTTCTGTATTTATTTTAAACTTGATCAAAATTATTTGATGATCAATTTAGAAGATTTAGAATCTTTTCCGTTAGAAACCTGAATCATATATACTCCTTTTTCTAACTGCTGGTCTACTTTGAAAACTCCATTTCCTTCTTCAGATACAGATGGGCTTGATACCAATCTTCCTGACATATCAGAAATAGAAACTTTCAGGTTTTTACCATTTTTAGCTTTAATGAAAATTTTGTCTCCGGTTGAAACAGGGTTTGGATAAACTGTTAAATCACTGTTATCTGCTTTCACTTCACTTGTTCCTAAGTTGGTAACAAATTTCACCGTATAATCTTCAACCTGCCCATACTTTAATTGTCCACAAGGAGTCATGTTAGTGTTATCGTCATCTACAAGAACTCTCATTCTCAATGGTGTATTAAGCACTGCTGAAGCCGGAGCCGTAATAGTAGTATTGTAAGTACCGATTGCCGTAACCGGATCTGCAATAATATTATCACCAGAAGCTACCAATTCAGAAGATTCGAATGTTCCGTTATTATTATAGTCAATCCAAACTCTTACATCATTATTTGAATCTGTTACATTTACTTGAAGGTTATGAGTACCTGATGCTAAAAGCTCTGTAGATGTAGCTTTCAGACAGCTCGCTCCCGTGTAATCTTCATAAAAACAGGAGCACCTTGCCAGTATCCTACAGATCCATTATTAATAGCTCCTAATTTTACAAGAGTTGGTCCTACAAAATAATTACTTGTTGTATTTAAGATACCACTTGGGTTACAAGTTGCAGCAATAGGTGTACCTACAGCAGCTGCAACACTAGGAGCCGTTGCTCCTAATGAAGTACTTAGCGCTCCTCTCAATAAGAAAAAATAAAGAGCTGCTCTGTCATGTTGTCCATTAGTAAACTTAAATGCTATTGGGTTGGTATAATTCATCATATTGTACTGTACTCCCTGATAGTTTGTACCTGTACAATAATTCATATTGCTGTTTGTAGGTGCCGGATCATTAAGCAAACTTCTTGATCTTTCTGTATCACAAACCTGATCATCATCTGTAGCACAGTTATTAGTAGTAGGTGGGCAATAAGTTGTAGTAGCATCTCCTTGTGGTGCATTAGGGTTAGCATTTCCAAAAGTATGCAACAACCCCATACTGTGTCCAAATTCGTGAGCCAAAGTAATATCATCCTGTAGAGTAACTACAAAAGACTTCATGAAAGACTCGTATGAAGAATCAGGATTCTGAGGCAGTCCTGCCCACCCCATGATACCATAAGTTCCTCCTCCATCTACTTTGTTCATAATATAGATGTTAAAGTAAGAAGCTTCCGGCCAGTGTGGTGCAATTGTTTTAATTTGTGCTGTAGTAACACCAGCTGTTCCGCTACGGTTCACACCGTTTGCATCATATCCTGCAAGAGCTCCACCGTTATATCTTACAATTCCGGTAGTAGCATTACAGTTAGGGTCTCTTTTTGCCAACACTAATTTGATCGGCATTGTAGCAGCGTTACCAAAATCAGCTGGAACTCCCTGAGCCCACTGATAAGTACCTGCATACATTTGATTACAATGATCCAGCCATGCCTGAATTTGTGCATCTGTTTTATTGTAAGCAGTTCCAAGAGCAGCACCAGTAGGTGTTATCACGTGTACTACAACAGGAATTTCATAAACTCCGTTTACAATTTTGTATGCACTTCCATTTTTAGCGGTTGTATTTTGATTACTGCTGATAACTCTATTACGGATATTGCGAATCATTTCGTCAATTTCCCCATTCTGTTTCTGGTGTACTCTTTGCTCGCTATCAAAATCACACCAATCTTTTTTTTGCTGTGCTGATACCGATAGGGAAAGTAACAATGCCCCACAAAGTATAGTTTTCTTCATTATAGTAATTTAAAAAAATTAAATAGGTTGCAAATTTATAATATTTACGACTTACGTAATAATATTTAACACAAAATTTAATTTAAATTTTAAAACTTTACTACAGCTAGCAGAAAAACATTGATTTTTGTCACATTCAATGCTTAAAATGAAATTACAATCATGGTAAAACAGCATTAAATTAATTAAAAAATTCGTAAGAATATAAACAAAAACAAAATATATAAATAATGACAAAAAGTTTAAATATAAAAATAAAATACTAACATTCATATTGTTAATATAAAATCATAAAATAAAAAAACCGCACAATTTGTGCGGTTTTTACTATATAAATTCAATTATAATTTTATAAAGAATAATTCGGAGCTTCCTGTGTGATAATTACATCATGCGGGTGAGATTCTTTCAATCCGCTTCCGGTAATCATTACCAATTTGGAATCTCTCTGAAGCGTTTCAATATCTTTTGCTCCACAGTATCCCATACCAGCTCTCAGACCTCCAGTCAACTGGAAGATCACATCTTCCAATTTTCCTTTGTGAGGAACTCTTCCTTCAATTCCTTCAGGAACGAATTTTTTAGCCTCACTCTGGAAATATCTTTCTTTACCTCCTCTCTTCATTGCTGAAAGGCTTCCCATTCCCTGGTAAGATTTGAATTTTCTTCCCTGGAAGATAATTTCTTCTCCCGGAGCTTCATCTGTACCTGCTAAAAGTGAACCTAACATTACTGCACCTGCTCCACTGGCAATTGCTTTAACGATATCTCCTGAAAGTTTGATACCACCATCACCAATTACCGCTACATTCTGAGATTTAGCATATTCGTATACGTTATAGATTGCGGATAGCTGAGGAACTCCTACACCGGCCACTACTCTGGTTGTACAGATAGATCCAGGTCCTACTCCTACTTTTAATACGTTTGCTCCTGCTGCAATAAGATCTTTGGCAGCATCTGCAGTTACGATATTTCCTCCTACAATATCAAGGTTCGGATATGCTTTTCTGATTTCAGAAATTTTATCTAAAACTCCTTTAGAATGACCATGTGCAGAATCGATTGCTACGATATCAACTCCTGCCTGTACCAACGCTTCAATTCTCGTTAATGTATCTTCTCCTACGCCTACTCCTGCACCAACGATAAGACGACCATTTTCGTCTTTATTAGCATTCGGATACTCCAATTGATTGTCGATATCCTTGATGGTAATTAAACCTACAAGTTTATTGTCTTTATCTACGATAGGAAGTTTTTCAACTCTGTTCTTAAGAAGGATTTCTTTTGCCTTTTCAAGGTTGGTATCTTTGTCGGAAGTGATCAGGTTGTCTTTCGTCATGATCTCTTCAACTTTCATATCAAGATTTTCCTGATATTTTACATCTCTGTTGGTAATAATTCCGATCAGAACATTATCAGCATCTACTACAGGAAGACCAGAAATCTTATATCTTGACATAAGATTTTTAGCTTCTCCTAACGTATGATCTTTAGATAGGGTAACCGGATCTGAGATCATTCCGTTTTCGGAACGCTTCACTCGGTTTACCTGAGCTGCCTGCTCAGCGATCGTCATGTTTTTGTGGATAAATCCTAACCCTCCAACTCTTGCTAAGGCAATAGCCAGATCAGCTTCTGTAACGGTGTCCATCGCAGCGGAAACTATCGGAACATTCAGCGTGATTTTGTCGGTAAGTCTTGATTTTAATGAAACCTGGTTAGGTAAAACTTCTGAATAAGAAGGGACTAGAAGAACGTCATCGAAAGTGATGGCTGTCTCTACAATTTTGTTATGAATAGACATCTTTACTTTCTTTGCAAAATTAGGTTATTTTGGTGAGATATGAAAATCCTTTTTAATAGTTTAAATAAAATTTAATAATCAATAACTTAAATCGAAAAACCGTTCTTTTGTCAGAACGGTTATGATACAAAATAATTGAATAAGTATGAAACTACTTGAGTTATTTATTAAATAATGAACATGAATGGTTTATTTGACGAGATTTCCGCTTTCATCAAGATTCTCAATATGGGTTTGATTATTTTTATCAACGTACAGTTTTAATCTTACCTTCCCTTTGGTATCACGGATAAAGATCCCTACATCACCAGCGGCAGTTTTACCAGCAAAGAAGCGTTCATTGGTAAGTTTTCCTTCTTCTCTAAGTTTTGCATAGGCTTTTTTACTTGCAGCCGGATCATTTAATTTTTTCAGAGAGTCTTCAAACTTAATAATATCTTCCAGAGGAAAATCATCGGGACGGTCCCAAAGTTTTAATCCATATACTCTGTTTTTATCTTTTCCGGATCCTTCAAAATACTGAAGCTGCATGATCTGATCTGTGTTTCTCTGATCTACAGAATACACCATTCCGGATTCTTTTTCATTGCCATCATATACAAGACCTCCACATTCGTCTCCCATAGAATTGAAGAAAATAAGCCCTGCTTCTCTCTCCCTTGGTTTCAGCTCTTTATGATTCACCAAACCGGGGTGCTGGCGCTCTTTGTTACTGATGACCATCTTTAATGTTCCGTCTTTCTCAACGATATTGATACGTTCTACATCTATTTCTTTAAAGCGTTCGTTGGAAGGCTGATTTTTAAATGCAAGGAAGAAAAACATGGCACATAGTATGGTAAGTACAACGGCATAGATTTTAAGGATGCGGACTTCTCTTATTAATTTTTCCATGCTCTAAATATTCAAGGTTGTAGATTATTTATCAGAAACAGAATTAATCATTTTTGAAATATCATTGGCCGTAAAATTTCCTTTCACATCTACAAACACCATTTCATTCTTACTGGAACCTACAGTAATCAGCATATTTTTAATAATTTCTCCGTCCTGTTTTACCCGTATGTTGATATCGTCTCCTTCATGTTTTATGCTGGCCCATTCTTCATAATGGTTATTATTCAAAAACCGGGCGTAATCATTTAGCATTTCTTTGCTTCCGTTGGTTACGGTAAGTACTTTTATTTTGGAAGCCTTCTTAACCAGATCTATGGTCTCTTCACTTTCTCCTTCTTCTCTCAGGGCTTTCTTAATATAAGATTTAGCCAGAACCATAGGTACATTAATACTGGCAAACTGCGCTCCCTTGAAATCATATTTTGAATTCTGGAAAAAATCTATATTCGGTTTTTCTGAAACAATACATGACTGAAACAATCCCATTGTCAGAATAGTCAGAAAAATGTGTTTAAGAGTTTTCATAGGTTAGTTTTTTATTTGATTTGTCTGAAACTTCCTCCGGACACTTTATCTATTTTAGCATCCAGTTCAGGATTTCCTCTCAATTTTACAGCAGCTCCTGATGAAACACTTACTTTCAACTTATCTGTTACCAGCAAAGAAAGGCTAGCCCCTGAAGTAGATTCTACTACTGCGGTACTGATCTTAAGATCATCTGCTTTACAGGATGCTCCACTGCTTATATCAATCACCGCAGAAGCAGCTTCTCCCGATAAGCTAACACTTGCACCACTGGAAGTATCTAATGCCAGGTTGGGTGTTTTAATATCCACATCCAGAACAGAACCGGAACTCACGGCCACTGCAGCAGTCTGATTTACATTGAAAGTTCCTTTAATAATAGAACCAGATTCTGCTTCAATTGCCATATTTTTTTCTGTAACCGGGTTTACTGCTGTAAATACACTGCCTGATGATGTTTTTATACCGTCAATTCTAGGGGCAGAAACATTCACGTTCAGGTTTTTAAATCTCAGATTTCGAACGCCTTTATTGTCTACATATATTCTCAACACTCCGTTTTCCACTTTAGTGATAACGTATTGAAGCTTATCTGCATCAGCAATTACTTTTACACTTCTTGTATTTTCCTGTTTGAAGGTAACGTTTACCCCTACGCTGGCATCTATTTTTGAGAATTCACCTACATTTCTGTTATCCCCATTCAGGTAAGAAGAAGTATTATCTGATGTAAGGCTGCTTCTCGTGGTACTGGTCATCGTAGAAGTACTTGTTTCACCAGAATTAATAATCTTATTGACATCTGATAATTTCATTTTCCCGTTGAGAATAAAAATAATATTCTCTTCTTTGGAATCAACGTTGAAAACAAGATTTTCAAGATAATTATCTCTTTCTTCTTCAGCCAGAAACTTCATGGAAGTTCCATCACTGCTCATGGACATCAGTTCATTGAAATTAAGAGATCGTAGAGCTCTGTTTACCCGATCCGTCTTCTCTTCGTTCATTCTTATATTGGCAAGATTCTCATCTTTTAAACGGTCTGGAAAAGTGATTTTAGGGATAATCAGAATTTTAAGACCATCTACTTCATTCAGGATAGGTTTTATTTTTCCGATATAAGCATCATTCACATCAATGGTATTCAATAGTTTGAACATTGGTTTCTTGATGTTGATAGAGGTTACTCTTCCATTTTTTTCAAAATCCTGAAAAAGCTTATCCAATTTCTCAGTCTGTGCAGAATAAGTTGCAAAGCTGCTTAGCATTATGGCTATTATAAAAATATTTTTTTCATGGGACTGTTCTGATTTTTAGTATTCGCTGTCAAGATTTTCATTTTTTTGAGAAGATGCTACTGTTTTTTTAAACTCACTTCCTAATTTCATAAAGGAATATCTGGTAACATCCAGGGCTTCTTTTTCACTACTGATTCTTTTTCCGTTTACAATCACATAAGAGTCATTGTATGCTGTTGCAGAATCATTTAAATTTTTATTCGGGAAGGAAGAATTATCCACATATCTGGGTTTTCTTTCTTTTTCAGTCTTCCTCTTTTAGGCAGAATTTCGTCCATTACATCTTTTTCTGCCACCTGGTTTCCTGGAAACAGAGTCTTTTTCACTCCGGAAATAGAATCAGTATGATTTACGGCTACTTGCTCCTGATGATCATTGTTTTCTTCCATAAATCCTGACTTCTGTTTTAAAATCTCGTCTTTTACCAGCTTTTCTTGGTTCTGCACATCTGTTGTATCGGAATTATTATAATTAAAAAACAATCCTATACTAAAAATAAGCATTACACTGGCGGCCATCCAGAACCATTTAGGAAAGGAGGGCTTTTTCTTTTCTCCCAACGGAATAACAGGTGCAGTATTCTGTTCAGGTTCCGCACCTTCTGCAGTCTGAAGAAAGTCTTCAAAACTCCAGTCCATTTTTTCTTCCTTGATATCCCGGAAGATTTCGTTGTATTTATCTTGTAATTGATCTTTTTTCATAGCTCATCAGTTGTGAGATTTGTTCTTTTATTTTTTGTCTCGCACGCATCAGGTTTACCCTGACTGCATTTTCTTCCATTTCCAGCATTTCAGAAATTTCGGAAACTTCGTATTCTTCTACATCTTTCAAGTGGATGACCATCTTTTGTTTTTCGGGGAGCTGATTGATAAATCCTACAATATGTTCCTTAAGGTTATCAACTTCCATACTGTAAAGCTCCGAGCGATGAAGCTGCATATCCGCAAAACCGATCTTTACATCGTGATGCTTCAACCTGTTCAGGCATTCGTTCCGGACAGACTTCAGCGCATAGGATTTAAAATTCCCGAATTGCCCCAGCTCATCCCTCTTCTGCCAAAACTTCATCATGAGATCCTGTACCACATCTTCTGCTTCATCACTGCTCATGACAAACCGCTTCGCAAAACGATACATCTCGTCTTTGAGAATAAACACCGTATTCTTGAAAGTTTCTTGGGTCATGAGTTTTGTTTCTTATAGGTAAGACAATTGCCGTTACAGATCTATTACATCAAAAATAAAAAAAACTTCAATTTTTTTGAAGTTTTTATTTTTTACCGAGGAGCTGCTTGAGAAATGCGATCTCCGCATCCTTGTCTTTAAGCCTTTGTTCATATTGTTCTATTAACTTTTCAGGAAGCTGATTTTGATAAATAAAGCCATTATTTCCTCCATGAACATTATCATAATTAAAAGATAATCCATCTCCGCTTAAAAAATCAAGAACGCTTACCTCTAAGACTTTTGCAATATCCTCGACCTGAGAAAAAGCGGGTTTACTTTTATCATTCTCAAAATTGGAATAGGTTTTCTGGGAGACATTCAATATTTCCGCAAGATACTCCTGGGTAAAGTTCTTATTGATTCTCGCCTTTTTCAGTTTTTCTCCTAGCGTCATAGCACAATGTATTTTTACCAAAATTACATATTTTTTTCTTTTAGAAAAATAGTACGGAAACCAGTAATTTTCTACAGTATTATTTCAATTTATTATTCACACATTTGTAGAGTTATAAAAAAAGTATATATTTAACCACTAAAAACAAATGCTTATGAAGAAAAATTTAATTTTCCGGCTGTTCATGCCGATGATTCTTTTTACCCTGTTTCATTCCTGTATTCATGATGAGACATTAATTACCTCAAACCCAAATTCTAAAGAGTATATCAATAAGAGTTTGTGGAAAGAAGATGAGAAATACATTAAAAATGTAATGAAAATCTATCAGGATAATGAGCCTGAGATCAAGAAAAGTAATGGTACTCCCTATTGGAATTATGCCACCACTATAGACAGGTTTAACGAGAGTTTTCTAATGGTACCTGTAGTAGAGAACGGCAAAGTGGTATCTGTATTACAGGTTCCGAGACATCAGGACAAAGTATATTTTATTTATACATCTTCGGATGATGATATTTCTTTCTTTCAAAACCTCTTTTCTTCTAAACTAAAGAAGATAATGGATACAAAAATGAGTGATGAAGCCAGCAAGCTTACCTGTACTACAAAAGTCTACTCCGTATGGTATCCTGATAATGAATCTAATCCCGATCCTTCGAGCGGGTCAGGACATTGGGGGACCTATCACGTCACCAACTGTACATTTTCACAAGCGGAAGCGTGTTTGGGCGTTGTAGGGCCTAACGGAGAATGCTTGGAAGGTGGCGGAGGTGGATATAATTATCCGATAGGTGGCGGAAGTAATAATAACCCACCTGATCCACCAAATCCTTGTGATAAATTGAAAACGCAAACCTCTAATATCACATTTAAAAATAGCATAACTTCCCTCGAAGGAAAAACTAATGACAGCTATGAAAGTGGCTATAGGATAGGAACTAATTCTGATGGAACTTTACAAAATCAATTACTACAAAATAAACCGGGAACACAACAAGTAGACCTCAAAGCATTCTCAAATACGATTACATTAATGCATTCACATTATGATGGATTGTACCCAATGTTTTCACCAGGGGATATCATCTTCTTTAACCAATGGATTGTTTGGGCGCAAAATTGGAACTCAGTACCTAAGAATATGCCTAAGATACCATTAAATAATCTTACATTTACTTTAGTAACAAGTAATGGAAATTATTCTTTTAGTTTTGATGGAACATCTACCACACCTTTACCAAATTACACAGAACAAGAGCTAGTTGATCTAGATAATAAATATATTCAAATGCTTGATAATGCAAAGACGATTGCTAATGTAAGCGGAAGTGTAAGCTATAATATGGAAAAATTAGAAAAACAATTTTTGAAATTTATGGGTGATAAAATGAATATGTCTGGACTTAAATTATTCAGAACTGCAAATGGTGGAAATACAGAACTTAGTCTTAATACTAATGGGACTTTAAAGCAAACAAATTGTCCTTAAAAAAGCAAACAATTATGAAACAGATATTTTTAATCATACTTTCAATTATTACAATTTCCTGTAAAGCACAAATATACCCTCTTAATTATAAAGAAGATGTTCCTAACGGAGCATATTATAAAGACTTGGATGGTGAATTGGATAAATATGTCGGTTTATGGAAAGGAACATGGAATGAAAAAACACTATATCTAGATTTGAGAAAAGTAAAGTATTTTTATAATGGAAATTATTCATATTACAGAGATCAAATTTTAGGTGAAAGAAAGGTTATCACATCAAATGGCACTATAGAGATTGATCGAATTTCTAATTTTGGAAATGAAGGAACAGAATTTAGTGGTATTGGAACAAACTTAGAAAACGGGAATATAAAACGATTATACTTCTATCCTAAAAACATGTGTAGAAAAACTGCAACCTTGGATATTACAAATTTCACAGGAAATCAAATGACCTTACATTTTGAATATCTTCCAAGCATTATAGATCCTAATTGTCAACATAATGCCTATGTAGATCAGTATGGAGATTTTCCTATTAATTTTCCGAAAGATATTGTACTAACAAAACAATAAACAAAGCCTCTTCGGAGGCTTTTTCAAATGATGATATGAAACAAATACTATTTATTTTAATTTTTTTATCTACTTATTTTAACTCTCAAGTTATAAAAGATACAGTTTTAGGGAAACCAAAATTCGTAAAAGAATACGTAGTTTTTCTAAATAATTCTGGCCCATTTACCTTTATGAAGGGTGATGATGAATATGGACATGCTGTAATCATGACTCCCAAAAACCTAAGAAGCAGAATGCGGGAGACATGGTTTGAAACAGATTTCTGCCGATATATAAATAATGAAACTAACTATGATAAAAACCGGAATATAACAAAAGAAACGTGGTATTACAAATCAGGAGAAATTGTTGATAATTATGATTATACATTTGATAGTCTTAATAGGTTAATTGAAGAAAAAAGGAAAAACAAATACTCCGAAATCTCTTATCATTATTTTTACAATGGAAATAATAAAACCGTAAAATTTAAAGAAGCTTACTACAAAACTAAGGATAAGCCTATGGAAAAATACATAAGCAATCTTGAAAGTTTCAAACCTCTGTATATAACTAAATTTGATACTCTAACAAAAACAGACAGTATTTTTACAATAACAAATGATATTTGGAAAAAGGTAGGTGAGCGTTCTTATACTGAGGTTAAAGATTCTATTTATCATAAGAAACTAAATCGTGTAAAAATTTATGATAATCAATATAGGGTAATTGAAGAAAAATCTTTCGATCATAAACTTGATTATGAAAACAAAAAAATATTTTTAAGCAAGCATATGAAATACGAATATGATAAATCCGGAAATCTAATACAGAGAGCTGAAATTAAAGATGGAAAGTATCATTATTATACTATACTTGAAAACGGTAAAATAATCACAGAAGAAAAAGACGGTAATTATGGAAAACCCATGACTATCACTTATACTTATACCAAAGATCAAAAATTAGAAAGAGCAACAGCACACCACAATAATAATATTTGGCATGATATCCGATTTGAATATAAAGATAACTATATAGCTAAAATATTTTATTTAGATGAGAGCGATAAAAAAAAAGAACCAACGGTAATTATTTTCAAATATAAGTTTGATAAGCAAAAAAACTGGACAGAAGTTATTAAAAATATAGATGGAAAAGATTTATATAAATGGGTCAGAAAAATCGAATATTACTAAAACTACCCCTCAGAAATTCTGAGGGGATTTTATATTTTTAATACATATCAAAAATATGTTTCAGAATCGCTTTATCTTCTTCAGTTAAAGCTACTTTTCTTCTCGCCATCGCTCTTTCTGCCACTTCATATACTTTGTCAAGTTTGAATCTTTCATCATCTTTCAGTCCACCCCATGAAAAGTTCTCTATAAGGTTAGGAGGAAAACCCGGTTTGAAAATATTGGAAGCAATTCCAACTACCGTTCCTGTATTAAACTGGGTATTGATTGCTGCTTTGGAATGATCTCCCATAATAAGGCCGGCAAACTGTAAACCTGTATCTTCAAATGCTTTTGTTCTGTAATTCCATAGTTTTACATTTCCATAATTGTTCTTCATATTGGAAGAATTGGTATCTGCACCAAAGTTGCACCATTCACCAATCACTGAATTTCCAATGAAACCATCATGTCCTTTGCTTGTATATCCGAAAATGATAATATTATTCACTTCCCCACCTACTTTACAGTGAGGTCCGATAGTGGTAGCTCCATAAATTTTAGCACCAAGATTAAATTTAGAATGATCTCCCAATGTGATAGGCCCACGCAGATGGCAGCCTTCCATTACTTCAGCATTTTTACCGATATAAATTTTACCGGTTTTAGTATTCAGAGTAGAAAATTCAATTTCAGCACCTTCTTCAATAAACAAATCTTTTTTATCTCCTAAAAAACCGTTTGTGGAGGATAGCTCCTGTGAAGTTCTTCCTTTAGTAAGCAGTTCAAAATCGAAATCAATGGCTTGATGGTTATAGGTGAATAAATCTTTTGGCCTTTTGAAGAAAATTAAGTCTTCCTTAATATCGGTCATTTTTTCAATCTGATTGAGAGAAAAACCTTTCATATTGATTTTAGCCGCCACCAATTCATCTTCATAAACCAGAGCTTCCCCCAGCTTAAGATCTTTAATCTGTTGAATAACAGTTTCTGTAGGAAGGAAATTTGGAACTAAAAAGAGACTTTCTTTTTCCTCCGGGCTTTTAAATTTATCCTGAAGATACATTTCTGTGAAGTATGAAACCTCGGTGTTTTCAAGGATTTTCTGCCATCTTTCAGCAAATGTAAGAATTCCGCATCGCATCGCAGCAACCGGGCGGGTAAAGGTAAGTGGAAGAAAATCTTCCCAATATTGTGCGTCTGAAAATACTAATTGCATCGTTCAGTTTTTGGTTTAAAGTTTAAAATTCAAGGTTAACAAATTTACAATAAAAAAAGTCTCCCAAAAACTGGAAGACTTTAATATTTTAGGTATACAAAAATTACTTAGCGAATTTTTTGTATTTGTTCATGAACTTATCAACTCTACCTGCAGTGTCAACTAGTTTTACTTTACCAGTGTAGAAAGGGTGAGAAGTTGAAGAGATTTCCATTTTGATTAGAGGATACTCTTGTCCTTCGTACTCGATAGTGTCTTTTGTTTCTGCAGTAGACTTGCAAAGAAACACCTCGTCGTTACTCATATCTTTGAAAACAACAAGTCTATAATTTTCTGGGTGGATTCCGTTTTTCATAATACTATTTTTAAAAAAATTAAGTTTGCTTTCGAAATAGTAATGGATATTTCTCTGCTAAATTTTAGGTTGCAAAAATACAACATTTTTTCTAAATTCCAAATACTGAATTCAATATTTTTTTATTGATAAGAAATTCAAAGTATTTTCGTTAAATTTGGAACTTACTTAAACTTTAATTTCAATGAAATTCAAATTATTACTGGCTTTTTCCTTTTGGATGTTACTTGTAGCAGTATCATGTAATAAAGATGACATAACGTTTGATAGTCCTACACAGCAATTACGCTTTTCAAGAGATACCGTCTTTTGTGATACGGTATACCATCAGGTGCGTTCAGAAACTTATGTTGTAAAGGTATATAATAATGAAGATAAAGATGTCATGATCCCAAGAGTAAATCTTGAAAAGGGTGCCGCATCCTTATATAGGATCAATGTGGATGGAAAACCAGGATATGATTTTCAAAACGTGCCTTTAAGAAAGAAAGACAGTCTTTATATATTTGTTGAAATTGCTCCTCAAGCTACCGGACCTGAAGCCATTGCTGAAGACAAGGTACTTTTCACCAGTCCTGGCGGGCAACAACATGTAACTTTATTTTCTGTAGTTCAGGATGCTGAATTTTTTATCCAGACTCCCGGCAATCCAAATGTAATTACCAGTTCCACCACATGGAATAACAATAAAGCAAAGATCATCTACGGAAATCTTACCATTAATCCTAGTGTAACGCTTGACATCAACGCCGGAACTAAGGTTTATTTCCATAAAAACAGCGGAATGAAAGTTTCTTCAGGTGCTGTTTTAAATATTAATGGAACTCAGGCTGATCAGGTTATTCTTCGTGGGGATAGAAATGATCCTTATTATGATACGATTCCTAAAAACTGGAATTCAATCAGAATGGAAGCCAATTCTACTCTTAATATGAATCATGCCAGACTTTTCGGAGGAACGAGAGGTCTTGATATGAGACAAACCAATGCTACCATCACGAATTCTTTCATCCATACTTTCTTTGAATATGGAATCTATGCAGTAGGTTCTACGGTGAATGCTAATAATCTTGTGATGAACAATTGTGGTTTATCATGTATCGGTGTATTCCTTGGAGGAAAGCACAGTTATACTCATGCTACTATTGCGAACTATTCTAAAACGATGAGTTCTTTCGACAGAGCAGGAATTTTTGCGGCCAATGAATGGAAGAATGATGCAGGACAAACCCAACAGGGAGCTTTACAACTCCTTGATATCAAAAACAGTATTATATATTCTGACAGGGATGATGCTGTGCATTTTGAACAGACTCCTGGACAGCAGTTTGAATTCTTACTTCAAAATTCATTAATCAAATATACCAGTGCAACGGGAGCTGGTTTCACTTTTGATAACAATCCACGTGTAGTACAAACTACTAAGAATACCGACCCTCAGTTTGTTAATTATTTCATGGCTAAAATGAATTTAAGAGTAAAACCAGGTTCACCAGCCCTTGGAAAAGGAAACACAGCGGTAGCAGCAACGGTTCCTTCTGATATTGTGGGAGTATCCAGAACGACTAATCCAACGTTAGGAGCATATCAATAATGGAGATTACACAATTACAACAGCAGGTAGATGAATGGATCAAAACCATTGGGGTAAGATACTTTAATGAACTGACCAATATGGCGATGCTGACAGAAGAAGTAGGTGAAGTAGCAAGAATCATTGCCAGAAGATATGGTGAACAAAGCGAAAAGGAAAGTGACAAAACTAAAGACCTTGGTGAAGAGCTGGCGGATGTGCTTTTTGTAACGTTGTGCCTGGCGAATCAGACCGGAGTGAATTTGCAGGATGCCTTCGACAGAAAAATGAAAATCAAAACTGATCGTGATAAAGACCGGCACCAGAATAACGAAAAATTGAAATAATGATACATGATGAGTTATGAATTACAATTGAATTTTTAACTCATCATTTTTAAAGATAATGTAGATCATAATGAAGCTAGAAAAATCAAAATTAATAGGTGATAAAACAGTACAGATCAGCGGTTCGAAAAGTATTTCGAATCGTTTATTGATTCTGGAAAGTCTGTTTAGCAATATAAAAATCGGAAATTTATCCAATTCTCAGGATACCCAGCTGCTGAAAAAAGCATTATCCGAGAATACAGATGTGGTAGACATTCATCATGCTGGAACGGCAATGCGTTTTCTTACTTCTTATTATTCTATTCAGGAAGGGAAGACAACTATTCTTACAGGTTCCGGAAGAATGAAAGAAAGACCTATCAAAAATCTGGTAACTGCTTTGAGAGATCTTGGAGTAGAGATTGAATATATGGAAAATGAAGGATTTCCTCCTTTAAAAATTATCGGAAGAAAGATCACTCAGACTTCTGTGAATGTTCCTGCCAATATTTCAAGCCAGTTTATCACTTCACTGCTTCTTATTGCAGGAAAACTTGAAAACGGTTTGATCATTAATCTTGTGGGTGATGTTACTTCAAGATCTTATATTGAAATGACACTTGATATTCTAATCAGATTTGGCATTCAAAGCAGTTTTGAAGGAAATACGATCAAAGTAGAGCCTTTCACTCCTGACAATAATACCGAAGCAGTTCATTATGAAGTGGAAAGCGATTGGAGCTCGGCTTCTTACTTCTACTCTATCTGTGCATTGGGAAGAAAAACCATTCACCTGAAAAGTTTTTACAAAGAATCCACACAAGGAGATTCCGCCATTGCTGACATCTACGAGAAGTTCTTCGGAATCAAAACTACGTTCTCAGAAGATGAGCATCAATTAACTCTGGAACCTCAGCCTGATTTTTCTTTCCCGGAAAAAATTGTTCTGGATATGAATGACTGCCCGGATATTGCACAAACCCTTTGTGTAACAGCAGCTGCTTTAAAAATTCCTTTTGATATTTCCGGATTGGGAACACTAAGAGTAAAGGAAACCGACAGACTTCTTGCCTTATATAATGAACTTAAAAAACTGGGTACCGAAACAGAGATTACAGATTTAACCATTCAATCTGTCAGTTTTGGAGAACCACAAGATGATATTTCAATCAAAACCTATCAGGATCACAGAATGGCGATGAGTTTTGCTCCATTTTGTCTGATTAAAGAACTGAATATTGAAGATGAAGATGTAGTAGAAAAATCGTATCCAATGTTCTGGAAAGATCTTGAAAGCATACTGACTCATTAATTTGAAAATATAAGAATGTGGTAATTTGAAAATGATTTTTTATTTCGGATTACCACATTTTAATTTTATATAATCATCATGAAACCTTTTTTTTCCTTTTTGATTGTCTTAGCTGTTTCGGCTTTATCTGCTCAGACTCTGAAAAATTTTTCGGTTCCGAAAGGTTATACTCAGATTGCAGAAGCCAAAGGCGATCTTGACAAAGATGGAAAAGATGAAACTGTCCTGGTATTTAATACGAATATAAAAGCATCATACGAGCAGAACCCGGAAGGTATAAGTGACTATAAAAGGGTCTTCTATATTCTGAAAAAGGAAAACAGTGGTTTGAAAGTATGGAAAGAAAATTCTGATATCATTTTTTCAAGCGGATTCGGATTTTATCCTTCCGATAATACTCTTACAATCAATATAAAAAATAACTGTCTTGTTATCAAACAGCTGTTTTTTACCAATTCAAGGCATACACAGCAATATAAACATACCTTCAGATTTCAGAACGGAGATTTTTATCTGATAGGTTTGTACGATCATTTTGAAGATACCTGTGATTTCAGTTTTACGAATGAAATCAATTTTTCTACAGGACAAGTAATTGTTGACAGAGAATATTCATCCTGTGATGATGATACCAAACTACCCGAAAACTTGCATAAAGAATTTACTCATAAATTCCCGGCTCTTATTAAAATGAATGATTTTTTATCGGAGACCACAAGTTCAGGCTTCCCGGTTTGAAAGAGGATTTTGTGTTTTAAGAGAGGAGATTGAAGCTGGACGCTATCAGAGGTTACTCTTTGGCGGTGAACTTCAACACTCATTTATTATGATTTTTTATAGCCGCATTTCTTTAACGCAAAGTAAAATTAATTCTAATGTTATAGTAAAGTGAGCTAAGAGGCCGACATACGTCGGGGATGAAGCTTTCTTTTTTTATACATCAGCTTAGAAAAAATCAATTTCATTGATTTCATCTTTGCTTCCTTACATTTCTGGAATAAAAAATAAACTTTGCGTTAAGAAAATCAGACTTCCATCATCCATCCTCCAACTTCCCTACTTTATACCAACTTAATTATCTCTTAAAGTTAAATTAACTCCTTGTGCTTTGATATATTCTTATTTTTAAACTACCTTAAAAAAATAAAAAAACTATGTTCAAACAAAGCATGAAACGTATGACAGCTATCACACTTGGGGTGGTTACTGCATCTATCTTTTTTCCTGTTCCAATGACAGCCTTATGGAAAGAGATTCTAATGACAACAGCCTAGCTTCTTTAGCAAAAGTTAACAATAGAACTTCTTTAGCACCTATCGAAATGAACAGCTGGATGTCTGGTCTTCAGGATAATATTTCCATTTCAAAAATCTCTATTCCCGGAACTCATGATTCCGGAGCACGTGTAGATGCCCCTGTTGTGTCAGGTACGGCTAAAACTCAAAACCTCAGCATTGCAGAACAACTGAATGCAGGAGTTCGTTTCCTGGATATCCGTTGCAGACATATTGACAATGCATTCACCATTCATCACGGAGCGATTTACCAAAATCTGAATTTTGATGATGTGCTTAATGCTTGCTATGCGTTCCTTAGCAGCCATCCATCTGAAACAATTATCATGTCCGTAAAAGAGGAATATGATGCTTCCAATACCACCAGAAGCTTTGAACAGACTTTTGATTCTTATGTACAGAAAAATCCTTCTAAATGGGATCTTGGTGCAAACATTCCTACGCTGGGTGCTGTAAGAGGAAAGATCAAATTATTAAGAAGATTTTCCTCAGCAACAAGTAAAGGAATCAATGCTTCACCGTGGGCAGACAATACTACTTTTGACATTAACAATTCCGGTGTGCAGTTGAAAGTACAGGATTATTATAAGGTAACCAACAACGATGATAAGTGGAATGGAATTTCCAGCCTTCTTAATGAAGCTAAAAATGATACGAGTGGCAAGCTTTTCGTGAATTTCACCAGCGGTTATAAACCTGGAATTTTCGGAATTCCTAGTATTCCTACGGTATCCAATGCTATTAATCCAAAACTTAAAACATTCTTCCAAACCAATACTCAAGGTTCATTTGGGATAATGCCGATTGACTTTGTGAATGCTGAACTTTCTGAATTAATCGTTAAGACCAACTTCTAAATTATTATTTGTTAGATATACTCAAAGGCTGTCTCTCTTTTTGAGGCAGCCTTTTTATTATTTTCTCACACAGATTAACTTAAAAGAAAAGACTGTTTCAAAAATGAAACAATCTCTCTTTGTAAAAGTAAAAGTATAAATTAAAAGCTATTTCTTAATTCCATAAGCGGCCAGTATTTTGTTGAAGATCTCTGTATTTTCATACAACCCTGTGAATTCTTTTGAATTGGGCCCGTAAGCAAAAACACTTGATGGAATAGAGGTATGATCATTTGTACTGAAATTTCCGAATACCCACCCATCTTTCAGGCTACCATCCAAAAGGGTTAAACCTCCTGTTTCATGGTCTCCCACTACAATCACTAAAGTTTCTTTATTTTCGTCAGCAAACTTCATGGCCTTCCCAACAACATAGTCGAAATCCAGTAATTCTGTAACCAACTGTTCTATATTATTGCTATGTCCACCACCATCTGTCTGGGAAGCTTCAATCATCATGAAGAATCCTTTTTTATTATTCTTTAAATCATTTAAAGTAAGATCGAATGCATCTGCCAACCAGTTTCCTCTTCCATTGGTGATTCTTTGTGAAGCCAGAGGATCGATAACCAGAGTACGGTTGTTTATTTTAGTTACTGATTTTAAATCTTTATAGAGATCTATTTTAGCATCTTTGAATTTCTGAATATTCTCCTGAGACAATCCGCTTGTAGGACCACCGATCAGTATTTTTGTTTTTGAAGCAGCAAAATCTTTAAGAATAGGTTCTGAACTGTTTCTGTTATCCGAATGAGCATAGAAATCTGCAGGAGTAGCATCTGTAACATCTCCAGTGGAAATCAGGCCGGAAATCATTCCTTTTTCACCAATAATATCAGGGATTTGTGCTAATGCTTTTCCCATATTATCAACCCCTACAAAAGTATTTTTGGTTTTCACACCCGTTGCAAATGCTGTAGAACCTGGTGCTGAATCTGTAATATAAGCATTGGATGAATTGGTTTTGGAAAGCCCTGTGGATTTCATGTTGAAAACATTCAGTTTTCCTTTGTTCGCTGTAAAGGCAGCATAATATTGGGGTAAAGAAGTTCCGTCCGGAATAAGAAGAATGACTTTCTTTACTTTTTTCGCAACCCCGTCTGATTGATAAGTTGGAGTATAAGTGGCGTATTCTTTTGTATTTTTATAAAAGTTTTTCGGAATCGTATTCATGAATTTTTTAAGATCCGGAATATGATCGGTATTGATATAATCCACCCCTAAATCCATCAGGTTTACCCAGGCATTCGGGAAATCCGGAGCACCGTAAAAACGAACTGGTTTCTGCTGAGCATGCGCTTTATCTACTGCGGTTTTGATTTTTTGCGTTTCTTCATCCCTTGGAATTCCTTTTCCATTCCATTTCACCAATCCCGGAAGGTCTGCGCTGAACATTCCGATTCTTTTCAGTTGATCTGCAGAATAGTTTTTATCAAGATCTCCATCGAAATAAAGATAATTCGGATAGTTTTTAAAATCTTCGGGCTGAGGTCTTCCTCCGGTAATGACAATTTTAATTCCCGAATTTTCTGTGATCTCAGGATATTTCTTTAAAGTATTTACCAAAGCTTCCAGTGATGTTTTATAATCTTGTTTTATATCAATCAGCAATTGAAGTTTTTTACCTGCATCAGGATAAATATTCCCTTTATTCAGCTTAATCTGTTTTGAAATATTATCGAGATAAAGATTTTCCAATGTTCTGTCTGCAGAAAGTTCCTTTTCGGTATGCGCGACCCAAAGCTTTCCTTTTACCAGAAAAACATCTGCCTCAATGGAACCGAAATTAGCATAATAAGCCTGCCAAAAAGGGATTTCCTGCATATAGTCATTATGCGAATGTGCATTCCCTACATTGTAATGTAAATAATTCTGTGCCTGATTTTCGGAAAAAACAGCCAAGGCCAGTACAGCCAGTATTTTTGATAATTTCATTCGTAAATTGTTTTATAAGTCAAATGGAAAGACCTGTTTCCATCCCTGTGAAAAACTATATCATCACAGAAATCTCTGCAATGATATAGCGGCTTATATAAAAGATTAAAATTCTACCAGCCTTCATTTTGTTTAATGATCCCGTGACTGTTTACGATTTCAGCCTGTGGAACTGCCCAAACATTATGTACAGCTGGATTAAAGTTTCTTGCTGCCCAGACTACCTGTCCATTGATACCGTGCAGAGGCTTCGCATAAGCTGCCTGTGCATCTCCCCAACGTACAAGGTCTCTGTGTCTGTCTGCCCATTCACCTGCCAGTTCGCAACGTCTTTCATGTTTCAGATCTGCCATTGTACATCCGTTTTTCGCAGGTAAACCTGCACGTAATCTAATCATATTGATTTCCTGATCTGCAGATTTCCCTTGCATTAGCAAAGCTTCTGCCTTGATCAGAATAACCTCAGCATAACGCATGATTGGAACGGCAAGATCTGTACATGGATAATCTCCGTTGGCACTTACGTGACCACTGTTCAGCTGATATTTGAAGGCATCCATATATTTATTAAACTGATATCCGGTAAGGGAATTGGTAGAAGCATATGTTCTTACCTTTCCGTTAAACGTAAATTGATCTCCTGTTTTCAGAATAGTAGCACTTCTTCTAAGGTCTCCGGTTTCGTATTCATCAAACAATTCTTTAGTCGGTTGGAAATATCCCCATCCGTTATATTCTCCCCACCCTTTATTTTCAAGCATTACACCTGGAAGAATACTTCCCCAAGCCGTAAACTTAGGTGTTCCAGGGATAGACCAGATGTATTCTGAACTGTAGTTATTTTCAGATTTAAAAACATCGGCGAAATTACCTAATAATGCTCTGTTTCCTTTGGTCATTACTTCGTTAGCCCAGAATTCTGCATTCTTCCAGTCTTTCATAAACAGATATACTTTTGCTAACAATGCCCATGCGGCTGCTTTATGAGGTCTTCCATAATCTTTTGCGGGAAGTTCTGCCTGTGTAGGTAATAATTCTGCTGCTCTTTTCAGATCGTTTACAATGTAAGTGTAGTTTTCCATTACGTTAGCCGCTCTTGGAATCGGGTTTGGATCCGGATCTTTTGAACGGTCGATAATGGGAACTCCGGCCTTTTCATTTCCGTAAGAGTAAGCCAGCTCAAAATACATTCTGCTGCTCATGAACAAAGCTTCGCCAAGATATTTATTTTTAATTGCAGATGAAGTCTGAATATTATCAACATTACGGATGACACGGTTGGCCACTCCGATGACGTTGTATCTTTTGTTCCATTGAGTTTCAAGATCTCCTGCCGCAATATAATTGCTGCTGAAGTTCTTTGCGTTATCCGCCTCACTTTTCGCTCTTCCGGTTACCATATCATCACTGGCATTGATAAACCAAAACAATCCTCTTCCATAAAACTCACCGTCAAACAAAGGTTTATACATCGCATTTGCTCCGGTAATCAAATCGTTTTCCGTTTTCCAGAAACTGGCTTCTGTAGGGGTTCCTTCCGGCTGAACATCCAGTTCTCCTGTACATGACAGAAACATAACAGATAGTCCTGATACTAACAATATTTTGTTGAAAAATTTCATTTTTTTACTTTTTGTTGGTTAAAAAATTATAATCCGATCTCCACCCCAAAGATGAATGAGCGTGCCTGAGGATATCTTCCGGTATCTACACCATAAGAATTCATTCCTACTTCAGGATCGAATCCTGTATATTTCGTAATCGTAAACAGGTTGTTGGAAGTCATATAGATTCTCACTTTGTTTACATCCAGCTTGCTGTACAATTCTTTCGGTAATGAATAACCAATGGTAAGGTTCTTCAGTCTTAGGTAAGATCCGTCTTCCACATAGAAATCTGATACTTTAGAGTAATTACCACTTGGATCACCGTGTACCAGTCTTGGAATATCAGTATTGGTATTCTGAGGAGTCCATGCATTCAGGATATCTCTGTCCATATTGTAATTCTGTCCTGTTCCACCTGGGTTCAAAGAAATAAACTTCATCCCGTTGAATATTTTATTTCCATACACTCCCTGGAAGAATAAATTCAGGTCAAAGTTTCTCCAGGTCATGTTATAAGAGAATCCGTAAGAGAACTTAGGGTATGGACTTCCAAGATTCACAAAATCATTATTATTAAGCACTCCTGTATTTCCTTCTTTTTTCAGGAATTTAATATCTCCAGGTTTCGCATTCGGCTGGATAAGATTTCCGTTGGCATCTTTATAATTGTTGATTTCTTCCTGAGTCTGGAAAATTCCGCCAGTCTTATAACCATAGAAAGAATACAGAGGATCACCTACTTTTACACGGGTTGGTTTCAATACTCCTCTTACTCCGTTATCATTAATAAAGATTTCATCCACATTGGCAAGCTGCTTCACCGTATTTTTTAGTTGACTCATTGTAGCTCCCACTGAGAAAGTAAAATCATCTGAAATCACCTTGTTGTAATTGATTCCTAATTCAAATCCTTTATCCTGGAATAATCCCGCATTCACATACTGATTATTATACGTTGCCGTACTTGGTAAGCTTACATTGAAGATCTGATCTTTGGAATTCTTTACGAAATAATCAAACTGTAAAGAAAGTGTGTTATGAAGGAATGATGCATCCACTCCGAAGTTGGTCTGCTCAGATTTTCCCCATTTCAGATCCGGATTCGGACGGGTGGTAGCATAATATGCAATATTCTGAGAAGGATCCTGACCGAAAATGATGTTATTATCTCTGGTCATTAGTGGATTTACCGCTTGTGGTGAAATTCCTCCAAGGTTACCCAGAATACCGTAACTTCCTCTTAATTTCAGACTGGAAAGCCATGAAATATCCTTCATGAAATTTTCTTTCGAAACTACCCATGCACCGGAAACCGCATAGTAATTGGCAAATCTGTTCTGCTTTGCTACGAGTGAAGAACCATCACGTCTTCCCAATAAGCTAATAATATACTTTCCTGCATAGTCATAGTTTACTCTCGCCAGATAAGAAACCAAGGATTGCTTGAATCTGTAACTGGAAACATCTTTATTGGTATCCGCAGCGTTCTGAAGGTGTTGGAAAACCTCAGCTTCACTTCTGAAATCATACGATTTTGCCACAAAACCATCATCAATTGTTTTTTGGAAGGTAAAACCTCCAAGGAAATCAAAATTATGCTGTCCGGCAGAAATTTTATAAGTCAATAACTGTTCTGCAAGGGCTGTGGAAGAATTGTTGGATTGGTATTCCAAATTATTGGTATCAAAAATTTTCCCTACTTCCAAAACTCTGTAGGTAAAGTTTTTCACATCCCCAAGTTTAAACGTCTGTGAGAAGTTGGAACGGAATTTTAAATTTTTGGCCAGCGTAATTTCAGCATAAGGGTTGATTAAAATTTCGTGGGTAGGATTTCTGATACTGATTCTTTTAAGATAAGCTACCGGATTGATCATATCTCCATATCCACCTGCCACATCAATCGGCAGTCCTGAAAATGCACCGTTGGGAGTATATACCGGAACATTGGGCGGATAGTACATAGCAGCAACCAAAGCTCCTGTATATCCACTCTTGGTATCGGCTGTGTTTCCGTCAGAGTAATTATAATACATATTTTCTCCGATCGTCAGCCAGTCTTTTACTTTATGTTCAGAATTGACTCTGAAATTGTATCGTTTTGCCTGAGTATTCAGTAAGATTCCCTCCAGGTTTCTGTGGTTCATTCCCACAAAATATCTGGATTTTTCATTTCCTCCACTTAGGTTCACATTATATTCCTGAATGGTTCCTGTTCTGAAAATTTCTTTCATCCAGTCTGTTCTGGTAATTCTGCCGTCAGGATATTGAGTAGGATTAAAAGCGATGGGTAAGCTTCCCAGTTTTCCGGCATTTTCGTAGGCTTTGTACATTACGTCCTGGAATTCTGCTGCGTTCAGAGATTCTTTCAATCTCCAGGCTTCATTGATTCCGTATTTCACATCAAGATCTACCGTAAGATTTCTTTTTTTACCTTTTTTAGTGGTAATAAGAATAACCCCGCCGGAAGATCTTGCTCCGTAAATAGCCGCAGAAGCGTCTTTAAGTACAGATATATCCTGAATATCGTTTGGATTTATAGAAGGTGTTCCATTAAAAACTACTCCATCTACAACATAAAGGGGAGTTTCTCCATTGATTCCTCCCAAACCACGAATATTTACCTTCGGTGCTCCGTTAGGATCTCCACCTTCGTTCACTACAGTTACTCCGGGAGCTTTACCCTGAAGCACTTCTCCTACACCAGACAAAGATCTGGAAGTAAGCTTATCCAGTGAAGCCTCCGAAACAGCCCCGGAAACTTTACTTTTTTTCTGTGTTCCGTATCCAACCACAACAATCTCATCGATGGATTTTTCTTTTAAGCTGTCTTTTTTCTGAGCGAGGAACATCGGTGAAGCTGATATTGCACCAATAAGTAATACCCTTCCCGTTAAATATGTTACGGAGACAGGGATTTTAAATACATTCATGATATCCTTTTTGATTAGGTGCAAAATTAGAACAGCCTGCTCCCACCACTCATTAAGGTTTTCTTATGTTTTTATTAAGAAATTTTAGTTTTTTTAAGACAGCATATATCACAAAATAAAATTAAACAATTGTATTCCAATAACATACATAATTAAAAGTAATCATTCTAGTGATATTCTATACATAAATGAGATTAACTTTATTTTAAGTTTATCATCAATCCGGGACAATAGATCAAGAAATTATTAAAAATTATTTCAGGAATAATAAATAACTGAGTTCATTTTTCTTTTTTTACATTTGCTGAAAATAGATTTTACTTTTGAACACAGACCTTTAAAAACGTCTCACTGACATCATAAGAAAAATAAAACATTAAAAATCATACGAATTCAATGACCATCATTATAACAGGAACCTCATCAGGAATCGGGTTTGCATTAGCCGAATATTTTGGTAAAAAAGGACATAAAGTATATGGATTAAGCAGAAAGCATACAGAAAGCCAGTACTTCAAATCTATCCCCACTGATGTGACCGATAACATCGCTGTTCAGAATGCCATTGCTGAAGTTTTAAAAACAGAAACTAAAATTGATATTCTGATCAATAATGCCGGAATGGGAATGGTAGGCGCTGTAGAAGATTCTACCAAAGAAGATATTCTCAAACTTTTCAGTCTGAATCTTGCCGGACCTGTACAGATGATGAGTGCCGTTCTTCCGAACATGCGTGAACATAAATTTGGAAAAATCATCAATGTTTCCAGTATCGGAAGTGAAATGGGGCTGCCTTTCCGTGGATTTTACTCGGCTTCAAAATCGGCCTTGGATAAAGTAACGGAAGCAATGAGGTATGAAGTGTATCCGTGGAATATTGATGTATGCTCGCTGCATTTGGGAGATATTAAAACCAATATTGCAGACAACAGAGTGATAGCACAGGTTTCCCAGCCGTATAAAAATGTTTTCGACAAAGTATACGCGCTGATGAATTCCCATGTGAATGACGGAACTGAGCCTTTGGAAGTAGCAGAATACATTGAAAAACTTTTAGCAAAAAATAAATGGAAAGCTCATTATTATTTTGGTAAATTCGGGCAGAAAATCGGAGTTCCTTTGAAATGGATTCTTCCACAGGGAACTTATGAGAATTTGATGAAGAAATATAATAAACTGGATTAGTTTCAGTTGTATAGAAAGTTATTTGATAATAAAATTTTAAACCATTAAGAAGAATTAAGTTGTAAAGATTCATTAAGATAAGCTTTGCTTTAAGTTTTATCTTCATTATGCTTAATTTCATCGTTTGTCTGGTGTAGATACATTTGGGATTGAAACTGTTTCTGAAAATATTTTTTGTACTGTTCTGCGTTTTCACACAAGCGCAGAAGAAACAGTATTGGTTGATTGACACGGAAACTAAAACCAGAAAAAAAGTAAAGGATTCAACTTCTGCAGTGAAATTTCTGGATTCTTTAGCCCAAAGTAATTATTTTTTCACCCAACTGAAAGATGTAAAAGTAAAAGGCGACAGTACAGAGATTTTCTATGACAAAGGAAAAAATTTCAATGAAACATATGTAAACCTTACGGATTCTCTGGTTCAGAAACTGAAGATTCAGAAAGACTTTTTTACTAAAAATTTAGATTCAACTAAAAAAAGCATCAACAAGACGTATATTGATGAAGGTTATTCTTTCAGCAGAATTAAGTCTAAATATAAAGGCCAGAAAAATGGTTATCCAATTGTAGAACTGGATATTAATAAGAATGATAAAAGAACGATAGATGGCTTCGTAGTCAAAGGATACGAAAAGGTTCCGAAAAGATTTATCAAGAACTTAGAAAAGGAGTTTAAAGGTAAAAATTATGATGATAAAAACCTTTTGGCCATCAATAAAACGTTTCAAAGTCATCCTTTTCTGACTCTCGAACGGCAGCCACAATCTCTATTCACAAAAGACTCCACAAGTATCTACCTCTTTCTGGAAAAGAAAAAAACAAATACTTTTGACGGGGTAATCGGTTTCGGAAATGATAAAACTTCCAAATTTACATTAAACGGAACGATGAATGTCAACTTCAGGAATATGTTCAATGGTTTTGAAACGGTCAATTTATACTGGCAGAGAAACCCGGATAAAGGGCAGACTTTTGATCTTCGTGTAGATATTCCATATCTGTTCAAATCAAATGTAGGAATGGATACCAAAGTAAATATTTACCGACAGGATTCTACTTTTGCCAATGTAAAATTCCTTCCTGCTTTTTATTATCATATCAATAACAGGAATAAAATAGGTTTAAGAGCAACCTTGGAAACCTCTACTATTATTGACACACTATACGTTCAGGGAAAAGATTATAACAAACGGGGAATCGGGATATGGTTTGAAATGGTAGAACCTACTGATATTGATCTATTCCTTTATAAGACAAGAATCAATGCCGGATATGACTTTTTAACAACTACTTATTCCAAAGACAATATCAAAGCTAATCAAAATCAGTTTTATTTCTTCGGGGAACATAATTATCATATTTCAGGAAACCACTTTTTGAATATTAAAGGAGAAGGGGCTATGATGGATTCTAAAATAGCATTCTCTACCAATGAATTATACCGTTTCGGGGGCTGGAACTCCATGCGGGGATTCAATGAGAGCTCTCTGGCCGCCGACTTTTATTACTACGGAAGTCTGGAATACCGGTATCTGATCGGTAATCAGGCATTCTTCGATGTTTTTGGGCAATATGGACAGCTCAATAATAAATCATTGAATGTAAAACCCAAACTCTACAGTGTTGGGCTCGGTTTCAATTTCTTCATTCCTATCGGTCTGATGAGTTTCCAGCTGTCTAATGGTAACGAATTTGGAAATCCTTTTAAGTTTAATGATATTAAAATCCACTGGGGAATTCTGAGCAGGTTTTAAAAAAGAAAGAAAGAGGGAAGCTGGGGGCTGGAAGTTATCAGAGTCCTATTTTCACAATCTGTTTCTTTCATAAGACGGAAGTTTTTCTTAGAAAATTTATTACGGAGGATTTCAAGAAGTTGACAATACCACAATAACTTCCAGCCTCTCTCTCCCAGCTTCCTTCTTTATATTAATATCCATATAATAAAGCAAAAGTCCCTATACAAAAGACGTCTTTTGTTTTACCTTTCTATTAATTCTTCCTGTTAAAAAATATTAAAATCGTATTTTTATTTTAATACTTCATTAAAATACAGGTAACAGTGCTCTGCTAAATTTGCCTTCAAAAAAATGAAGAAGACTCTAGCCACTTTTGCCGTTTTTTTACTTCCCCTTTATTTTTCCGCTCAGGAAATCAATATTACAGGAAATGTAAAATCTGAAAACGGTTCTAGTGTTTCCGGTGTAAACATCACCGACAAAAACACAGGAAAGACTGCTACTACAGACGAAAATGGTAATTTTACCATTTCTGCAAATCCCAAAGACATTCTTGAGTTTTTTGCTCCTGATTTTTCTGTTTATACCGTTGAGGTTTCTTCAAAAAAACAGTATTCAATTGTTTTAAAAAAGCCCAACGAAAAGCAGATTGAAGGAGTTGTAATTACCGCACTGGGTATTGCTAAGAAGAAAGAAAAAATTGGGTATTCTACTCAGGAAGTGGGAACAAAACAGTTTGAAACCATTACTACACCAAGCATTGGAAATTTATTCTCCGGACAGGTAGCCGGTTTGAATGTTTCCAATCCAACGGGAATGCAGCAGGCTCCACAGTTTACTTTAAGAGGAAATTCCAATCTGGTTTTTGTGATTGACGGTGTCATTGTGGAAAAAGAAGTTTTCCAGAACTTAGATCCTAATAATATTGAAAACATCAACGTACTGAAAGGGGCTACTGCTTCGGCTTTATATGGTTCAAGAGGTCGTTACGGAGCTGTTTTAATCACCACAAAAAATGCTAAAAAGAAAGGGTTTTCTGTAGAATTTTCTCAGAATACCATGATCACTGGAGGGTTCACCAATCTTCCGAAAACTCAAACCGAGTATGGAAATGGTTCTCATGGAAAATATGAATTCTGGGATGGAGCTGATGGAGGAGTGAATGATGGAGATATGATCTGGGGTCCAAAATTTGTTCCCGGTTTACAGATTGCCCAGTGGAACAGCCCTATCAGAGATAAAGTAACTGGACAGGTAGTTCCGTGGTACGGAGCGGTGACAGGAACTCAGTATGATGATAAATCAAGATACGAAAGAGTTCCAATCGACTGGAAATATCATGATAACTTAAGTACTTTCTTAAAGCCTGCAGTGATCAATAATAATAACTTTGCGATCAGCTATAGAGACAACAAGGATGTATACAGGTTCTCCGGAAACTTCATGAATTATGATGACAGAGTTCCCAATTCTTATCTTCAGAAATATGGTATCAACTTTTCATCTGAAAACCACCTTGGAGATAAATTAATCTTTGATACGAAATTTAATTTCAACCAAGCTTTTACCCCTAATATTCCAAACTACGATTACAACCCAAGCGGACATATGTACACCATTCTGATCTGGATGGGAGGTGATGTAGACGGAAAAGCCTTGAAAAACCATATGTGGATTCCAGGAAAAGAAGGAAGAGCACAGGCCAACTGGAACTATGCATGGTACAACAATCCTTGGTTCGGGGCTGAGTATTATAAAAATCAGAACAGAACGAACATCATCAATGCACAAACAGGTCTAGAGTATAAAGCGACACAGGATCTTTCGGTAAAAGGGAAAATATCCCTTGTGGAAAACCACAGCAAAACGGAAGTATTGAGCCCTTATTCTTATTTCAATTATAGTGCGCCAAGAAGTGGAGGTTATATTTTAAAAGACAATAAAACCTGGAATCTTAACTATGATGTCCTTGCCACTTACAAGAAAAAAATATCTGAAAACTTTGATTTTACCATCAATGCCGGAGGTTCAGCTTTCTATTATAAAAACAATAATAATGAAAGATCTACGGATGGATTAAAAATTCCTGAAGTTTACTCCTTTGAAAATTCTATTGGAGCATTGAAAAATTATTCTTATTTGAAGGAAAAACTGATTTACAGTGCTTACTCAACGATTGATATTGGCTTGTATAATGCTTTCTTCATTAATATTTCAGGACGTAACGACTGGTCTTCCACATTGCCTAAAGCCAACAGGTCTTACTTCTACCCTTCTGCATCCATTAGTGCCGTTATTTCAAATCTGGTAAAATTGCCGGAGTCTATCAATATGCTGAAATTATCTGCTTCATGGGCAAAAGTAGCGTACGACTTCCAGCCTTATTCCATCAGAAATTATTATTTGAATAATCAGGGAGTTACATTCAACGGAAATCCTACATATTATTATCCAACGACTCTGAATGTAGAAAACTCTTTGAAACCGGAGCAGACAAAATCTTATGAATTAGGGTTAAGCGCAGGTTTCCTTAATAACAGAATTACTTTAGATGCTACTTATTTCAGAACATTAGATTATAATAATATTCTCCAGTTCCCGGCTGCGGAATCATCTGGTTTTACTTCACAATATGTAAACGGAAATGAATATACCACCAAAGGATTTGAAGTTTCCCTTGGTTTAGTTCCGGTAAAATCTGCTGATTTCAGCTGGAAAACCTTAATCAACTGGAGTACTTACGAACAAAAGCTGACTTCCATTTATGACAATATGCCGAACTACAAAAACATTAAGTTGGGCGAAAGAATGGACAGCTACTACGATTACACATGGCAAAAATCCCCAGACGGAAAAGTCATTCTGGATGCCAACACAGGGATGCCAACAAGAGCCAATGCACCAAGTAATCTAGGGCATTTCAATCCGGACTGGACTTTCGGTTTCAACAATACATTCAAATACAAGAAATTTACTTTAAATATCGGAATTGATGGAAGCATCGGTGGTGTCATGAGATCGCAGGTAGTGGAAAAAATGTGGTGGGGAGGAAAACATCCAAATTCTGTAGCTTACAGAGATCTTGAGTACGCCAATCCAGGAACATACTATTTTGTACCGGATGGGGTTAATTACAATCCGGCAACAGGCCAGTATACTCCACACACCAAAGCAATCAGCTTCCAGGACTGGGCACAGAATTATCCATACCAGGCAAGAGTAACACAGGATGAAAGTGAAGAGTTTGCCAACGTTTTCGACAGAACTTTCGTAAAACTTAGATCTGTAGTTCTGGAATATGATTTCTCTTCATTACTGAATCCGAAAGGAATGGTAAAAGGTTTCACCGCCAATATCTCTGCTTATAACCTGGCGATGTGGAAAAAATCAAAGAATCTTTATTCTGACCCTGATTTCCAGGCAAAAACAGAGAATGATATTCAGGATCCGTCCAGCAGATGGTTCGGAATAGGTTTTAATCTTAAGTTTTAACTAAAAAGTACGTCAAGACAATGAAAAATAATATAAACAAAGTGAAAGGACAAAGAGGCAAAACAGCGAAAAGATTAATGAAGAGTATGTTTGCTGCCGGACTTCTGACATTGGCTTCATGTGAATCCAACCTTGATAAAATCAATGAAAATCCTAATGATCAGGCAAGCATTGATCCTAAATTTCTTCTGACTTATGTGGAAAAATATACGTTTCAGGTAAACGGTGATAATATGTACGCTTCAAGAATGATGATTGGTACCGATGGTGAAAATTCATATCAGTATATGAAATGGAATGATGCCTCTTTCGAAGTCTACACAAAAGGACTTCTGAATACAGGAAAAATGATGCAGGAAGCGGAAAAAATCAATAATAAAAACTATGCTGCTATTGGTAAATTTCTGAGAGCCTATCATTTTTCAATATCAGTTTAAAAGTGGGAAGCACTCCTTATTCCGAGGCCGCAAAAGGAGAATCCGGAATTACACAACCAAAATATGATGCTCAGGAAGCTATCATGTCCGGAATTTTATCAGAATTAAAAGAAGCCAATGATCTTATCAATACCAATGATAAAATTGAAGGCGACATTGTGTACAACGGAGATGCTTTAAAGTGGAAAAAACTGATCAATTCTTTCCGTCTGAAGGTTTTAATCACGCTTTCCAAAAAAACAACTGTAGGAAATTATAATATTGCTACAGAATTTGCTTCTATTGCAGGGAGCCAGTCTCTCATGACCTCGATTGCAGATAATGGTGAGCTTAAGTTTGCTGATGCTGCAGACAGCAGATATACGATGTTTAACAACAGCGGATACGGTTCCAGTTTGTATATGGCAGATTATTTCATTAATCTATTCAAAGACAGACATGATCCACGTTTGTTCACTTTTGCAGCGCAGACTACAGGAGCTAAAGAAGCAGGAAAAGCCATAACAGATTACACAGGATACAACGGAGGAAACCCTACCTCACCTTATTCTGACAATGCAGCATTGATCACAGCAAAAAACATCTCTAAAGTAAACGATCGTTTCTATAAAGATCCTACCAATGAGCCTGCTTCTGTGTTAAGTTATTCGGAACTTGAGTTTATTCTGGCTGAAGCTACAGCAAGAGGCTGGATTTCCGGATCGGCAAAAACGCATTATGACAATGCCATTAAAGCTAGTTTCAATTTTTATCAAACGTATGTAAAAATCCGGGACAATATTTCTCAGGCTTTGATGTGAATCTATATCTGACAACTCCTTTAGTAGTTTACAATAATGCAGATTCTCTTCAGACACAGCTTGAAAAAATCATGACTCAAAAATACATGACCATGTTTCACCAGGCACAATGGACGTCTTATTACGATTATCTGAGAACTGGATATCCAAACTATCCTCTGAAAGCAGGAGTTGCAGCGCCTTTCAGATTCAGATATCCGCAATCGGAATACAGCTATAACAGCAACAATTTAAAAGCTGCTCTGGCTGCTCAGTATGGAGGAAGTGATAATATCAACTCCAAACCTTGGTGGTTGCAATAGAAATCTGATTATTTTTATATAAAACAAAGAAATCGCAGGAAAATCCTATTAACTTGCGGTTTCTTTCTTATTACGATTGAACATGAACAGAAGAGAATTTTTAGAAAAATCAAGTCTTTTATTAGCTGGGTTAGGAACTTCAAGTGTTCTTCATCCTTCCATTTTAAAAGCTTTAGCCATTGATCCGGCTGCACAGTCTACCTTTTATGATGCAGAACATGTTGTAATCCTGATGCAGGAAAACCGCTCATTTGACCATGCTTTTGGTGCTCTTAAAGGCGTAAGAGGATTTCTGGACAAAAGAGCCTTTGTAAAACAGGACGGGCATTCTGTATTCTTCCAAAAGAATGAGGAGGGAAAATATGCCTCCCCTGCCCGTCTGGATTTAAGAAATACCAAATCAACATGGATGAGCTCACTTCCACATTCATGGGCTGATCAGCAGAAGGCTCTGAACAAAGGTAAATTTGACCAATGGCTTCAAGCCAAAGCCTCAGGAAATAAAGATTACAAAAACATTCCACTGACGTTAGGCTATTATAATCGTGAAGATCTTCCGTTTTATTATCAACTGGCAGATGCATTTACTATATTCGATCAGTATTTCTGCTCTTCCCTTACCGGAACTACTCCAAACAGACTTTTCCTTTGGTCCGGAACATTAAGAGAACAGCAAAACGGAAAAGTAAAAGCCAATGTTGTGAATGAAAATATTGATTATGACAAAGCAAGACAGGCAAAATGGAAAAGTTTCCCGGAAATTTTAGAACAGCAGAATGTTTCGTGGAGAATTTATCAGAATGAAATCAGTCTTCCAAAAGGAATGTCTGGCGAACAGGAGGCATGGTTAAGTAATTTTACCGATAATCCGATTGAATGGTTTTCAAAATTCAATGTGAAGTTTTCAAAAGGATATTATCAGAATATTCCCAATATCATTGCTTACCTGAAACAGGAGATTGAAAAAAATCCTAATCAGAAAGAAAGACTGGAAGCGATGCTGGCTGAGGTTCAGGAAGATCAGATAAAATACCATCCGGATAATTATTCCAAACTTTCAAAAGAAGAAAAAAACCTTCATGAGAAAGCTTTCACTACCAATTCCAATGATCCTGATTACTGGAAACTGGAAATCGGAAAAGATGAAAACGGAGAAAGACTGGTTGTTCCGGAAGGTGATGTACTGTTCCAGTTCCGTAAAGATGTGGAGGAGAAAAAATTGCCGCTTGTTTCCTGGTTGGTAGCGCCGGAACATTTCTCTGACCATCCGGGATCACCTTGGTACGGAGCATGGTATATTTCTGAAGTTTTAAATATTCTGACCAAAGATCCTGAAACATGGAAAAAGACAATATTTATCATCAATTACGATGAGAATGACGGATATTTCGATCATGTACTTCCTTTCGCTCCACCGGTGAATCCAAGCCAGCCTGTAGATATGAACGGAAAAGAAGGAGTAGAATATGTAGATAAGTCTCAGGAATACATGAGCAATCCTTCTTTAAAAAGTTATGAAAAGATAGAAGGAACTGTTGGTTTAGGTTACAGAGTCCCGATGATCATCGCTTCGCCATGGACAAAAGGAGGTTTTGTAAATTCCGAAGTATCAGATCATACTTCTGTGCTGCAGTTTCTGGAGAAATTCATTATGAAGAAATTCAAGAAGAATGTACATGTTGATAATATCAGCGACTGGAGAAGAGCCATATGCGGTGATCTTACGTCTGCATTCAATTCTTCCAGTGTAAAGGTCCCACAGATGGATTATCTGGATCAGAAAGATTATGCTAAAACCATTAATGCAGCTAAAAATAAACCTGTTCCCAATCTGAAATGGCACTCTGAAAATGAACTTCATGAGAATTTACTTGAAATTCAGGAAAGAGGTTTGAAACCATCCAATCCGCTTCCTTATCATTTCCATGTCAATATAGAAGGGGAACATATCAAAATGGTTAATTTAAAAGAAAATGGAGTTCCGCTTTTAGTGTATGACAGAACTCAATTTGATCGTAATGATTATCATTTCTCTTATGCTTTATATTCCAAGCAAGAGATATCCCATCCTGTGCATTCCGGAGCTTATGATTACGAAATTTTCGGTCCCAACGGCTTTTTTAGGAAATTTAAAGGCTTGAATATTCCGGAATTGAAAGTAATTTTGGTGAATATGACACCAAAAAATCAGGTTGAGCTGATTATCAGAAATCCTAAAAAGAATGCTGTTTCCCTACAGCTGGAAGATCTTTACGGAAAAACAAAAAAGACAATCGCAGTACAAAAATCTGAAGAAAAAATAATCATCGATCTTAATAAAAATAAAGGCTGGTATGATTTGAAATTAAAATTCAATGAGCATCTATGGCATTTTGCAGGAAGAATAGAGACCGGAAAAGTATCTGTTTCTGATCCGCACTGGGCATAGAAAACATCTATAATATTGATAAAATCCTGTACATAAATGTGCAGGATTTTTTCGACTTATTATGTTAAAGTATATTTCAAATATAAAGAATTACATTGATCAAATAATCATTAATATAAAAATTATGATATATTTTTTTCAAATTATATTGAATTTTGTTATATTCACTTAACTAATTATCAGCATCATGAAAAAATTAAATTTAACTATTGCAATGTCTTTATTTGCGTTTGCTCTGTCTGGGAACCTGAGTGCGCAGGATACCAATACAGACAATCATACAGTCACAATTTCTATTCCCGAAGTTGCATTGGTAGATATTGAGCCAGCAGCTACAAAAAATATCACACTTGGGTTCACGGCTCCTACAGAAGCAGGAAATCCTGTTACTCCAAGTGCTTCTAACACTACTTTGTGGCTTAATTATTCTTCTATCAAATCTGTTGCAGATCCTACCCGTAATGTAAGTGTAAAAATGAATGCCATAGTTCCTGGAGTTGATCTTCACGTAACTGCAGCTGCAGCTACCGGATCTGGAGCGGGTACATTGGGTACATCTGCAGGTCTGTTGACTTTAAGTGCTGCTGACCAAACTATCATTTCAGGTATAGGAAGTGCTTACACAGGAAACGGTGCCAACAACGGACACAATCTTACCTATGCCCTTGCTGCCGGAAGCGGCCCCGGAGGTGTAGCAGCGTATGCAGATTTACAGGCAACAGCCACAGTAGTAGCTACCGTTACTTATACAATATCTGACAATTAGAATGTAAATAAATTTCTAATTCGTATTTCAAAAGCAAGAAGAAATTGTTATTCAGTTTCTTCCTGGTTTTGTATTATTAATATTTTAACACCAAACTTTACATGATGATAAAGCGTATTCTTCTTTTGATCACCCTGATTTTGCAGTTCAGCTTTTTACATGCCGGCATTGTGATTCTCAACGGGCTTACGCATTCTTATAAAATAGAAAACGGGAAGGTTTACAAAGGAAAAGTTTCCATTGAAAACACAAGCAGCAATCCTCAAAGTGTAAAACTATTCTTACAGGATTTTGCTTATCATGCAGACGGAACAATTAATTATACAGCATTACGCACCAATAAACGCTCTAACGGAGAATGGATAAAGCTCAATACCAATCTGGTTTCTCTGAAAGGTAAAGAAAAGACAGAGGTATTTTACGAAATTACTGTTCCTAATCACGTAGAAGATCCCGGAAGCTATTGGAGTGTGATCATTGTAGAGCCAGTGGAAGATATAAAACCCAGTGACAGTAAACCGGGAGTGAGCATCACTTCTGTGATACGATATGCCATTCAGGTTATTACCGATTTTGAAACAGAAAAAGCCAAACCGGATCTTAAGTTTGAAAGTGTAAAAGTAGAAAAACAGGAGGGCAAGCAGACGGTGAAGGTTGCAATAGCCAATAATGGTAATCTTTACTGCAAACCAACAGCAGCTATTGAGATCTATAACCGTAAAACAGGTGAAAAAGTAGGAACTTATTCAAGTTTAACGATGGGACTACTACCTGATACCTCCAAAACGTTTTATATTGATATCAGTAAAATACCTCCGGACAAATACAGAGCCTCTATAATAGCTACGGATGAAGAAGAGAATGCATTTGCACTCAATGTGGAATTAGAAGTAAAAAATGATTAGAACTTGGACTTTATTTATTGTTATATCATTATTCCCGGTATTTATTTTTTCACAACATCAATCCAAACCATTGACCAGTAAAAAAGATAGTTTAATGCCGGGAATGTCTACTTCTATTCCTTTTACATTAGAAAATAATTCGGCTGAAAGCAAAAGTTACGACATTTCAGTTACCACTTCAAATACATTTATTACACCTATTTTAGCAAAAGGAGAATTACAGATTGCTCCATATGAAACATCAGTTTATCTGGTTCCTTTGCGTATTGCAGCAGAAACAAGTCAGGGCAATTATTCCGTAACACTGAATATTAAAGATCGTAACAACGGTATCACCTTGACAAAGATTTCAAAAATAACAGTTTCAGGAAATAGAAACCTTTCCGTTACAGCTCTGGATTCACAGGAATTTATAAGAGCAGGAGAAACCATTCGTGCTACTTTTCTTTTAAAAAACAATGGTAATATAACAGAGCATATTACACTGGAAAGCAAAAATGCTATCCTTGATGCTCAGCCCTCATTAGTATTAGAGCCTAACGAGTCGAAAATCATTTCTATACATAAAGTAACCAGCCCGGATCTCAGGCAAAATGAATTCCAGAACATCAACCTTTCTGTATATTCAAATGGCAATCCTGAAGAAAACCAGAGTGTCTACGCAAGCACTCAGGTGATATCAGTAAAACCCTCTGAAGAAGACCTCTATCACAGACTTCCTGTTGCAGTTTCACTTTCTTTCATCGGAATGCAGAATATGGGAGTCTATAATGATGGCTTTCAGGGAGAAATCTACGGCAAAGGGACCCTTGATAAAGACAATAAAAACCAAGTCGAATTCCGGGCGGTTACCCACAATCCTATAGAATTGAATACATTCACCCAATATGAAGAATATTTTCTGAATTACAAACGGGATAAACTTTTCATTCATCTTGGTGATAAAACGTACTCTTCATCTTATTTAACAGAATTTGCCAGATATGGCCGCGGAGCAGAAATCCGATATGACTTTAATAAAGTAACTTTGGGTGGTTTCTATAATCATCCGAGATTTTTCAGGGATATACAGGATGAGTTTAATATGTATTCCACGTTTAAAATCAGGAAAGAGTCAGAACTTTCTGTTGGCTATCTTTATAAAACTCCGAGAGCGGGAGAAAATAGATACAGTGATATAAGGCTGGATTCTGATGCACACCTTCCTTATACTAAGGGAAAATTCAAAATATCCAAGAACATTAATGTTTCTGGAGAACTTGCTTACAGTACTACAAAAAAAAACAATGGAACAGCTTATTTGCTTCAGGCTGATGCTATTTTTGAAAAATTTAATGCAAGTTTAATGTATGTAAAAGCTAGCCCTGACTTTGCAGGCTATTTTACCAATACGAATACTTTTAACGGAAATATTTCTTACAATATCTCCAAAAAACTAAGTTTTTTTGCCAACTACATGCAGGATGCCAAAAATTTCCAGCGTGATACACTGTTACTCGCAGCACCCTATAGAAAATATTTCCAATACGGTATACAGTACAAATATATGCCGAGCGGTTTCATTATACTTAATAACGGCTATCAAACCTATAAAGATCGGTTAGAACCTAAACAGTTTGATTATTATGAGCGGTTCTTTAAAATCAGTATTAATCAGCAGATCGGAGTGTTTCAGATAAACATTGATGGACAGTTTGGTAAAACAGATAATTATCTGACTGGGTTTAGTGGTAATTCAAGTTTCTATTCTGCTAACCTCTCATTTCAAAAATTCAGAACTTCATTTAATCTATTTGGAAGCTATGCAGTCAGCTCAAGATATCAGCTCGAAAATCAGAAAAATTTTTATTACGGAGCAAGAATCTTCAGTCGGTTTTCAGATAAGACCAGCTTAAGCCTTTTTTATCAGAACAATTATATGCCGGAAGAATATTTTAAAGACCGAAATTTGTTTGAACTTATTTTCCACCAACAGCTATTTCCCGGAAACGAACTTGATCTTTCTGGCAGGTATTCTTTACAAAGAGGAGCAATTGGAGATAAGGATTTTATATTCTCCATGCGATATACATGGCGTCCTAATATTCCGGTACAAAAGACTGCTGAATATGTTACTTTAGCCGGAAATATCAGCAATCTGGGAATAAAAAATACTGAAGGAATAAGGTTAATGCTTGGAAGCTATCTCTCAGCTACAGATAAAGAAGGGAATTATTTTTTCAAAAATGTTATTCCCGGTAATTATTTTCTGGAAATAGACCGTTCAACAACGGAAATCAATGATATTCCAACACAGACTTTTCCAGTGGCGCTTGCTCTTATTAATAAAGAAAATATTTTAAATTTCGGATTAACAACGGCAGCCAATGTTAAAGGACATATTCAATTTCTTGAAAAGGGAGAAAAAGATCAAACGGATATTGAACAATTACTGAGTAGTAAAGGAAAGAAAAAAAAAGAAAGTATTATTGTAGAAGCTACAAACAATGATCAGACTTATCGTAAAATATGCTTCATAGGAGAAGATTTTGACTTCACCTATCTTCGTCCTGGCGACTGGAAAGTGAAAGTTTACCGTAATGGGCTTGATAAGCGGTATAAAATTTCGATAGATAAGTTTCAATTTACATTAAAACCAGCAGAAACAAAGAAATTAAGTATCAATATTGTCAAGCAACAAATAGAAATCAAATACCAACAGGAATCCTTACAGGTAGGGTATAATGAAATAAAAAAGAAAAAATGATTTTGATCCGTTCTATATTATTAACAGCATCATTTATTGTATCTGGTTTCTTGTATTCCCAGACTACTGCCAGTACTACTGTAACGATGACATTACCAGTAGTAACATTAATGGATATTGAACCAACAGGAAGTTTTACTTTAAATTTTACAGCTCCTACAGAAGCTGGAAATGCTTTAACAGCCCCTACTCCCAATACATCAAAATGGATCAATTATACTTCTGCTATTGCTTCCGGAGGACTTACCAGAAGAATTACAGCATCTATCAATAAACTAATTCCAGGGGTCAATATAAGAGTGCAGGCTGCAGCGGCTTCCGGATCAGGAGGAGGAACCTTAGGCACTTCATCGGGACAGATTATTCTTACCACTACCCCTGCTACCATTATTAGTGGTATAGGAGGAGCATATACCGGGAATGGTACCAATAATGGTCACGCACTTACCATTCATTAGCTACCAATACTTATGCTAATTTACAGGCTCAAGCCAATACCGCCGTTGTCATCACCTACACCATCACAGAATAAAACTGAAAAATGAAAATCAACAGCCATTTTCAAAAAGAAATGTTCTTAAAAAAATATATATACATTATTGTTTTAATAATGGGCAGTTTCCTTGAAGGTCAAACAATAAATATTGCAGGAAGTAACTGGACCGTAAGTGTACCTACCATTACTGAAGCGGGAACAAACTATACAGGAACTTATAACAATCCTAGCCAACTAACGCTATCAGGGAATCTACCTGGATCTTTCCTTAATCTCCTTTCAAGTTCCGGTGCCAGAATCAGCATGCATTATACCCCTGCTACCTGGAACAGTAATCTCCATCTCTACGCAAAAAGAAGTGGGGGAACTACTAAGATCAATGGTCTTTGTATAGCTTGTACTGCTACAATTAATGGTGGAAATGTAAATTTTATAGAAATCCCTCAAGCTAGTGCTGTAACACTTTCAACAATTACCTTTAGTGGGCTATTAGGGCTAGGCAATAGTGTAGATTATTCTGCTATTAATGTACAGTTGGAGATAGGTGGTGTTTCTGTTACAATTCCTGCAGCCACTTATAGTGCACAGATCGTATTTACCATAGGAGCAAACTAAACTTTCTTAGATAACCTTTACAATCACAATATCATAAAATTTGAACCGTTTCTTTAATAGAGGCGGTTTTTTTATTTCTTCTGGATTAAAATAAGACAGATTCCTGCTCTTTAAATACTTTTCTTAGGACTGGTAAGTTTTTATATTTGATAAGCTATTTATGAGCTTAAAATGATAGCCCGTGAATAATTCGGACTTCGGGTTCCAGGGTATATTGATTCTATTAGTTATAGGGCGACAAGTTCTGATTTAAAAAAACCAATTAGTAATTTGGGAGTCTTCAGATTCCTATCAAATGGATAGTATTATAACAATATACCTCTGTTTCCATTGTGTCATTCCGCAGGAATCCAGGCTTTAGAGGATGCAAAATGACAGAATAATGTATAAGTTTTTTAGCTCTTGGTATTAGCAGTGTCATGCTGAGCT